>CAMUMB010000036.1 GCA_947089915.1 uncultured Caryophanales bacterium | reverse complement strand
ATGATTCCAACGGAAGGTAAAATTTACCATTTACACAACTTTTTCGAAAGTCTCATTTACTTCATCTACAAATAAATCATAAGGTCTTACCCATAGAGGACTATCCTCATATAATCCTCTATATACAACCATTTTCTCTAAGGTTTCACTATGCGTTGCGATTTCTTCTACAATATAATAATCCCCTTTATAATGTTTATAAATTCCTTTTACTTTGACTTCCATAACTACCTGCTTTCTGACCTCATTATATCACTAATATCATCCATTGAGAAACCCTTTTGATATAATTTATTTTTGATCTGTTGATATAATATGCTACCTTCATACTTCTTAGATAACTTACGATATAATATTTGGTATTCTTTTTCTAATTTATCTTGATCGTTATAAGAAACAGATTCTAATACTGTACTAATCTGTTCTTTTTCATATCCTAAACGTATGAGTTCTTGCATCAATTTTTGTTGTAATTGAAATTTAGAATGCTTGTGATCTGTAGCTACTTTTTTTTGTACTATTTTATGAATTTTATCTTCAAAAATAGAATCCTCATATTTATCTAATTCTTCTAAAATCACATTTGTTTCTATATTGTGATTCTCTAATTCTCTTCTAATTTGATTGGGTCCTAAATTGGATAAATGTACTTTATCAGCAATAAAGGAAACCGTAAATTGTTTATCATTTAATATTCCATTTATTTTTAGTTTTTGGATGATTTTCTTTTGTTCTGATTCAGGAATTCCATTTTTTTCTAAATAGGCATACATCTCTTTTTCACTACGCATTTTCGTCATAATATATTTTAAAGCTTTATAGTATCCATCGTATTCATTTGTATCTTTTGCGATTTGATTCTGTAATTCTGTATCGATTTCCTGCTTAAATAATAGATTATTCTTTAAAATAACTTCATCATAAGTTGTTATCTTTTCTTTTTTATCAAACTCAATTTTATATTTACCACTCTTCATCTTCTCGATTTTCGTAATTCTCATGACATCACCATATTTATTATAACATACATATGTTCGTTATGCAATACTAAAAAAAAGCAATTAAGCCCCTGTATGAATTAAATTCTTAGCCACTTCTTCTAATGCACGTCCAATTTCTTTTTTTGAAGTATATTCATTTTCCTTTAATTGGTAATGATTGGTTTCTTGCATTTCTTGAACACGTTTTGAAATTAAGTTGACTAATAAATATTTAGAACCTACTTGACTTAACAGTTTATCAATAGATGGTTGTATCATATTATCACTCCCTATTATGATAATATACTATATTCTTTATGGTTTCAAGCGATTACGGATATGTTGACATCATTTGACATCAATTCATCAATTGCTTAACTGTATACTAGAATGCATTTTCTTGCACATCATCTTGCATATAATTTCATCATAATATGTAGTCTTTGAAAGAATGAAACTACTCTATGACTTCCAAAATGAGTGGCTCTTTTTCAGGTGCATCTTGAGAGAACGTAAAGCAGTCTAAGATTTCTTGCATACTGATATCTTGCCCATCAAAATGTACTCGTACTAACTCTTCATTTTCTAAAACAAAATCTCCAACTTTTACAGATAAACAGATTCCTACACCATAGTCAATGCTATCTTCTTTTTGCATTCTGCCAGCGCCAAGACGTTTTACGACCTCTCCAATTTGATTGGCATCTATTTTGGTAATAAAACCACTTTTTGGACTTTTGATAGAAATATAAGGATCTTGTTCAATTTGATTCATATCTCCTTTTTGATAGGTCACAAGTTCTTTCAGCTTTTCATATCCTTTTCCATTTTGTAAATTTTCTTTCAACATATGAATTGCTTTTTCTTTGGTACAATCTAGTGCAATACTGACCATCAAACTTCCCAATGTAAGCACTAATTCTTCTAAGTCTGTAGGTCCATTTCCTTTTAATGTTTCAATACTTTCGATTACTTCAATTCCATTGCCAACTGCATACCCCAATGGTTCATTCATATTCGTTAATACACATTTGACAGGTTTTCCATAATGAGCACCAATTGTAATCATGGTATGTGCTAAGGAACGGGCATCTTCTATCGTTTTCATAAGTGCTCCACTACCTACCTTGACATCTAATACAATCGCATCTGCTCCTGATGCAATTTTTTTGCTCATGATACTAGAAGCAATTAAAGGAATGGATTCAGTTGTACCTGACACATCCCTCAACGCATATATTTTTTTATCCGCAGGTGCAATATTTCCAGTTTGACTCATAATTGCAACCCCTATCGTATTGACCTGTTCTATAAATTTTTCTTTGGTTGCTTCAACTTGAAAACCAGCAATCGATTCTAATTTATCAATGGTTCCTCCTGTAACACCAAGCCCTCTTCCACTCATTTTAGCAACCCTTACTCCACATGACGCGACCAAGGGAGCAAGAACTAATGTCGTCTTATCTCCTATTCCACCAGTAGAATGTTTATCCACTATTTTGCCATTAATCTCTGATAGGTCAATTGTCTCTCCGCTTTGAATCATAATATCTGTTAGATGAATCGTTTCTTCTATTGTCATTCCATTGCAAACAATCGCCATTAAAAAAGCACTCATTTGATAATCAGGAATATTCCCAGACACATATTCATTTACCATAAATGCTATTTCTTCTTTAGTTAGTTCTAACTTATTTTTTTTCTTTGTAATTATTTCAATTGAATTCATATATTTTCACCTAGTTTGATTATATCATAAATGAAAAAGAACGAATATTGTTTTTATTGTTCCTTTACATTTTCTATCCTATATTTTCTTCGCACATAGGAATCTTCATTCCCTTTTTCCATAATAATTTTGAATAATAGTAAATCTCTTCTGGAACTTCCAAAATGGCACTCTCTATTCCTACTGGTTTCAGTTTAATCAAGTAAGTTCCTCCCCAAGCAGTATTCATCATCAATCTAGTATCACGTAATTGGTAGAATGTATATACTTGTTTCCCTTCACTCATTTTGGTATTTACAAACCCAGAAATTCCTTCATTCGTGTAAACTGATACTTGCAACAAATTTTCTGATAATTGGCAGATACTCGCATTTCCCACTTCTTTTGGCAATTCAATTCTTGCATATCGATACTCCTGTATGCATGTAAAAAGGATGAGTCCAATTATAGGAACTAATAGAAAACTGATCAAAGTGTATTTTACAATCTTTTTTACTTTTCTTTTTAAATCTGTAATATTGATAATAATATTTTCTGCTAATTTCCTTTGTCCAACATCAGATTCTAATCTTTCTCCGCAAAATAATTCGTTAATGGTAATTCCTAATTTCTCACATAGTGGTTGCATCAATGATATGTCTGGCATACATTTGCCGGTCTCCCATTTAGATATGCTTCTATTACTCACCCCTAACATTTCTGCCAATTCAGATTGTGTTAAATTCTGACTTTTCCTACATTCTGCAATAAATTTTCCAATTTTTATTTGATTCATAATCTCACCTCAAATACATTTTATCTCATTCTATACTTTTTAACAGGAACTAAAGGTAGAATTACCATATATTTTGATTTTAACATAGATTTATTAAGGTATAAGAAAAACTCCACATAATTGTGAAGCCTCTACTTTTTATAGGTATTAAGTTCTTTTTGCATTTTTAAACGAAAATTATCATTCGTACGAGACATCTGAATCAGGGCTCTTTCTTGCCCTGTAATTGGAAATTCATAAGCCGTTTCTCCTTCTGCCACTGCCATTATTTCTCTTCCAAGTAATTGATTGGGTGTTAATTCCAGAGCATCCGATAAGCGAATAAAAATATCTAAAGTTGGGGTTCTCGTTCCCTTTTCATATCCACAAACAGATACTTTTGTAACACCTAGTATTTTACCTAATTCCTCTTGCGAAAGTCCTCTTTTTATTCTTTCCTTTTTTATGATTTCACCATAAATCATGATGCACCTCCGTTATCTAATCGCTAACATTATAACATATTTTTATATTTTGTTCCATTCTTTACCAACTGTTAACGATAAATTAACTTTACTTATTGAAATTAATCTATAGTTAACGTATAATAAACATGGAAGGTGAAATGTATGATGTATGTTTTAAAACAACACCGTTTAAACAAGGGTTATAGCTGCGAAACGATGTCTCGCAAACTTGGGATTAGTAAGACTTACTATTGGCAAATCGAACAAGGAAAAAGGCGTATTACATATGAACTTGCAATGAAAATGGCAGAGCTTTTTAACACAACACCAGATACATTACTTTATGAAGACACAGTAGCATTATTGACCAAGAAAACAACTTAGTCATTTTTTTTGCTTGAAAGATAAGTTACTTTCTCTGCAATAACTTCCATTATATTTCTTTTTCTTTCTTCATCAATTTGGACAGTTCTAGTTTGTAGATGCCCCTTGACACCTAGAAGATCTCCTTTTTTACAATACTCTACTGCATTTTCCGCAACACCACGCCATAAAACACAGTTGACAAAATCTGTCTCATATTCGCCATCGACATTTTTATAGCTTCTAGGAACTGCTAATGTGATGCTTGTAATCTTATTCCCATTTTCAGTTTCGTATAGTTCAGGATCTCTAACTAATCTTCCTACTAATATTGCCTGATTTAGCATGTTGGTTCCTCCTTTCTGACTTCATCATACATAACAAAAACAAGGAATGCAAATGACAGTTTCCTTGTTTTTTCTATATTTTTTACCTATAAATTTATATTTCTGTATGCAAATTTTTATTTTCCAATCATAGATATATTACAAAATATCAATTTCTATACTTTTTTTGAAAATATGATATTTCATATGTCATTGAATCAATTCCACTTTGATTGCAAAAGTCTTGCATCACAAAATAGGTAAGTATTGGGTCCTGTGACACAATCAATTGATGCAGATAAGAAGAATCCAATTGTGATATTGCATTATCTTGATATAAACTATTTAAATTTCTTATATTTTCTACTAAACTAAAATAGCGATATAGAAATGTTGACTCTTCAGATGCATTAATGAGTTGCCTACTTTCATGAAAAAAAGAAATCAAATAACTATTTAGAGATTGCCATCTTAATGGATTTGTTGTTTTTGGTTGTTCATGTTCTAAATCTTCTCCAAGAAATTGGATTGCTTGTTCAATTTGTTGTTCTTTTTTCTTTCTAGAACATTTTTCTTGTGATATACATTCCAAAAAGAAGTCTCTATATGTAGAATCTGGTAAGTTAAGACAATAAGTATTTGCCTTTGATTCATTTTGATATAAGACAGGTACATCCTTTGCATACATGGGTGAATAATGATTTATCTTATGGTATTTTTGTCTTAGTTGTTCCAAAAATATATAATAATAGTAATCGAAAAAAGGTTCATCTGAAGCTCTATTTTGATTAAATTTAGAATAGTAGTATGCTAATGTAGAATAATCCTTTTCTGTTAATCCATAGTCTCTTATTTCCAATTTTTCTATTTGCAATTGGTAGTTTTTTAATTGAGCAACAATATTGGTGCGGTCAAATATTACCTCACTATTTCGCATGAATGAGGCATAAAAGGAATTTCCAACTTTATGAAATTTTTCAATTTCATTCATAATTGTAATAAATGATTTTTCAAAATAATCTACATATATTCCATCTATAAAATACATCCCCCTAATATTTTCATTACCACCCGTAATTAAATATATATCTAAGTCAGAATTATCGGTTGCTGTTCCTTGTACTTGACTTCCATAAACACACGCAGCAATCACTGGGGCATCTGATTTTCTTATTTGAATCAATTGATCTACTATTTTTTTATATGCTAACATTATTTTTCCTCCAAACGCTTTGCTATTATATCAAATAATGCATACGAAGGCAAGAAAAAAGGAGACAATTGTATCAAAAGTAATTTTTCAATAAGTGATTGAGTTCAACTGCGTATTCCATTGGAAGTTCTTCTCTAAATCGGTCCATAAATCCCATAATAATTAATTCTTTCGCTTTTTCTTCTGAGATTCCTCTACTCATTAAATAGAATAGTTTATCCTTACTAATTTTAGAAACTGTTGCTTCATGTTCCAAAAAGGACGATTCATTTTCTACAATATTTTTTGGAATCGTATCACTTTTAGAAATATCATCTAAAATAATCGTATCGCATTTGATTGTGGTCTTAGAATGTTCTGCTTTTTTACCAATATGCACTGTTCCACGGTAAGATGCATTTCCGCCTTTGGCTGCAATGGATTTACTAATGATATTACTTGTTGTATTTGGCGCTAAATGAATCATTTTGGCACCTGTATCCTGTATTTGATTTTCAGTCGCAACTGCTATGCTAATACAGTTTCCTTTCGCACCATTTCCATTTAAAATACAACAAGGATATTTCATGTTAATTTTAGATCCAATATTTCCGTCAATCCACTCCATTGTTCCATTTTCTTCTACAATGGCCCTTTTCGTTACTAAATTGTAAACATCACCTGACCAGTTTTGTATGGTTGTATATCTACACTTTGCATTTTTTCCTACATAGATTTCCACTACAGCGGCATGTAAAGAATCAGACGTGTAGGTTGGAGCTGTGCAACCTTCCATATAGTGGAGCTCACTATCTTCATCTACAACGATAATGGTTCGTTCAAATTGTCCCATATTTTTACTATTGATACGAAAATAACTCTGTAAAGGTCGATTAATTTTAGTATGCGGTGGTACATAAATAAATGTCCCCCCACTCCATACAGCGCCATTTAAAGCGGTATATTTATTTTCATCGTATTTCACTAAATGATTAAAGTATTTTTGAAATAACTTTGGATATTCTCTTAAAGCAGTATCGGTATCACAAAATATTACGTTTTTATCTGTCAGTTCCTGAATCATATTATGATAGACTACTTCACTTTCAAATTGCGCGCCAACTCCATCTAGATATTTCTTTTCAGAATCAATTAATCCAATTTGACAGAAGGTTTCTTGAATATCCTTATTTACATCTTTCCAATTATTTTTAACAGAATCTGTTACCTTTTTATAATAAGTAAATAAATCAAAATCGATAGAGAGCCGGGGTCCAAAATTTGGATTCTTGGTTTCTATAAATTTTTGATAAGATTGTAAACGAAATTCAGTCATCCACTTAGGTTCTTTTTTATACTCGGATATTTGTTTTACTTTTTTTTCATTTAAACTTTTTTCAACTATTTCCATATGATTCACCTTCTATCTATTATACTATATTTTACCTAAAAAGTATAAGTCTCTGTTATATGCTTGTTATGTCTATGTCTTAGTCATAACTAGAAATTATGATATTATTTCAACCCTATCATTTTTAAAAAAAGGAATTTATTTTTCCTTTTTATCTTTGATATCATCTATTTTATCACTAATATCTTCCCAATAGAATTTATAAGTTGTAATTAGGATAATTGCAAGTGGAAGAGAAATAATAACTCCTGCAATACCAAATAGAATGCCACCTGCAAATACAGCAAATATTCCTACTAAAGGATGAATCTTATTGGTTTTTCCATAGACCATTGGATTAATTAAATATCCATCTAACCATGATAATAATACAAATAGAATTATAGTTTTAATAAATAGTGTAGGACTAATTACAAATGAAGTAACTGCTGCAACTACATTAGCCATCATTCCTCCAAAATATGGAATTAGATTGGCAATCATCGCAAGAAATCCTAAAAGCAATGCATCTGGATGACCAATAATGGTATAAGCCAAGGAGTACTCTACTAACGTAATGAGCATGATTCTTAAAAAGCCTGTTAAATATTGTTTCATCTCGTAATCTACAGCAGAAACATATCGAAATGCTTTTTTATTTTTACGCTTTAAATACTTTTTAACACATGCTCGTATCTTATCCATATCAATTAGGAAATAAATAGCGGATGCAAAAGCAATAAATGCAATTGATAAATATTCCATAGAAACACCAATCATATTAATTGCTCCATCGGATACATACTTTCCTAAAGACATAATAATGTCATTAAAGCCTTTAGACAATGTATCTTGTAATGGACCAAAATTGATATCATATTTCAATGAAATTTCTTTGATAAAGGCTATAATTCCATTGAATAAACTTGAAAGTTGTCCAAATAATAAAGGAACAACGGTAATACCTAAGAACGCAATAATACCTACAATTAAGGCAATAACGATTACAACTGCTAAGGCTTTTGGAATCTTACGTTTCATCAAATATTGTAAGAATGGATATAATGCATAAGCAACAATGAAAGCCAAAAAGAATGGTATAATAATTTTTTTGGCAGTTGCTAAGCATCCTATCCATAAATTTCCAGTACGATATATTAAAAAGACAATTAATACAATGAGTGCACAATTAATTAATTTAAAATCTGGTTTATTCTTAATCATGTTTTTTCCTACTTTCTATCAAAATGGTTACGGGGCCGTGGTTGGTAATTGTTACTTTCATATCGGCCCCAAACTGGCCTTTTTCTACCTGTATATATTGAGAGAGTTTTTGATTCCATAATTCGTATAATGGCTCTGCATCACTTGCAGGAAGTGCTCTACTATAACTAGGACGATTTCCTTTTTCTGTACTTGCATACAATGTAAATTGGGAAATACTAAGAACGCTACCTTTTTGGTCTAAAATAGATTCATTCATTACTCCATTTTTATCTTCAAAAATACGAAGATTTATTAATTTATGAATACAGTACTCAATATCTTCTATCGTATCTCCCTCAGTAAACCCGATAAGTGCAACAATTCCTTTGTTAATTGCTCCAATACATGTTCCTTCAACTGTGACAGATGAAGCTAAACTTCTTTGCACCAATACTCTCATCTAATCAACCTCTGTACTTCTAAAACATTTGGTAATTGTTCTAGATCGTTGACAAATTTCAATAATTTATCTTTGTCCTCTACTAGAACAATTACATCATAAGTGGTTCCAGCTTCATTATGAAACGTATTAATACTTTGTACTGAAATATTGTTGTTGGATGTCTTAGAGATAATATCCAATAAAAGATTATCATTTTCTAATGTATGGATGAGCAAATTTGTAGGATAGCGTTTTGTAATCTCCTCATTCCATCTTACATCGATAATACGTTCTGCTACTTCTTGAATATTAGGACAAATAGCTCTATGTACTGTAATTCCATACCCTTTTGTAATATAACCTACAATTTTATCTTTAGGAACGGGCTTACAACAAGATGCAACATTTACTTTTATTTCATCAATACCTTCTACAATAATGTCATTTTTAACAGTTGGAAGAACTACCTCTCGGTTTTGTGTCCTTTTTAAAATGATGTCTTCTTTGGTGTTATTTTCACCAGTTACAACATTGACGATAGTTCCAACAGGAAGTTTTCCGTTTCCGAGATTAATATAAATATCATCTAAATTATCACATTTTAGCTCTCTTGTTATCTTATCAATATTTTCATTCGATAAGAAATCATTTAATACAAGTTTACGTTTGCGTAATTCCTTGATAAGAATTTCCTCACCTTTTTTCAAATACTCCGCTTTATCAATTTTACGATAAAAAGAGCGGATTTTATTTTTGGCTTGTGTTGTCTTTGCCATGTGAATCCATTCACGGCTAGGTCCTAAGGCATTTTTGCTTGTATTGATTTTTATAATATCCTGATTTTGTAATTCATAATCTAAAGGAACAATATTGTTATTTACAATTGCGCCTATCATTTTATCTCCAACACCACTATGCACTTTATAAGCAAAATCAATTGGGGTTGCCCCAGCAGGAAGCTCAATTACATCTCCTGCTGGTGTGTAAACATAAATTGTATCCTTAAATACATCATCTGTAACAGATTTTACAAGTGATTCATCACTTGGTTCTTCGTTATTTAATTCCATAATAGAACGGAAAAATTGTAATTTTTGTTCCATGGTATTTTGCGTTACAGCAACAGTACTTCCCTTTTCCTTATATGACCAATGGGAAGCAATACCGCGTTCTGCTATCTCATCCATTTTATAAGTTCGAATTTGAATCTCAAATAAATATTCATCAAAACCAAAGACGGTTGTATGAAGAGATTGATACATATTGGTTTTAGGCATTGCAATATAATCTTTAAATCGTTTCGGAATTGGTTTATATTTCGAATGAATGATACCCAATGCTTGATAACATTCTTGCTCTGTATTTACAAAGACACGAAGAGCAAGTAAATCATATATCTCACTGAATTTTTTACCCTTATCTAGCTTTTTATAAATGCTATAAATACTTTTAGCACGTCCTTTAATTTCATGTGAAATATGATTTTCATTCAGTATTTCAGAAACGTTTTTCATCATTTCACTAACCGCATTATCCCGTTCTGTTTTTGTCTGATTCAGTTCCTCAACAATGGAAAAATAAATATCGGGTTTCAAATAGCGAAGTGATAAATCTTCAAGCTCGCTTTTGATAGAATTCATTCCTAATCGACTTGCGATTGGTGTTAAAATATCTAAGGTTTCCTTAGCCTTTTCCTTTTGTCTCTCTTCTGGATGTACCCAAATAGTACGAAGATTGTGTAAACGATCTGCTAATTTAATAATAATTACACGTACATCCTCACATAAGCCAACTAAAACTTTACGATGTGTTGCAATTGTTGCATTATTTGTTCCATCAAAATTTAGTTTGTTAATTTTGGTTACCCCGTCCACTAAATCTGCAACGATAGGACTAAATTCTTGTTCTAATTCTTCTTTTGAAACATCACAACATTTTAAAACTTCATGTAATAAAGCTGCACATAGAGTTTCTGCATCTGCATGGATTTCTGTCAAAATGGAAGCGACATGTAAAGGATGTTCAATATAATCTTCTCCTGTCAGTCGCTTGACACCAAAGTGTTTTTTAGCTGCATACTGATATCCCTTTTGAATTAATTCAAGATCCTTTTCATCTTTAATATAAGATGACACAGATGCCATAAGATCATCAATTGTAATATGTATATTTTTCTTGGTCATACTTCCACTTCTTTCTTAATTAGGCAGCCTTTTTATACGTCTTTTCATTGTAATCATAACCAATTTCAACAACACTACAATTTATAATTGTCTTCGTATTATTATCCTCAATCGGCTTTGTTTGTTCTCTTTTCTTATTTTCATAAAGAGATACATCATGATATTTTAAAACAAACTGATATACTGGTTTTGGCAATTCAGCCACTTCTTTTAGAAGCCCGCCACATTCATTCTTTTCTAACACATATTGTTCCCAATGTCCTAGTACTTTTCCTAAAATGCGTAATACAGAATTATTATTTTGTAAACGGGCAATGATATAAGCGTCTTTTATTGTTTTCCAAGTAATTTCATTTTCCTTTATATAAGGAGATGTTTTTAAAAATGTATAAATAGGACTTGTTTTCGAAATTCTCACATTTTCTGAACCCTCATGAAATAAAGAAAGTAAACGATGAGCCATTAATTGATTTTCTTCTTTTATTGCATAAGTATAAGCATGAATTAAAGAAGAAAGATCTATAAAAACATACTTTGAGTCTTCTAAATCTGTATAAATTTGGATATCCATTTAGATCCTCCTTTACGAATTTACCCCTTTTACCCTTAATTCTTCTGGTTCGTCATACCATTTTTTCTTTTTTGATTTTCCAACCGTTCTTTTTTCAATTTGATACCAAAGTTGACTCGCAATACAAATTGATGAATAAGATCCTGCAAGTAA
Organism: uncultured Caryophanales bacterium; assembly: GCA_947089915.1. Lineage (GTDB taxonomy): Bacteria > Bacillota_I > Bacilli_A > RF39 > UBA660 > UBA5026. Next base: position 2,578 of record CAMUMB010000036.1, on the reverse strand, counting down.
TCCAATCAACATTGCAATGTTGAAGTTAATAATTTCACGAGATCCCATTAAAATAAGACAAATAACAGGGATTAAAGTAGTAAGTGTTGTAATAATACTTCTTGTCATCGTCTGTCTTAGACTGATGTTAACTAATTTTCCTAAATCTTCCTTATTCTTAATCGTATTCTTTTGTTTCATATTTATATTCTCTTTGATGCGATCAAATAAAACTATCGTATCATTAATAGAATACCCTATAATAGATAAAATAGCAGCAACAAAGATACTAGATACTTCTAAATTAAGAACACTGAATACAGCAATAATAATGAATACGTCGTGCAATAATGAGACAATCGCTCCTATTGCATAACTAAAGCGGTAACGAATAGAAATATAAATTACAATTGCAATACTTGCAAGTAATAAAGATAGAAAGGCATTTTTAATTAACTCTTGTTTTACTACATTTGAAACAACACCAATTTCGGTTGCAGCTTCATATTGTTCTTTAAAGTAATTTTCAGTTTTAAGCACTTGTTCTTGGTTTAAGCTATCTTCAATCAAGACCTCGATCGTCTTGTCATTTAATACTTCAATATTAGAAATTGTATAACCCATATCAGTCAATTCGTTTTCGATGGTCTCCTGTGTCATTTCTTTATTACTCTGAATTGAAATAGAGGATCCGCCTTTAAAATCGATTCCTAAATTGAGTCCCTTAAATCCTAAAGAAACACATCCAAGTAATACTACAATGATAGATAAGCTAAAGAAAATTCTACTAGATTTGATGAAATTGATTTTATGCCATGATTCATGGTCTAATTTTTTTTCACGAATTCCTAAGAATAGATTCAACTTATGATCAAAGTGACCAGTTTTTACAAAGGTATTTAATAAGTATCTTGTTATAAATACCATAACAAACATTGTTACAAAAATACTAATCATTAACATAGTTGCAAACCCTTTGATACTACTTTCTCCAAAAATAAACAGTATGATTGCAACAATCAAAGTGGTCACATTAGAATCGATAATCGTCATTAAGGAATTTTTGTTCCCTGCTTGATAGGCAACTTGAAATCCCTTTCCTTTTTGTAATTCATCTCTGATACGAGCAAAATGAATGACATTTGCATCTACTGCCATACCAATACCAAGTAGCATTGCAGCAATTCCAGGTAATGTTAATACTCCACCCACTAGCCAGAAAATAGCAAATGTAAAGAATGTATAAATAACCATTCCAATTGATGCAATAAATCCAGTCAAATGATAAAGAAGAATCATTAATACAATAATGAAACTAATTCCAACAACCCCTGCAACTACTGTTTTTTCTAATGAATTAGCCCCAAAACTTGCAGTAACAGTTTTGGATGAAATTTCTTCTAATTTGGTTGGTAAACTTCCTGAATTGATTAAGTCAACCAAATTTTTCACTTCTTTTTGTGTAAAGTTTCCTTGAATGATTACATCACTGGCAAAGCCTTCTCCAACAGTTGCTACTGACAAACATTTAGAGTCACTTAAGCTTCCACATTTTGCCTCTTCTGTTTTAAATGAACTGTTTTCATCAAAATCCAGCCAAATGACAATACGATTATCGGTCATTTCACTTACCTGTTTTGTCACATGATAAAATTGGTCTTTATCTTTTACACTGAGTGAAACAGCAGGTCTTCCTTTGCTATCTTGACCTACTTTTGCACCACCACTATTTAAAACACTACTTGACATTAAAAGATTGTCACTTGTATCACGGAATGTTAAATTGGCAGCTTGACTCAAAATTTTACGTGCTTCTTCGGCATCTGTAACACCTGCTAATTGGACACGAATTTTATGATCTCCCTCTACTGTAATAACTGGTTCTGATACACCTAATACATCAATTCTTTTCATCATTGTTTTATAAGTGCTTGTTACCATATCACTTGTAACAGAAGTCCCATCTAAACTTTGAACTTCATATAAAACTTCAAATCCACCCTTTAAGTCTAATCCGAATTTTAAGTTTTTCACCAATATTGGACTTACTATTCCGATAAACCCTAGAATAATTATAATAATGATAAATGATTTTAATATTCCTTGCTTTTTCATAAATAACCTCCATTAATTTTCAAAATATACAGTACGATTACGCATATTCAATTTTTCCTTTAAATAGGTATCAATTAATTCACTATCAGTATTTAAAATGTCGCTTACCATTTGGTGTAATGATAAATTGTTTGCCTTTTTCCAAACAGATTCTTTCAAATAATTCCAAATATCCTCTGATTTGATGTATTCATATCCGGCACGTCTCATCTCTTCTTTTTTTGTATGTAAGGCAGGTTTTAAACGTGCATATAGTTCTTCCAATGAGTTAAATTCATCCATAGAATGCCTCCTACTAAATTATCCATATTACTATTATATATGAATTTTATACTTTTTTAAAGGAATTTGAAGAAAAAATATAAAATTTCAATTTAATACTTTCAAGTTCTATATATTATCTTTCCTACTATATTTTCAAACAAAAATAGGGTTCTATAATAAATAGTGTTGGTGGAAAATAACTGACACTATTTTTAGTATT
>CAMUMB010000035.1 GCA_947089915.1 uncultured Caryophanales bacterium | reverse complement strand
CTTCTTCATTTCTATTTAAATTTATCAATGCTGTTGTTTTTTGATTCTGAAATATCATACGAGTTTTAAAATCTAGATTTGGCGTTGCTAATATCTCTTCTATCAACTTTAGAGCTTCTTCATTTCTATTTAAATTTATCAATGCTGTTGTTTTTTGATTCTGAAATATTATACGAGTTTTAAAATATAGATTTGGAATGGATAATACTTCTTCACATAATTTAAGTCCCTGTAAGTAATGCCTATGTAGAAAAAGCTCCTTAACATTTTTGGATATTGCAATCTCCCTTTGTACCTCTTCCTCTGTTTGATAATACGAATTATTCATTTTTTCACATCCTTAAATTTATATTGTTTATTATATATTTGATTATGAAAAAAGTAAAGAAAAACGTTAGATATCTTTTCTAACGCTTATCCCAACTCCATCCCCAATATCATATATAGTTGTTTCATAATATGAATTGCTCTTTAAAAAATCAATATATTGGTTTAATTTACGAACCATACCTCTTACATTACGACTTAAAGCCATTTCATCTGTATGTACTAATCCATGAAAATTGAGATTATCTGAAACGATAACTCCGTTCTGACTTAAATTCTTTTCAAACTTTTCAAAAAATTTAATATACTGACTTTTTGCAGCATCAATAAAAATCAAATCAAAAGTGTCATTTAACTCCACATCAAATGCATCTTGAAATAACACAGTAATCCGGTTTTCTAAACCAAATTTTTGAATATTACAAATTGCTTTCTCATAACGTTTTCTATCTCTTTCAATGGTAGTAACAGTGATATTGGGATCTACCAAACACATACGAATCGCTGAATATCCAATCGCAGTACCAAGTTCTAGTATTCTTCGAATATGATGTGTTTTAATATAGTCCAAAAGGAAGTTGATGCCATCATGCTCCATAATTGGAACATGATGCAAAATTGCATACTCTTCCATTTCTTCTATTCTATGATCCATACCAATTGCCAGCTTCTCTCAATTTTTGAATAGTGCTTTCATGTTCTGCAAGTGTCTTTGAAAAATATACTTTCATATTTTTATCAGACGCAAAATATAGATAATCTGTATCAGATGGATGTAAAACAGCTTCTATCGCGTCGATTCCAGGATTGGAAATTGGTCCAACAGGAATTCCATCTACTACATAAGTATTGTAATCATTTTTTTTGAGATACGAATCTCCAAATGCATCACGCCCCATAATTTTATGATCCCCATAATAAGCAGATGCACAACTTTGCAGTCTCATTTTTTTATCTAAACGTGTTAAAAAGACACTTGCCATTTTTCCAAAATCATCGACATTATTTCCCTCTGATTGAATCATAGACGCCAATGTTATAATTTCATGTAATGAATACTCATTTTTTTCAATATCTATACGAACTGTTTCTAATTTCTTACCCATTTGATTTAACATAGTAGTAAAAATCTCTTCTACAGTTACATCTTTATTCAAAAATTGATAAGTGTCAGGAAATAAGTAACCTTCGATTGGATAATAAGTATCCTTTTTAATACGATTATTTAAAAACCAATATTGATCAATTAAAGAATCGATATAAACATCATCACTTGCTTTTTCAAGTACTTCTTCTTCTGTATGATTTGTATTTTGAGCTATGACTTCTGCAATTTGATGCACATTAAGTCCTTCTCTAAAAGTAATGGTAATCACATCTGGATTATAAGTAGAACCTTGTTTTAATGTGTCTACTATTTTTTCAACACCCATATTTTCACTGAGTAAATATTTGCCTGCTTCTAAGCCTTTTACTTGATATAACTTAATATACAATTTATAGAAAAATTCCGATTTAATTAAATTTTGTGCTTTCAAATCTGCTCCAATTGTAGAAAATGTCTGTCCTGTTTTTACCTCAAATTCAACAAGTTCACTGTTATTACTCACTTTTCCTATATTTACTTTATAAATGGTACAACCAATGATAATAAGCAATGCACTAACAACAACCAAAATACCTGCTACTACACTGAACTTTTTCATATACATCAAAACGAGCGATTATTGCTCGTCTTCTCCATTCTTCGTTGCATTCGCAGATTCTTGTAATTCATTTAAAATGGTCTCAATAATCTTCCATTCTTTTTCTGTTTCAATTGGTTCCAACTTTGTTTCATCTTTATCTGGCTCATAAATAGATGCGTACACCTTTGTATTTCCTTCTTCATCGGTTGTATTATCTGTATATACCATGTAATTTTTTCCTGTTTCATCTGATTCAAATGTAAATAAAACTTCACACTCTACTTCTTTTCCTGCATCATCAAATACTTTAAATGTCATTTTTTCTTCTTTCATAACTCTATCCTTTCTTTTTATCCAAATACGTCTGTAATATAATATTGGCAGCAACATAATCTACTTTGGTCTTTCTTTTTTTTCTTGAAAGATCAGCTTCTAGTAAATAATGTGTAGCCTCAACAGTACTTAGTCTTTCATCTTGCAATACTACATCCATATTCAAATATTCTTTTAATTTTTGTTGAAATAAAATCGTCGTTTCTCCTCTATCTCCAACTGTGTTATTCATATTTTTGGGAAATCCAAGTACAATCAAGTCTACTTCTTGTTCTTGAACTATTTCTTTAATTTGTGGTAATAATACATTATAATCGCTATCTGGAAAACGAATCGTTGTATAAGAACTTGCGATGGTTTTGGTAGAATCGCTTAGAGAAATTCCCAGTGTTCTTGTACCCAAATCAAGTCCCATTGCTCGCATTATTTTACAACCTCTTTGACTAGCACCTCTAACAGTTTACTACGATCAAATTGCATCATCATACTTCTCGCACCCTCATAGCTAGTAATATATCCAGGATCCCCACTCATAAAATACCCTACAATTTGATTTATGGGATTATAACCTCTTTTACGTAAGATTTCCATCACGTTTCTGAGTGTCTCTAATGCAAGTGCATCATTGAACTCTACGCAATCATATACCTTGGTTTCTTCCATACTATCCCCACCTTATGAATACATGTTCATTGTATCATTTATAAATCAGTTTGGCAATCATTTTATTAGGAATAAAACATGAAAATAGTTGATGATTTCTTATCATTTCTATTATAGCTTTGTTCTTCCAAGTAAAAAATCAATTGCACTAATTTGTTTAATACCATCATAATCTGCTGTATCGTAATCTAAGGTAATAATATATTTTGGATAATTATCTTTGATGCATTGTAAAGGCGTTAGTTCTCTTTTCAATGTATTTTCTTCTCTTACCGATAAAGCAACTTGTATGTATTTGATGCCATCTTGATTGTGAATGACAAAATCAATCTCTTTATCTTCCATTTTTCCAATATAGATTTCATATCCCAATCGTTTCAATTCCAAAAAGATGATGTTTTCCAATATACTCCCATTGTCCTTTACTTCTCCTAAAAGATAATAACGAAGTCCCATATCACAAAGATAGTATTTATCTCCTGTTTTCAAATATTCTTTTCCTTTAATATCATACCTACCTACTTTATATACAATATAACTATCCATTAGATTGGATAAATAGCTTTCTACTGTATTTACTGAGTTTTTGCGATTGTTAGAATTTAATGTATTACTTATTTTATTTGTGGAAACCATTTGCCCAATATTATCAAATAGAAAATGAATAATACTATCTAATATCATAACATCTTTAATATGATTTCTAGCAATTACATCTTTCATCAATACTGTATGGTAAATACCATCTAAATAATTTCGAATCAAATTTTTATCCATTTCCAAATGAATTAAATAAGGAAATCCGCCTGTTTCAATATAGTTTTGATAAGCTTTTAATTCATTTGTTTGATCCGTTGTTTCAAAATATTCTTTAAAAGATAATGGAAGCATATGTATTTGCATATATCTACCCGTTAAGTAAGTTGCAAGTTCTCCAGATAACATGTAAGAATTAGAACCTGTTATATAAAGATCCACATTTTTTTTAATATAAAGTCCATCAATTGCTCTTTCAAAACCATCTAATACTTGAATTTCATCTAAAAATATATAGTTCATTTTATCATTCAACAATTTACTATCAATTGTATCATAAAGTTCTTTCCAATTGGAAAAAGTCATATCCTTCGGATTTTCAAAGTTAAGACTAATAATTTGTTCTTTATCAACCTCATTATCCATTAAATATTTCTTATATAATTCGAATAATGTTGATTTTCCACACCTTCGAATACCCGTTACAACTTTGATGATTTGTTTGTCTTTTAATTGTATTAAAAAATCTAAATACGATTTTCTATCAATCATAGATATCACCTCTAACCATAGTATATGTCAAAATTAGAAAAAAGTAAAGTTTTTTCACTCGAATGAAAAAACTTCATATATTATAATACTTATTTCACTATACTTTTCTGATTAGATTTAGCTTCTAACTGGGCTCCATAATAGCCAAACTGATTAAAAAAGATAGACATTTTTTCAAAATATTTATTTCTCTTTTGTATAAGTCCTGATACAGGAATATCTTTACAAATTTGGATGGTATCATCTATTTCAGGTGATACAGTATAAAGTCTTGCCCATTTTAATTTGGCAATCGCCTCATCTAAATCATTAGAATACCCAAATACACCATTATTTTTAATTTGAATATCTTCTAATAATTCACTAAACTGATTGTTCTTTTTACAGATTTCCATAAAAACACATAATCTATCTTTATGAAATAAATAACTTTCATTCAAAGCACTTAGTGCACTAAATAAACACATAAAATCATATGCCGAAAAAGCAGGCTCATGTATTAAATCAATCAGTTTGATACGTTATTTTTCTTTTTCCATAATATATTCCTACCCCTTCTTTGCACTCTTTTTTAATAAATCCCTGATTTCTTCTAGTAATAAAACTTCTTCTGACTTTACTGTTTTTACTTCTTCTTCCTTTTCTTCTTCTTTTTTCTTTCCTAAATTTTCTAACGCATTCATCGATTTGATCATTAAAAATACGACAAATGCCATAATGACAAAGTTAATCACATCGGTTAAAAAAGCTCCATAAGTAAGATGTAATTTCCCAATATTTAATACATAAGAACTAAAATCTACTTCTGTAAAACTTCCTAAAATGGGAGAAATTAGATTATCCGTTAAACTTTTTACAATACCCTGAAAGGCGGATCCAATTAATACCCCGACTGCCAAATCCATGACATTGCCACGTAATATGAAAGTTTTAAACTCTTCAAAAAATTTAGAACTTTTCTTTTTCATCTGTTCAACTTCTTTTTTTACATTTTTCTTACTTGCCATAAAATCACTCCAATACTGCCTTAATTCTTCTTACTCCTGCACTACTTGCTTCTTCTTTTTGAATACGGAAATGTCCTAATTCACTCGTATTTTTAACATGTGGACCACCACATAACTCTTTTGAAACTTCCCCTATACTATATACTGTTACAATATCTGGATATTTATCAATAAACATACATTCTGCACCAGATTTAATTGCTTCTTCCTTTGGCATTTCTGTTACAACAACATCAAGTCCTGCCTCTATCCATTCATTGACCAAAGCTTGTGTTTTTTCCTTTTCCTCATCGGTTAATTTATGATCACAAGAGAAATCAAAACGCATTCTTTCTGGTGTAATATTACTTCCTTTTTGGTGAACATCTTTACTTACCACAACTTTTAAAGCAGCATTCAGTAAATGAGTAGCGGTATGATATTTGGTTTCCATTTCCCCATCTCCAGACAAACCACCTTTGAATTTTTGAACAGATCCTGCTCTAGATTTTGCTTGATGTTCTTTGAATTTTACTTGAAAACCTTCTGTATCTACGGTAATTCCTTTTTCAGATGCAAGTTCTTCTGTTAACTCAATTGGAAAACCATAGGTATCATATAAATGGAATGCTACTTCTGCTGGAATTTTATCTGTTTGTAAATGACTGATCTCCCTTTCAAATTCTTTCAGTCCTTTTTCTAAAGTACGATTGAATTTATTTTTTTCCTCTTTCAATACAGATAAAACTGTTTCTCTATTCTTTTCAATTTCATGATAATAGCTTTGATATTGATCCATAATGGTTGATGCGATTTGTTCTTCCCAGTCACTATTGATATCAATATTTAACTTTTTCGCATGACGAATCGCTCTACGAATCAAACGTCTTAAAATATATCCTTGATCCGTATTACTTGGACGAATTCCTGCTTCATCAGCTGCGATAAAGACTGATGTTCTAAGATGATCTGCAATAATACGCATACTCACCTTAGCATCCTGATATGAAATGCCACTAATTTCTTCAATCTTATGAATGGTATCCTTCCAAATAGAAGTTTGATAGTTATCATCCACACCTTCTAAAATCGCAACAACTCTTTCTACACCCATTCCTGTATCCACATTCTTCTTTGGAAGTTCTGTTACAATTCCATCTACACTTTTATGATACTGCATGAATACATTATTCCATATTTCTACCCAACGATCATCTTCTGGATCAAAGAAATCTGGTACAGGATCTAGACTACGCCAGTAAAAAATCTCAGTATCTCCACCACAAGGACCAGATTCTCCTGCAATCCAAAAATTATCGTCTACCCCCAAATAAGCAATTTTAGATTCCTCAATACCTAATTTTTTCCAAATGCCTGCACTCACTTCGTCTCTTGGAATATCCTCATTTCCTTCAAATACCGTAACTGCAAGTCTTTCCACTGGTATTTTTAATATCGATGTTAAAAATTCAAAACTCCAAGCAATACTTTCTTCTTTAAAATAATCTCCTAAACTCCAGTTTCCAAGCATTTCAAAGAAGGTATGATGGGTTGGATCTCCTACAACATCTAAATCGGTTAAACGAATGCATTTTTGATAATCGACAAGTCTTGTACCATAAGGATGTGGTTGTCCTAGCAAATAAGGAATTAATGGTTGCATTCCTGCGGTATTAAATAATACAGTTGGATCATTTTCTGGAACAACAGGTGCACTTGGTATTTGTTTATGACCCTTACTAATAAAAAAATTAATATATAAATCCTTTAAATTCATATTACATTACCTCTTTCATAATTGTTTCTACTTTTTCTTTTAGATCTTCTAAAGTACCATCGTTGACAATTTTATAGTCGTACTTATCAAAATGATCCAGTCCTATCTCTGTCCGATGATGTTGTTGTGTTACAGTCAATTCTGATTTCAAATTAGGACGACTTACATGCAGTACATAGACATTATCAAATTGTTCCTGTAAAGTCGTAATCTCTTCTTCTAATCTCACATCAGAAATGATAATGACATTATAAAAATAAGAATACACCTTGATATCTTGACACATCCGATTGATAAAGAAAAATTCATCGATTTGTTCTCGAATGAGTGAAGTTCCAAGTTGTTGTAACAATTCTCTTGGCTTAGTTTCCTCACTGCCATCCCAATCACTAATTCGTTTGGCATATTCTTTAATGTAATGGGAATATTGTAATTGAATTACTTTTTGATTGGAATAATAGTCACGAATAAAATCTCCTACTGTGTCTTTTCCATTTCTCGCTTTTCCAGCAATCAAAAATATTTTTGGTTCCTTATTTTGATATTCCATAAAATGCTCCTTTCAAAAGAAAAACCACAGGTATTTTCTAGGAACGAAAAAACCGTGGTACCATCCTAATTGTGTCTTATTTTGGATAACGGATTTGATCCGGTAATTACACTAGAAGATAGCTTTCAAAAATAACTTAGATTCGTTTTCACCTACCACGAATTCTCTTCAACTCTGCTTATTTTTTACTTTTTCTTCATCATCGCTTTAATCATTATAATTTAGTATACCATACTTTTCATCAAAAAACATAAAAATCGATTTACATACTGCAAGAATTGGTGTTGAAATAGCCATTCCTATGATACCAAAGAAATATCCAAACACGAGTAATCCAATAATAATGGTAACTGGATGTAATTTGGTAGTTTTACTCATAATGAGTGGTTGTAAGAAGTTTCCTTCTATAAATTGAATTACTGCAATTACAATGAGTGTGAGTATTCCCGTCATCGGTCCTTGGGAAAAGCCTACAATGACAGCAGGAGCTCCTCCAATGTATGGTCCCGCAAAAGGGATTACATTGGTAACTCCACAGAAGAGTCCAAATAGAAGTGGTGCTTTTAATCCAATTATCCATAATCCTAACGAAGTAATCACAAAGATTAATGTACAATCCATCACAGCACCTTGTACAAACCTTCTTAAAGAACTATTGACTTCATTAAATAAATCTCTCGTATCGTTTTGTATTTTTTTAGGAAGTAATGTAATTAACACATCACTTGCGTTATCAAAACTCATAAGTAGATAAAACCCAATAATAAGTCCAACTACAAAACTACCTGCACCCGAAAAGAAACTACTAATAAAGTTAACAATCATCTGTGGTAAATCCTTGGTCAAACCGACACCAAAGTCTTCTATTTTTTGAAACAAATCTTCTTTTACTGCAAGGGCATCAAATCCTTCAAAATGACTTAATTGATCAAAACCTGTATCAATCCAGCCTTTCACAGTATCTATAATAGATGGCAACGTTTTGGCAAAATCGTTAATCTGATTTGCCAAGACAGGAATAATAGAACCAATTACAATTGCCAGTCCACCTACTAATAATACATAAGTAATAATGGTGCCATATCCTCTACGAATCCCCTTTTTCTTTAACCATTTGACAAAGGGATCAAAAAGCCATGCGATAAAAAATCCAATAAAAAGTGGAGAAATTGTTTTTAATAAAACAATTATTGTATTTTTTAACTTTAATTCTTTAAATAACATTGTTAAAATATAGATTGCTAAAATGACCAATAATACATATACGATTCTTAAAATTTTTTCAGATGTGCTGATGACATGATTGAGTTTATGATAATCAATCATTTTTTCACGTGATTTTTCCTTTTTCTGAAACATAAGTCACCTCTTCTTCATCTTGTGTTTATTATACCAAATATTGGCTAAAAATACTACAGAAATGAAAAAAATGACATACAAATCATTTATTTTCTTCTATCCAACTATAAATTAGTTCTTTTGGCATATAGCCGTTTTTGGTTGCAACAGGTTTTCCATCTTTAAATAGAATCATAGTTGGTACACTCATAATACCATATGTTTTTGATAGGTTTGGATTTTGATCTACATCGATTTTGACAATTTTAACTTCACTTCTTTCGCTTGCAATTTCTTCTAAGACAGGTCCTAGCATTTTACAAGGACCACACCAAGTAGCAAAGAAATCTACAACTGTGATATTCTTTGTAACTAATTCATTAAAATTATCTTCATTTCCTAATATAACACTCATTTTATTACACATTCCTTTCTCTACACTCACGTGCTGTATGATTTCGATAACATTCCAACACTTCTTCTACGCCATCAATTTGTAACTTATTTTTTTCAATCAATTTATCCACTGAATTTATAGTGATAATATTGTATCCTAAAAATAAGTCTAATGTATCCTTATTAAATTCATTCGCATTTGGCGCTTGTTCATATTTTTCCTTTAAAGATGTAAACTTTTCAATGACTTCCAAAGTTTCATCTGCAAATAGAGATAAAATTGGCGTATTTTTAAGAATACACGACCTCATTTTAGAATCTTCTACCACACCAATATGGAAGACAGGTAAACTCAAAATATATAATACGATAAATATCCATACAAAGGATTCCAATGCACCTATAATTGCGCCTAATATTTTGGATGGAATTCCTAAAATAATTGTAAAATTCAAAATTTTCTCAAAAATAGAGCTTGCAAATAACAATAATTTTAAAATGACAGTTAAAATCGCAACTAAAATAAGGAGTGCAATGAATTCATATAAGGCAATATTTAAAACGGTTACCCCCTTTAAAACACCACCAAATTTGAAAAATGGTAAATGCTCATACATGAAAATAGAAACGGGATTTTTTAACCAAAAGGCAAGTACAACAACAACAAATACACCTAAAAATGAAAGTACTTGTTTGGTAAATCCTCTTTTAAATCCAACAACAGCACCTAAGAATATCATTAAAATAATAATTGCATCTATTATATTCATATTAGTATCATTCCCTTCTACTCTAATTATATTACAAAAAATATAAAAAAGAAAGAAATAATCTTTGTGTTATGGTAAAATGGTAATAGATGGAGTTGATGATATGACAATCTCATTTAAAATCAGTGAAAATACGAAAGAAAAAATGATTGAATATTTTGAGGATAAGAAGAGACCAAAAACACCTGCTTATGCTATTTTTCAGGCAGATGAAGCAGATACTGTAGTTACATTGTATGAATCTGGTAAAGTCGTTTTTCAAGGAGTAAGTGCCGATATTGATGCCAACCTATGGAAAGAGATGGAACATCACTTAAATCCTTTATCTAATATCAAAGAAAAAAATAGTGAAGACAAAAAGAAAAAGGATAAAGAAGAAATTATGATAAACACAAAAATCTATCAAGCTTCTACAATTGGATCGGATGAAGTGGGAACTGGTGATTACTTTGGACCAATTGTTGTGACTGGTGCTTATGTGGCAAAAGAAAATATTCCCTTTTTAGAAGAATTAGGTGTCAAAGATTCGAAAAAATTAGATGATGCTAAAATTTTAGAAATCGTACCAAAGATGATTCAAAAAATTCCCTATGCTTGTTTTGTTTTATCCAATCAAGAATACAATGAAAAATACAGTAGTGACATCAACATGAATAAGATTAAGGCTATATTGCACAATAAAGTATTACTGAAAATGACAGAACAATATCCAAATATAGATTATGTTATAGTAGATGAATTTGCCAAGCCAAATGCATATTTTAATTATTTAAAAGAAGTACCAACCTATCGCAATATTACTTTTATGACCAAGGCAGAAAGTAAATGTTTATCTGTTGCTTGTGCTTCTATGATTAGTCGCTATGTTTTTATTAAAGAATTTGAAAAATTAGAAAGAATAGTGAATATGCATTTACCAAAGGGAGCAAGTACTTTAGTAGACGAGACAGGAGCTAAATTGGTCCAAAATTATGGATTTGATATTTTAAATAAAATAGCTAAATTAAGTTTCAAAAATACAAATAAAATTAAAGATATAGTAAAAGAAGATTCAATAAGCTGAATCTTCTTTTTTATTCAAAACCACCTTGACATGTGTTACTTCCTGTCTTACATGCATTCCAATTGGAATTTACATAGCCACCTTGACATGTGTTACTTCCCCTTATACAAGAATTCCATGTCGTATTTTTATAACCACCTACACAGGTATTCTTCGTTGTTTTACATGCATTATATACTTGATCATAACCTGCTACACACGCATTTTCACTTCCTGTTGCACAACTATTATAGTTTGCAGATGAATAATTGTATTTCCAACATAAAGAGCCATTGTCATTATATCCACTTGGACAGGATTTGACTGTATAATAACAAACATACGTACCTGTTGCTGTTGCTGCACAATTAGAACTTCCATATTTCGAGCAGAAGTTTTTACAGGCAGCAGCAGTACCAGCACTTTGACTTTTTTGCGTTGTGGTATAACTTCTTGTTGAAGTTGTTCTACATTGATTTCCATTGACTAAGGTTCCACTGGTACATGAATATGCGCCTTGACAAGTATTTTGTGTTGTTTTACATGCATTATATACCTGATCATAACCAGCTACACATTCACTAGGATTTCCTGATATACATGAATCATATACTTGGTTATACCCACCTTGACATGTATTACTTCCCGTTGCACAATCACTCCATACAGAACTCTCATAACCACCCTGACAAGTATTACTTCCCGTTTTACAACTATTATACCTGTAAGTTCTTGTAGCAAGATAAGTATTCCCTGCCTTATCTTGACATTCGTAAGTTTTCGTTACATTACTTGTTCCTGACAATGTCCATGTTGTTCCTGCTTTATCAGGATGAATTTCATTATTATCTTTACAAGTAACCCCTGTCATTGAAAATTCAGCTGTTGGAGGAATATTATCTACTTTATAATTCAAACTACAAGCAATATCACTTTCAATCCCAGTTTTACTAATAATTTTTCCACATACTTTTTGTCCTACCGTATTGTTTCCTATAGAAATATTAGTTCCAATTGATACTTCAGTCGTAGGATTACAAGTTTCATCAGAAGTAATACAATAATACCAAGAAGCAATTCCACTTGGACCACTACTTTGCTTTTCAACTTGTAGGGATACTGACTTGTACCATCCTTCTATTCCTGCACTTACATTCGCTTCTTTTATAATGGCAACTGGTTTCACACGATCGATATTAGAAACATTGAAGGCACTAGCACTTTTATAATTTAACCCATCACTTACTTGAGCAATGACAGATCCATTATCTGGAAACGTTAAAGTTGGACTTGATTCTACTTGATACCATA
The DNA here is from genome assembly GCA_947089915.1 of uncultured Caryophanales bacterium. Lineage (GTDB taxonomy): Bacteria > Bacillota_I > Bacilli_A > RF39 > UBA660 > UBA5026. The sequence goes on along the minus strand of CAMUMB010000035.1, from coordinate 2,065 downwards.
TTCCAGCTTGTAAGTTCTTTGTTTTTCCACCTTCACAAGTATAAGATCCATTGTAAACACTACTGCATGAAACTGCATCTATATCAGATGTAACATCCAAAGAAGGTTTAATCAGATACACACCATCTTTACTAAAATGAATTGTCACATCCACATTTCCCGCAGTCCATCCAGTTGGAGTATATGTATAAGTAGGTACTTCTAATTCTGCTACTGAAATTTGTTTTCCTTCACTTTCCTTATACAAATTATTTTCTTTTTTACTTTCTACATAAGTTCCATTATATACTCTAACTTTAACTGAGTAAATAATTGGATCCAACTGAGTGAAAGTATAAGTATTACTAGATTGAATATCGGTCCACGTTGTCCCATTATCATTACTAAATTGATATCTAGCAATTCCGCTTTCAGAATCTATACCAGAAGCAATCACTGTTATACTTTTACCAGAAGTACTATAACTAAAGTCTGCATTCGTAGGTGCAGTTTTATCAATATTTATGTTAATCTCATTCTTGCCTCTTACTTCGCTAATATTTCGGATATAACAATAAACAGCAACAGGTACATCTCCAGTTGTTTGATATTCAGCTGTTCCAATTTTTCCTACACCCTTGATAGTATAATCATAATTTTCTCTCAGTCCAATTCCATAATTTAAAGGTCCTGCCTTTACCGGCATTGTATTCATGATAACAACAGGATTGATTCCATACCATCCATTCGCGCCCATCTCTTCTTTTGTTTTTAATTCACAAGTAGGTACACTTAAATCACAATCTCCATCATATACTTCTAATGCATCCTTTTCTCCAACTGCACAATATCTTCCATCACTCACATTGGAAGCTTTTACATTACCAGATTGTCCAAGAATTAATCTCCCTGAAACAAAGGAATTATTTTTAAATTCAATATCTTTTACCTCAATTCCTTCTTCTGGAATTTCATCTAAGTTATGTTTCACTAAATAATATTGTATTTCTTGAAATGCTTGATATACACTATCTTTAAATGCATTTCTTCTAGCTCTTTCAATACTATCCATTATTGTCGGTACTGCAATAAGTGCAACAATCGCTAATATAATGATAACTGCTAGCAACTCTACTAATGTAAATCCTTTTTTCTTCATAATGTACTTCCTCTTCTCTATTCTATATTTAGTATACCATTTTATCCTTTTCTTTTCAATAAAAAATAGTATATGCACATACTATTTTTCTAGAATGAATATATTGTTTATCAAAAATGAATACATATAACATCTAATAATCTTATTTAATAGACCTGTTCGATAACTAATTAGTTCATAATTATAAACACCACATATTAATGACATTCTCAAGCCATGTTTTTTTCTTTTATTTCTATATCGAGTGGATAATATCTTAAATCTTTTTATGTGAGAATTTATATGCTCAATAAAAATTCTCTCTTTAGACATTCTTTTATTTTCTATCTTTTCTTCTTTTGTTAAAGGATGAAGTTTACTAGCTTTTTTTAGGCGTTTCACTATTTTCATGAATGTTTTTAATTCCTTGATATCCACTGTCTGCTTGAGCTTTAATTTGTTTAGATAATCCTGTATAGGAATTTTTAAAAAGATTAAAATCATGGACACTTCCTTTGGCTTGAGCGATTGAGTATATTTTCAGTGTAGTGCCATCTGCTATAATTTTTTATTGTATGTTTTTTCTTTTTTCCTGAGTACCATTCTTTTTTTTAGGACGTTCTATTTCACATTCTGTGGCATCAATTAAAACAGCTTCTACTTCAATATCATCTTCCACCAATTGTCTTTTTTTTGGCAATGAGAAGGTTCCATCTTTTATTAAGGTCTGTTCTATCCAATTGATACTTTCACAAATAGTACTTTTTACTACACCATAATCAAAAGCAATATTTTTCATAGCACGATATTCTCTATAATAAAGTGATAATTAGTTTATCTAATACTGTCAACTTTGGATTTTTTCCACCGCATTTATGTAAGTCAACATATTTTTTGAGACTTTCGAAAAAGTTGTGTAAATAGTAATTTATACCTTCCATTGGAACC
>CAMUMB010000034.1 GCA_947089915.1 uncultured Caryophanales bacterium | reverse complement strand
GAATTAACTCTAAATCCAATAGAAATAATCATATCAAGATTGTAATATGGATAAACTCTTTTTACGTTTCGATTTCCCTCTTTTTGAACTTGTGCAATTTTTGCACAAGTTGACTTTTCTTCTAATTCTTCATCTCTATAAATATTATTGATATGTTTAACAATACCACTTCTATCAATGTTAAACAGAGTCGATAAGGCTTCTGTATTTAACCAAACATCTTCGTTTTCTAATAATACTTCTACTTTAGTATTACCATCTTCATCATTATAAAATAAAATATTTTTCTCATTTCCAATTAGTTTATCTTCCATTTTTAGAACCTCCTTTAACAATTATTCATTAAGTAATCAACTAATAATATTATACTATTTTTTATATCACTTAACAATGACACCACTAAAATTTATCTCTCAAATTTATATCTATTTCATTTTCTATCGATTCACAAATTTTAATTAAATCATTAGTAGTACTGGTAATATAATAATTTTCTGTTGTTTCAATTCTACTATGACCTAATAGTTTAGAAATGTCTTTTATTTCATTTCCATTTCTTAATGCTTTTGTAGCAAAGCTACCTCTTGAATCATAAAATCTGCAATTTATTCCTAATTCATGATGAATAATTTTAAATGGATATCTTATAGTATCTGTTCCAGAATATTTTCCGTCTTTTCTAGTAAATACCATTTCTACTCTATTATTTTTAGAATAACTTTGCACAATTTTATATTCAACTAACTTGCCAAATTTATTTTTTACCTCTTCTAGAATATATCTTTTATACTTTTTTCCATATTGTTTTTTTAAATTATTTTGTATATTTTTATAATATATTAGTACTGCATATAAACTATCACAAATATAAACCTCTCTTTGACTGCCTGATGTTTTAGTTGTGCCTAGATACCATCTACCATTTTCTGCTTTATCTTTTGCATACACAGTTTTATTTATGTTAATAATTCTATTATCTAAATCAATATCATCCCAAGTTAAAGCAAATACTTCTCCTGTTCTCATACCTGTATAACAACCAGTAAGAAACGCACATAGAAATACTTTATTATTTTTAAATCTATTCAAAATCATTTCTATTTCTTTTTTAGTATAAACGTGTTTTACATCGTTTTTTTTGATTCAAAGGACAATACTCTAGGTATTTCTAAATCACAGAATATATTGTTTTTAATAAACCCAAAATAATATGTTGCATCTCTTAAAGAACTTTTAATAACCTTTTGATAATTTCTTAACGCTTCTTTCGTACTAGATGTTTGATATAACTTTAATAATGCTTGATTTAAAATATATGGAGTTAGAACTGATAATTTATAATTACCTAATTCTTCTTTTATATTACCAAAAGATTCTTTATATCTCTTTGCTGTAGAATATTTGTAATTTATTTCAAAATATTCTTTCATCCAGTAATCTAAATAATCTCCATATAACATATTGCATTCATTAGTAGTTACACCATTAATGAATTCATCATATGCTTTTTGTCCTGCTGTATAGGCTTCATTTTTAGTTCTAAAACCACTTTTAGTTATTTGTTTCCTCTTTCCATTTACCTTTCCTGCTTCAAAACAATATTGGTATACATTGCCTCGTTTTCTAATATTGATCATCTTATCATCTTCCTTTCTTTTGACCATTATAATTCTACAACAATTAAAAAATGGTATTTCTACCATCTCTAATTTATTGAAACATCAACTTCTTTTTTTATATCATTAAGTTCATTATTACATAACTTTGTATAATCAATTGCTTTTAATTGTATTTGTTCTAGCATAGCATTTAGTAATATAAAAAATGCTGTCATACCATCTTCACCATATTTAGATAACGCATATTTATTATTAATTTTATGATTCATTCCTAAATATGTTTTTTCTACTGATTTAGTTTGACTTTCCTCACAATAAACTTTAGAAAAAATTAACCCCTTTTTATGAACATAAATAAATGTTGGCAAGAGTTCATAATCATAGTTCAAATTTCTAATATACTCAATTAAAGTATCTTCATTAACAGAGTCATACGCAAAAATAATATTTAAATATTCATTTGTTCTATCCTCATTATATCTAAAAGTTTCCTTACTTAAGTCTATATGCCTAATTGGTGTTATATCTAAACAGTTTGCTTTTTCTCGGTTTAGTTCTCTTACTGATTTGATATTTGCTATTGCTTCTTCAAATGATTCTTTATTAAGCATAGTTTTTACTTCTATACTTCCATATACCGATTCACATGGAAATAAATATGCTGAAGAATCTTTTTTAAAATAGTTTGAAAATATAGTATCAAATATTACTACGTCTATTTGTTTACTAATTTTATTATCACTACTAAAAATTTGACCAGCTTTCATTCCATAACATTCTGGAATACAATCCCTAATAACATTTATTAAATCCTCTTCCCTACATGTCCCTCTTAATCCATTATGTTCATATAATTTACTTGATTCAAGTTTAGCATTTAATATTTGTGAATTTGATTTTAAAGCGTCTATCATTTTCATTAAAATTACCTCCTAATATTCCTATAAGTAAAAAGATGTCAACAAATTTATTTTTGTTGGCATCCTTTAATTTCAATGGATTTTGTCCACATTCTATTCAATCGGTTGACAAACAACAAATTTGTTACCTTTTTGATTTTTTGCTTTTCCCTTATTTTATGCTACTTTCCGCAGCATTGTTTATATTTCTTTCCCGAACCACAAGGGCATGGTTCATTTCGTCCTATTTTATTGACTTGCTTAGGAGATGATTTTTTTGTTTTATTATTATCATTTACAGCTTCCCCTTTTGCTACTTGTTTTCTTTCAATATTTTGGCGAATTTCAGCTTTGACTAAGAACATCGTTGTTTCTTTATCAATATTACTTAATAAATTTTCATATAAATCAAAACCTTCTGTTTTATAAGCACGTAATGGGTTTTCCTGTGCATAGCCTCTTAAATAAATCCCTTCTCTTAAATGTGCCATGGTATTAATATGGTTCATCCAATGGGTATCAATGACACGTAGTGATATTGCCTTTTCAAATTCTTTTGTTACTTCTATTGGTACTTCCTTTAATTTTTCTTCATATTCATTCACTAATAAATTATATAAATAATCGATAATTTGATCCGGCGTTTTATCTTGTAAATCAATTGCATTTATCTTTCTTTTCAACAAATGTTCATTTACAAATTCTAATATTTCACCATTGTCTTTTTCTGTTAAAAATCCTTCAGGTGCAATATGACTATCTACCAAATCCTCTATGAAGTTTTGGAATGTTTCTAAGACACGTTCATGAATTGAATCTGCATCCAATATTTCGTTTCTTTTTTGGTAAATATATTCTCTTTGTTGATTAATAACGTCATCATATTCCAGTAAAGTCTTACGAATATCAAAGTTATTTCCCTCTACACGTTTTTGAGCCGATTCAATAGACCCTGATAACATTTTGTTACGGATGGACATATCCTCACTAAATCCAACACGGGCAAGCAGTGCTTTTGCACGATCTGTTCCAAAACGTACCATTAAATCATCTTCGAATGATACACAGAACTGAGAAAAACCAGGATCCCCTTGTCGTCCTGAACGCCCACGTAACTGATTATCAATTCTTCTTGATTCATGGCGTTCTGTACCAATAACACATAGTCCGCCTAATTCTTTTACGCCTTCACCTAATCTGATATCGGTTCCACGTCCTGCCATATTGGTTGCGATTGTTACAGATCCTTTTTCACCCGCTTTGGCAATAATTTCTGCTTCTCTTGCGTGGTTTTTCGCATTCAATACTTCATGTGGAACATGTTCCTTTTTTAGCATACTACTAATTAATTCACTGGTTTCTACTGCAATCGTACCAACTAAAACTGGTTGCCCTTTTTCATGTCTTTCCTTGATTTCATTTACAATTGCCTTATATTTTCCCTTTTTAGTGGCAAAAATCAAATCACCATAGTCAACTCTAGAAACGGGTTTATTGGTTGGAATCGAAATAACATACATATTATAGATTTCTCTAAACTCTTCTTCTTCTGTTTTGGCTGTTCCTGTCATACCTGCCAATTTATTATACATTCTAAATAGATTTTGGAAAGTAATTGTCGCAAGGGTCCTTGTTTCTTGTTCAATCTCGACACCTTCTTTAGCCTCAATTGCTTGATGTAACCCCTCTGAGTAAGCTCTTCCTGCCATTAAACGCCCTGTAAATGGGTCTACAATCACAATTTTTCCATCATTTACAACATAATCAAAATCTCTCTTCATTGCATAATTTGCTTTTAGTGCTTGATTAATATAGTGTACTAAAGTAGTATTATTAATATCATATAGGTTATCTACTCTAAAATAGGTTTCTGCTTCTTTAATTCCTTTCTCATCTAAAGTAGCAGATTTGTTTTTTTCATCATAGATATATCCATCATTTTCTTTTAATTTTTTAGCAAATTTATCTGCATCAATATATAAGTTAGCAGATTCCATATGTCCACCTGAAATAATGAGTGGCGTTCTTGCTTCATCGATTAATACAGAGTCCACTTCATCGACGATTGCAAAGTTAAGTGGGCGTGCAACACGGTCTGTTGCTTTTACTACCATGTTATCCCTTAGGTAATCAAATCCAAGTTCATTATTTGTCGTATACATAATGTCACAATCATAGACTTTTCTTTTTTCACTTTGTGTTAACTCTCTTAAATTAACACCTACTGTAAGCCCTAAGAATCGATAAATATTTCCCATCCAATCTGCATCACGTGTTGCAAGATATTCATTTACGGTAATAATGTGTACTCCATCACCAGTTAGTGCATTCAAATAAGCAGGCATAGTAGAGGTCAATGTTTTTCCTTCCCCTGTTTTCATCTCTGCAATATTTCCATAATGAATGGCAAGTCCACCTAAAATTTGTACATAATAAGGTTTTTCACCAATGACACGGTAAGCAGCTTCTCTCGCAACTGCAAATGCTTCTTCTTTAATATCCTCTAAAGTTTCTCCGCTACTTAATCTATTCTTAAATTCTTCCGTTTTTCCTTTTAATTCTTCATCACTTAATTTTTCAATAACAGGTTCAAACTCCATTACTTTATCTGCAATTGTTTGAAATTTTTCTAATTCTTTATATTCATGATCAAATATTCTTTTTAAGAATTTCATAAAATCAATCCTTTCTTTTACTCACAATATATTGTATCAAAAAAATATTATAATAGAAAGCTTTTTTCAAGATTTCATGCATTTTCACATAGAATATTGCATCAAAAAATCCAACCGTAGTTGGATTATACTATTGCATCTCAATAATACCAAAATTCCCGTCTTTTCTTTTATATAAAACAGCAATACTATTTGTCTCTGAATCTTTAAATATAAAGAAATCATGCCCTAATAAATTCATTTGTAACATTGCTTCTTCTTCACTCATTGGTTTTGCATCATATTTTTTTCTTTTAACAATTGTTTCTTCTGTTTGTTCTTCTTTGTCAACTGTAAAATCAACAAAGGCATCCATTGTTTCCTTGTTATTTTTATGATGCATTCTTGTTTTGTTCTTTCGAATTTGTCTTTCTAGTTTATCTGATACGATATCAATTGCTGCATACAAATCTTTGGCTCTTTCTTCCGCACGTAACACTACTTTTTTAATTGGAATTGTTACTTCAATAATTTGATCAATACCACTCATTCTGACAACTACATTAGCATTTACCTGTTCTGGATTTTCAAAATACTTATCCAGCTTTCCTAGTTTTTCTTCGATGTAAGATTTGATTGCATTGGTAATCTCTATTTTATTACCACGAATATTTAATGTCATATCATCATTCCTTTCTACTTAAAGTATATCATATCAAAAGCAAAATTAATAGTCGTTTTTTATTTTACTTTAGTTATCGTGAATTTTAATTTGAAAGTCCGTTTTAACAAAATAACGGAATTAAGTATGAATATAGTATAATATACTCTATGTTTCTTTGTAGTTATAAGGAGGAATGAAAAGATGAAAACATGGAAACATATGAATGAAGATAATAGAAAAACTATTTGTTCTTGTATCTCGCATGATAAAAAATTAATTGAAATAAGTAAAATCATAAATTATGATCCAAGAGCTATTTCTAAAGAAGTTAAAAGAAATAGAAAGCCTGTTGATTATGCTGATCAAACTGAAAGTAAATGTCCTAAACTTAATCGTTGGCCTTATGTTTGTACTAACTGTAAAAATAGATACAGAGATTGTCCTTTTGTTAAATTTGTATATGATTCAAAAGTAGCTCAAAAAAAAGCTGATGCTAATCTTATTAATTCTAGAAAAGGAATTGATTTAGATTCAGTAGAATTTAATAAATTAGATGCAATTATTAAAAAGGGTACTGATGAAAATAAATCTATTTATCAAATTAAAATAGAGAATAAAGATACAATTAATAAATCTATTACTACTTTATATAGATATGTTAATAATGGATATTTGAAAACTAAAAGAATTGATTTACCTTATTCTGTTAAATATAAGAAAAGAAAGCATAATAAAAAGTATGAATACACTGATAATAAAATTGACAGGAGTAATCATACTTATTTAGACTACTTGTCCTACATACATAAACATCCAGGTATCAATGTCTGGCAACTTGATTTCTTGGGTACTATCAAATCTGATAGTAAAAATATTTTATCATTTATTTTACCAAATGTACACTTTACCTTGTTAGATATTATAATTCATCCAAATTCTAAAAAAGTCGTTAAATACTTTGATGATTTAGAAGAAAAAATTGGAATAGATGCTTTTAAAGACTTAATACCTATTATTTTAACCGATAGGGATCCTTGTATGAGTGATATAGAAGGTATTTGTTTTTCTAAAATAACAGGTGAAGAAAGATGTAAATTATTCTTTTGTGATCCTTATGTATCTAATCAAAAACCAAATGTAGAAAATATGAATAAACAAATAAGAAAATTTTTCCCTAAAGGTAAATCTGTGGACAATCATACAAAAGAAACTGTAAAAAACATAATTTAACATTACTAAATACACCAATTAAATCTTTAGACGGTTATACGCCAAAAGATGCTTTCATAACAGTTTATGGAGAAGATTTATATAATAAGATTTTTGATATTGTCAATGACGAACGTAAGTGAGTTCATCTTGAACATTGACAATATTATTAATAATTCAAATACTACAAAGAAACGGAAATAAATTTAAAAAACGGAAATAACCTCCGTATTTTCGTCGTGGAATAATTTGTATAATTATCAGTTAAAATTACATCTTTTGTCATGTTTATTTCCGTTTAACGATATAAAAACGGCATAAATCTGTAAAAGAAAAAAATTCGTAAAAAAACGAACTTTACTCTAAAAATTTACGTTGATTTTAATAATATCTGTAAAATTCTGTAAATCAAGACTACTTATACTAAAGTAGTCTTGATTTCAACAACGTTTTTAGCTTGTAATCCTTTGTCTGTTCTTACAAGTTCAAATTCGACATATTGACCTTCAACTAAGGTCTTATATCCTTCTGATAAAATAGAAGAATAGTGAACAAAGATATCTTCGCCTTCATTATATTCAATGAATCCGAATCCTTTCTCATTATTAAACCATTTAACTTTACCGCGCATACTCAAATCTCCCTTCTAGCATATTTGTGCTTACAATATAAATATACTGTTCCTAAGATGCCAGTTCAACTCTTTTCAACCCCAAAATGTCGACATTATTTTTTAGAAATATAGGTTTGTATGAAAGGCACGGTTTTATGGTATCAAATATAAAAAAAGGGAACAATCAAATTCACTAGATTGGTATTTTTTTATGTACAAATTGTTTAACATAGAATATTTCATTCTTTCCATTTTCCATTAAAGTATCTTTTAAAACAATTAATACAAATTTTTAATTTTTGATAGTTTATAGTGTTAAAATTGAAACAAGGTAGGGGTTGCTATGAAGAAGAGATTTTTGAAGTATTCACTTCAGACAATCAAAAACTATCATCCAGAGTATGATGATATTAAAATGGATGAAATGCGATACGGTTTAGAAGGTTTTTATTTAAGCATTACAAAAGCAATTGTTATTTTTACGATTGCAATTCTTCTTCATGTTTTTTGGGAAATGATTCTTATGTTGATATTTTTCAATATATTAAGGAAAACAGGATTTGGATTACACGCAAGTAAAAGTTGGATTTGTTTAACCGCTTCTACATCTGTGTTTATCCTCTTACCGCTTTTGGCAAAATACATTATCATCCCTATTTATATAAAATTAATTTTAGGAATACTTGCAATCATTTTAGTTTATCGTTATGCGCCTGCAGATACTATAAAACATCCTTTGATATATGCCGATAGAAGAAAAAAATATAAGTACATTACTACAATAAACTGTATTATTTTAGTAATTATTCTATTGTTAGTTAAAAATGAAACATTATCCAATTTAATTTTATTTGGTATTTATAATGAAATTGCATTAATTTTACCAATTACTTATAAGATATTCCATTTAAGTTATGATAATTATAAAAATTATCTCAAAACAAATGAGTTAAACATTTTATAATGTTTAATATAGAATAAAAGGAGGAGAAATTATGTCAAGATTTTTTTCAAGAATTTTTACAGCAATTGCTAGTTTAGGTGCAGGAGCTGGAACAACTGGATGTTATGTTTGGTTTATTGATGAACCAGAAATGCCAAAAAGCTTAATCGAAAAATAAAAACGGAATCCCGTTTTTTTATTTATTATCACTCTTTATAATTAATTTTTGAACATAGTAAATTCCATTAATCTCTCTTTGTTGTTCTAAATGGGAATTTTTATTCATGATATCTTTTACCAAAGAAAGTCCATAACCTTTTCCTTTCCCTTTTGTAGAAAAACCAACACTATCAATATTACTGATGTCAATAGAACCAGCATAAGTATTGGATATGGAGAATACAATATTATTGTTTATCAATTCTGCCTCTATAATAATATATTTTTTATTTGCATGCATGGCAGCTTCAATTGCATTATCAATATAAACTCCAATGACACGACTAACATCACGAAGATATTTATCACATATACTCCACTTTTCTTCGCTTTCAAGGTCATTACTAATATCAATATATACTTCTATATTTTGTTCATGCATTTGTGATATTTTATAATAAATTAAGCCCTTCAGTCCCCCAGATGGGATATTATTCAATTTCATTAACCAACTATAATTTATTTCTTTTTTACTAATGTCTAATAGTTCATCCACGTAGTTGATAGCTTTTTTATTAGATTTATTAATAAGTCCTTTTAACATAATTAGCTGGTTTTTATATTCGTGTTGATCTTTATTTTTTTCAATGATTAGTTTTTCATATGCTTGTACATGTCCAAGCAACTTATCATATTGATGTGCCAATTTATTTCTATCACTATTTTCCTTAAAATACAGTAAAATAAAAATTAGCATGAATATTATAAATATATTTATTACCATAAAATTAGAAAAAGAATCTCTTTGTAATATGCTTTGCTTCAATAAAATTGATAATGCTATAATCACTAATATTGTTAATACTATATTTTTAAATGTTTTACTATCAGTACACCATTTTATGATAGTTGCCACAATTGTTTTTATTTTATTGCTATATAAAAATAATATAACAAATAAAATTATAATTGTGTTTCCAAGTATAATTTCGCTAAGATTATTAGTTTCGGCAAAATTGATTTTAAATAACATTGATGATAGGATACTAACAATTAACTCTCCAATCATAAAAATAGAAGATATTACTAAAACTGTAATTGCAGATTTTGAAAGTGTTGTTTTATATGATAAATATAGTATTAACATGCAACATACATTAATCACTATAGGTCTAATTATGGTTATACCTTGAGAAATAACGTAACAATTTATTAATGAAAACAATGTGCTTAAAAAAACAGACCTTTTATTAAACAACTTTTCATTACTATTCGATAATTTTAAAAATAAATAACAGTATAATAGGTTGTTGATAATCCCTATTACAAACCAACTAATTGATACTGACAAATTCCTTCAATCCCTTCTTTTTATCTCTTGATAAAAGATCTATACTTTTATCTTGATCAAAATAGATTATATTTTGTTTCCAATCTATTTTTTTAATTTTTTCCGTATTCACTAAACAACTTCGATGGGACAAAAAAAATCTTTCATCTAGTTCCTCTATCATCTGATTCATAGTATAATTAACTGCAAATTCATTATACGTTGTCGTAATGATACATTTTCGATCCACAGTATCCTTAGTAACATATAAAATGTCATCCAAATAAATACGATGTGATATCCCATTTGTTTCAAATACTAATACTTTTTTATTATCAATTTTTGAAACTGCCTTTTTTAAAACTGTACTTAGGTTCTTTTCACAATCATCAAATTTAGAAATAAAAGCTAACAACATTATCTGTGCCTTCAATGCATCATACCCCATATCTGCATGAGAGGTTACCATAATAATAATACTATTCCAATCTATTTTTCTAATTTTCCTCGCAATATCAATTCCTGATATGCTATTACAAATCTCAATATCTAATATATAGATTTTAGAAGTTAATGGTTGATTAATAAACACTTCAAAGTCTTTATTATAACTACTAAATTCTCTTATCTCATAATCAATTGTATTTTTCATAAAGATCTTATCAATGGTTTTTACAACTGTTTTTCGGAATTCTTTTTCATCATCACATACTGCAAAACTTATCATGTTATCACTCCTATTTATTCTTTCATTATTTGCAACAAGTTAACAACTGGCGCTTTCTCATTTTATCATGATTCGACAATATTTGCAATCAAACTGGAAAAATTTGGTCATTAATATTTCAAATAACAAGCTATAATTTTTATGGGTTCATTATATTTTTTTGGTTAGTGTATGTCTAGTATTTTAGTCCCAGTTTAATAAATTATTGTTCGAAAAGAATAAATTAGGCTAAAAATATTACAAATCATCTTTGAAAAACTTCTTTTTCAATACGTATTATGATTTTAGGATCTTTAAAATATTGAATATAACTATTTAATTTTTCTAAATTCAACAATCGAGTTAATTTTTGATAACTCCTAATAATCTCATGATAGGACTCATAATCTATATTTGTTTTATTACGAACAATTTCTATTAATAGTCTTTCCAAATCATAAATATGAATTGGGTATGATTGATAAGTAATTACACTTTTTCCAATTGGATATAGTGTATCTGTCATAAAGATTTGTTTTACTCTTTCATCTAATATTTTTCGATCTTTCTGTTTGGTTGCAACCATATAGGGTAATTTTTGTTTGGAAAGAAGTTTATAACAAAAACAAGCAGTCTCTAATGTTACTACTGCATTGGGATGTTTTTTGACAATTATTTCTAACGGATCATACGTTTGATTGACAGAATAAACCCCTTTTTCCACCATGTAAAGCTGCCCTTCACGCACCATTTTTTTGATTTGATAATCACTATAACCCTTTTTTGTTAAGTCTTTATATAAATAAATCATAAATTCACCTTGAATTATATTGTACCGTATTATATTGATTTGTGCAATATGATACCGACAATTTGTATAAAAGAAAAAACGACAATGTCGTCATTTTTATTACTTTGTATATAGGATGTCAAACTAGACACCACCCACACGACCTTTACTTCTTAAATATAATTTTCGAATCCAATCTACAGGTATGACAGTAGCAGCTAGAAAAATCATAATTTGAAATTCTTTGAAGTTGAGTCCTACTGTTCGAAATAGTTCGCCACCATAATATATCAAAATTACCTGTACTACAATAACAAATATCATGATAGCTAAAAATACTTTATTTTTGGAAATGTGAGCAAGCAAATTGAGGCGATTGGTTCTAGCATTGAAACTGTTAAAAATATCAATAAAGATAAATAAGCCAAAGAATGCAGTCATAAATTCAGCTTGGTTTCCCTGAAACCATTCTTTTACTATTGGCAATTTTAGAAATAAAACACAAAGTAATGCAGAATATAGTCCTGTTACCACAATTTGTTGCATCATATAAGCATTAATAATTGATTCATCTTTTTTCTTTGGATATTCCTTCATATATTCTAATAATGGTGGCTCATAGGCAAATGCCAGTCCCGCTAATGTATCCATTACCATATTAATCCATAACATTTGTATGACTGTAATTGGCGTATCAATTCCAATGAATGGACCAATAATTGATAAACTAATTGCGCAGAAATTGATGGTTAACTGTACAATAATAAATTTTCTTATACTTTTGAATATTGTTCTTCCAAATAAAATTGCTTTTGAAATAGATAAGAAATTATCATCTAGTATTACAATATCACTGGCTTCTTTGGAAACCTCTGTTCCACTTCCCATCGCAAAGCCAACATCCGCCTTTTTAAGGGCTGGTGCATCATTGACACCATCACCTGTCATTCCAACCACTAAGTTTAATTCTTGGGCAATGCGTACTAATCTGCTCTTATCTTGGGGTAGAGCACGTGCAACAATTCGTAAATTGGGAAGTAATTGTTTTAATTCCTCATCTGTTTTTTGTTTTAACTCATCACTGGTTAGAACCAGGTCTTTACTATCCGTAATCAGACCCACTTCTTTTCCAATCGTATAAGCTGTATCCTTATTGTCGCCCGTAATCATAACAGTTTGAATATGGGCATTTTTAACGAGCTCAATTCCTGTGATTGCTTCTTTACGCACCTCATCTTTGATTAAAACAAAGCCAACTAGTGTAATCTCTTTGAATGTATCTTTAACATCATAATTATTGTTAATCGCAAGGGCAAGGACACGGATGCCCATCTTTGTCATCTGTTTTAAGTAAGCAGTTATATTTGTTTTATTATATAATGATTTCTTATTTCCAAGTTCATCATAATAATGTGTACAGTGTTCTAATAATTTTTCGGGAGCACCTTTGATCAATTTCATTTTTTTATGCTTTTCTATAATCGTTGTACATGCATATTTTTCTTTACTATTAAAAGGGATTGTTTCTAGTGTTTGAACTTCCATATTTGGATTTGTAGTAATAAATTTTAATAAGGAACGATCGGTAATATTGCCACCAATTACATTGTGGTTTTCATCATAGGTACTTGCATTGTTATATATAGCGGATAGTTTAAATAGGTGATGTAATTTTTCATATTTTTCTAATTCGAATTCATGATTAAACTCTCTTAAATTTCCACTTACAAAGTGTGTTACTTCTAATTTTCCTTTGGTTAAAGTTCCTGTTTTGTCTGTAAACAAGATATTGATACTACCAGCTGTTTCAATTCCCACCATTTTACGTACTAATACGTTATTTTTTAACATACGTTTCATATTAGAAGATAAAACCAGTGTAATCATCATCGGAAGGCCTTCTGGAACCGCAACTACAATAATGGTTACACTTAATGTAAGGGCATATAATACATGTCCAATCATAAGAGGTACATTTGTTATGAGTGCAGATACCTTGTCCATTTGAAATCCATTGGCAATAAATATGACAGAGAACAAATAGGAGATTGATACCAGTACTGCCCCTATATAGCCAATTTTACTGATAAACTGAGCAAGCTTTCGTAGTCTTAATTTTAGGGGACTCTCTGGTTGACGCTCTAATAGTTCTGCTGCCAATTTACCGTATAAAGTATCGTTTCCAACTTTGGTTACTACCATATGTGCCTGTTTGGAGTAAACTACTGTTCCACGGTAAACCTGATTTTTTTCTGAAATGATTGCTCCTACTGGATACTTATAGGCCTCTTTGGTTTCTCCATTGATAGAGGATTCATCGACACTAATTTCCCCTTCTACAATGAGTCCATCCGCAGGTATTTTATCACCGGATTCCAGGAGGACAATATCACCTACTACTACTTCATCCACACTGATTTCTTTTACTTGGCCATTTCTTCTTACACGACATTTAATTTTGGAAGATTCTTCTTGTAATTTGATAAATGCTTGTTCACTTCCATATTCAGAGATAGTAGAAATAAAAGAGGCAATAAAGATCGCTATTACAATACCTACTGTTTCATACCAATCAAAATCTTGAATTAAAAAGACAACTTTAATTCCAAGTGCAATCAACAAAATACGTATAATTGGATCTCCTAATGTTTCTAATAATTTTTTCATAAAACCTGTTTGTTCTACTGTTGTAATTTGATTTGTTCCATATTTTTCTTTATTTTGAATCACTTCTTCTTCTGTTAAACCTGTTTTGATATTCGTACTTTGTTTCATAGGTTCCCTCCTATAAAACTATATTGAGCAAGAAGAAAACATAGAATTTTTAATTGGGACTTTATTCCGACAATTTTATACAGTATTTAAAAAAGAACCTATTATTTCAGTTCTTCTATTTTTTCTTTAGATAAACCTGTTACTTTTGAAATAAAGGAAACTTTAGCACTCTAATGTAACATATTTCTAGCAATTTCCAATTTTCCAGCCTCTTCACCCTCCTCATAACCCTGCTGTTTCGCATAATCTATTCTGTTGTTCATTACTTTGTTGGCCACTTTTT
>CAMUMB010000033.1 GCA_947089915.1 uncultured Caryophanales bacterium | reverse complement strand
AAGTTCTTTCTTTTGAACTTTTTTCTTATACCTTTAATTTTTACCGGAACTCAAAGGTAACAATTGTCAAAAAAAGGAACCTTTTCTGGTTCCTTACGTCAAATTATCCTAGTAATAATAAGATAATGATGAAAATGACTATAATAACAAGGGCAAGTAATAAATACTTCCAAATATTTTTAAACCATTCTGTATAAGAAATATCTAAATATCTAAGTCCTGCTACTAAGATAACACTTGTTGGTGCAATTAACATGACAAAACCATGAATCATCTGCATTAACATTCCAATAAATCCATAGTTTGTATATAAAGATGTAATTGGATCATATAAAGCATTTACTAAGTATGGAAAGTCGTTATAGAATACACCACCAATTGCAGATAATATACCAAATGAGAATACATTAAATCCTTTTGTCATTGTAATAAAGAAATTTGCAATGGAACCAAAGAAAGTCGTACCTGTATTCATGAGTAAGAATAAAATACCCGCAGCTACTGTATAAATCGCAACTGGAATCATTTGTTTTACACCATTTAAGAAGGCTTGCCATTTTTCACTACCTTTTACATTGTAAACCCATGCAATTAATAAAGTAGCTAAAAATAGAATAATTGCAAACTCATAGTTTGTCCAGTATCCAATTGGATCAATAGAACCAAGTATATTTTTGAAAATTGGATATCCTGATATTTCAAAGTTAGTAATAGAATCATGAAGATTGGTAAAGATTTTTACATGTAAGCCAGTCTCCCAATTATACATTCCAACCAATACAACTACCATCATGAGGATTGAAATAATAATCATTGGAACTGCACTTTTTTTATGATCTACATGATTTTCATATAATGGAATAGAAACTGTTGTCTCCTCTTTTTTTGAACTCTTCTTTTTTGCAACTGTTTTTGTTTTTTCACTCAATAATAATACAAAACCAATTAATGCACTTGTAATCACTAAGAAGAATAAAATTCGAGTTGCAATGGTATCATTCATACCTGTTTCAAAGAAGAATGAAAGATATCCATTGATATTGAATCCATACGTAGATCCCATATTTCCTACTAAGATAGCGCCAACTGTAGATAACAATGCTACAATTTTACTATAACCCAATTGGAGAATAATGGCTACAAAGAATGGTACTATCACAAATAATGGTAATGTCAGTCCTGTTAGTGATGCTAGTAGAGCAAATGCCAAAATAGAAATGGTTAAGAAAATGTGTCCCTTTTCTTTAAACTTATTTGCAACTTTACTTACAACAGTCGCATATACCCCAGTTTGATTGAGTACTCCATAAAATCCACCGATTAAAAGCATTACGATTGCAGTTAACACAAATAATGATGTCGATGCAGTTATCATAGGATATCTGAAAATATCAAAGAATCCAAGTGGTGTTGTCTCTCCTTTTACAAAGTTTCCGTAACTAAAGGTACCTGTTGGAATAATCCAGCTTAAAATCACAAAAGCGATAAAACATATTCCAATTGCCTTCCACAAATTATTTTTTTTCATCTTATTACCTCCATTATTATTATAACAAATTGCCACAAGAATAAAAAGTTTTTTGACAATTTTTGTTAAAATTCACCATTTTTTCACAAAAATAATTGTATTTCTATTATAATAAGCATAGGAAGTGACTCTATGAACAGATTTCAGTATACCAATACCAATAAAAGATATTACACATTAGATTATTTCTATAAACAAAAGTTTCATTCCAAAGTATTTAAAATAAGTTTAAATGCCGGTTTTACCTGTCCAAATATTGACGGAACAGTAGGAACTGGTGGCTGCATTTATTGTTCAAATTTAGGTAGTGGAGAATTTGCAGGAAATCAGAATTTAAGTTTAATAGAGCAATTTGAAGAAATCAAACAAAAAATGGAACAAAAATGGTCAAATGGAAAATACATCGGATATTTTCAGGCACATACTAATACATATGCTCCACTCCCTACCCTAAAGGAAAAATACGAAACAATTTTATCATTAGATAATGTAATTGGTCTTTCAATTGCTACAAGGCCGGATGCGATTACAGAAGAATGTATGGATTACTTAGAAGAATTATCCAAAAAAACCTATTTAACAGTAGAACTTGGTTTACAAACGATTCATGAACAAACCTCAAAATTCATTAATCGTTGTCATACATTAGAATGTTTTGAAACTTGTGTCAAAGAGTTACGAAAACGAAATATCAATATAGTTGTTCATATCATCAATGGACTTCCTTATGAAACAAAAGAAATGATGTTAGAAACCACCAACTATCTAAATCAGTTTGACATCCAAGGAATTAAAATTCATATGTTACATATTTTAAAGCATACGAAATTAGGCATTTTATATCAGCAAAATCCCTTCCCTATCCTAACAAGAGAACAATATGTTGATATTGTATGTGATCAATTGGAACGATTAAGACCTGATATTGTCATTCATCGTATTACAGGAGACCCAGATGCCAGTGAACTAATTGAACCTATATGGCTTTGTAAGAAACTTTGTGTGTTAAATGAAATTGACAAAGAGCTGACAAGAAGAGACACCTACCAAGGTGCTTATTATCAAAAGAAGGAAAATTAATTCCCCTTTCGAAAGAAGGTTTTCATAAATCCTTCTTTTTTTTTCACTTTCTACAATGGGAATTTCTGTAACCTGATATTTTTGATAAATCTCATCCATCGATAAATATCCACGTCCCCGCAATTTTTCGATTGTCTTTTCCCCTAATACAAATAAATAATAATGTTCCATAAAAAATCGAATAATTTGTCCATTTTGCTCTTGGATTGCATAGGTATTCACATCTTCGTTGTTTTTTATTTCATAGGCATAATCAAGACTGCAATGATTCATTTGAGCTCTTCTTTTGTCAAACATAACATCACCTAATCTATTATATGAAAAGAAAAAGACTGCTATACAATCTTTTCTGGTTCTAATAATGATAAGGCCACCTTATTCTTATCAAGAAAAATTTGGTCAACATAACAGTCCACAATATCTCCTACACCAACAACTTCCATCGGATGTTTGATATAATGGTCTGTAAGTTTTGAAATATGAGCAAGTCCATCATTCTTCAGTCCAATATCAATAAATACTCCAAAATCAACTACATTACGGACTGTACCTTGTAACTTCATTCCTACCTTTAAATCTTCAATATGTAAAATATCACTTTTTAAAATAGGAGCAGGCATATTATCACGGGGATCCCTAGCAGGTTTCTTTAAATTTTCGATGATATCTTCTACGGTATAAATGTCTGCTTTCAAAGTATTAGAAAGTTCTTTTACACTAGTAGAATCCAAGGTTTGAATGAAATGATTTGTTCCAATATCAGAAAGAGATAGACCTAGGTATTTTAGTAAATCAGAGGCAACATGATAACTTTCTGGATGGATTCCAGTTCTATCTAATTCATTTTTTGCATCTGGTATTCTTAAAAATCCGATTGCCTGTTCATAAACTTTATCAGTCAACAATTTTTTCTTTTGTAATTCTTCACGTGATTCAAATTTACCATGAGCATCTCTATAGTCAATCAACTTATCAATATGTTTTTTGGTAATTCCTGATACATATTTGAGTAAACTAGGACTTGCTGTATTGATATTGACACCTACTTGATTAACGGCTTTACTCACAACAAAATCCAAGGATTCTGAAAGACGTTTATTTGATACATCATGCTGATATAAACCAACGCCTATGCTTTCAGGATCAATTTTAACCAGTTCTGCAAGTGGATCTTGTAACCGTCTTCCAATACTGATTGCACTTCTTTCTTCTACATGCAAATCCGGAAATTCTTGAATCGCTAATTTAGATGCAGAATAAACACTAGCCCCTGCTTCACTCACAATAATATATTCTACTTTTCTTTTAGCTTCTTTAATAACATCTACAATAAATGCTTCACTTTCTCTACTAGCAGTTCCATTCCCGATTGCAACAATATCAATTTGATATTGATCAATTAATTGAAGAACTATTTGTTTGCTTTTTTCATATTCATTTTTAGGTTCATGTGGATAAATTACTTGAATCGCAATCTTCTTTCCCGTTGGATCAATCACTGCAAGTTTACAACCTGTACGATAAGCAGGGTCAAATCCTAATACCATTTTGTCTTTCATTGGTGGCTGTAATAATAATTTTTCTAAATTAATACCAAAGTTTTGGATTGCTACTTCTTCTGCTTTTTCCGTTAATTCTGCTCTAATTTCTCGTTCTACGGAAGGTTCTATCAAACGTTTGTAACCATCTTCTATGGCGTCTTTCACAAGTGTGCATACAAAAGAATCTATATTTTTAATCATTTTAGATTCTAAAAATTCCAAAATCGGTTTGATATCAAAATCCAAAGATACCGATAATACCTTTTCTCTTTCCCCTCGGTTAACAGCAAGTACACGATGCGATTTGATCTGTCTTACGGGTTCACTATAGTCGTAATACATCTCATAGGTTTTTAATTCATCTTCCGCATCTTTTTTCTTTTTGGATACCATGATCCCATTACGATACATATAGTTCCGAATCCATTTCCGGTAATAGGCATTATCACTTACCCATTCAGCAATAATATAACGTGCACCTTCCAAAGCAGATTCTATGGATAACACTTTATCATTCACGAAACGGGAAGCAAGTTCTTCTAAACTTCCCTTAGTCGGAAAAGAAAGTATCATTTTGGCAAGCGGCTCTAATCCCAGCGCAATGGCCTCTGTTGCTTTTGTTTTCTTCTTTTCTTTGTATGGTCGATATAAATCTTCCACTTCTACCAATTTTTCGGCTGTTAGTATTTTTGTTTTTAGCTCATCTGTCATCATTCCCTTTTCATCAATCAAACGAATGACATCTTCTTTTCGTTTTTGTAAATTGACTTGGTAGGTGTAAACTTCTTCTATTTTTCTAATTTGCTCTTCATCTAAAGCTCCCGTTACTTCTTTTCGATAACGTGCAATAAAAGGAATCGTATTTCCTTGTTCTAATAATTGTAATGTTGCCTCTACTTGTTTTTCTTTTATATTTAGTGTTTCACTCATTGTTTTGATAATTTCTTGATTCATAATTTCCTCTTTCTATTTTTGACATTTTGGACAATAATAAGTACCTCTTCCACCTACAGTAGTTTTGATAATTTCAGTACCACAAATGGAACAAAATTCTCCTTGTTTTCCATGGACATATAAGTTTTGCTGAAATCTTCCATGTACACCTTCACTGGATTCATAACTACGAATCGTCGTTCCACCTTGCGCAATCGCATTTTCTAATACCTTCTTTGTATTACAAATAATGGTATCTAATTGTTTTAGTGTTAATTGATTACTAGACTTCATAGGGTTGATCTTACCTAAGAATAAAATCTCATTGGCATAAATATTCCCAATCCCTGTGATAATACTTTGGTCTAATAAAGACGTTTTAATAGGAATCGATTTTGTTTTTAATTTTGTTTTCAAGTACTTCGCATTCAATTCCTTATCCCAAGGTTCTAAACCGAGTTCTGAAAGTGGTTTTTGTTGATACAAATTTTCTTTTGCAATCAAATGCATTCGACCAAATTTACGAGTATCTTTATAACGTAATTCCTCGCCATTTTCTAATAAAAAAGAAATGTGCTCATGTTTTTGGATTGGGTCATTGGAACGACGAAATAAATATCTGCCTTCCATCCTTAAATGACTTAGTAAATAATAGTGATCTAGTTCAAACAAAATCCATTTTCCACGTCGACTCAAATCATGAATGGTTTCCCCTACAATTTCTTTTTCAAAATCATGACTATTAGGATATTCAATTAAATTAGGATAACGAACAGAAATGCCCACAATTTTATGGTTCACAAGTTTTTGTTTTAATGTTTCCTTAATCGTTTCTACTTCTGGTAACTCCGGCATAACATCACCCTATTCATAGTTTATCATAAATTTTTGGAAAAAGAAAAAAGAATTTTAAATCTTCTTTGTATATATCTTCTCTAATTTTTTTACATTTTCTTTTATATCATATCCTCTTATACTTATATCTCGCACATTCAAGTTTCTAGATAAATATTGCATATGTATCCTATGTACCCATTCGTCTATATCATTTAATGGCAGATAAATAGATTTACCACTTACATTCACTTCTTCCACACATTTATCCGAAAAAATACAAGGCAATCCACTCATCTGGGCCTCTATTCCAACAATGCCTAACCCTTCATAAACACTTGGAAGGCAAAATACATCCATTGCCTGATAATAGGGAGACACATTAAATTGAAAACCAGTAAAAATTACTTTAGAATCTATATTTAGATGATGCGCCAATGTATGAAGTTGTTTATATAACACACCATCTCCTACGATAAATAAATATGCATCTGGATTTATTTTTAAATATTTTGCAAACATTTGAAGCAAAAATGAATGATTTTTTTGTGAAACTAACCTTCCTACATTTCCAATGACAAAAGAAGATTCGGGAATCCTATAATCATTACGGACTTGCTTTCTGATTTCTTCATTGTAATAAAATTTTTCTTTTGCTATGGCATTTTCAAATACGGTAAAAGGAGCTACTCCAAACATAAACTCACCTGCATTTTTTGAACAAGCAAGACGTTCTAATTTCATATTTGAAGTTGCACATCTATTGATATTATGTAGTGTAGTTTTCAATATGCCAACATTCATTCCATTATTATGAGAATGTAAAATAATATGTTTACAGCCAGACAATTTTGCTCCTAATAAAGGAATAATATTCGCAAAATTAGAAATATGAATATGGACCACATCATATTGGTTCTTTGTAATTATATGGTATATTTGATAAAGCGTTAAAAGAGGATTTTTAACCGTTCTCACAACAGGAATTATAGTTCCACCTAGTGATTTAATTTCTTCTTCGTAGGGAATATGTTCAGACATACTAATAAAATCAAATTGAACTTGTTTTGGATTTAATTCCTTATAATGATTGAGTATAAAAACTGCAACTCCACCAGATGATGTGCCTAAGCCAATATGTAATACCTTTATCATAAATTCCACTCCAAACATTGGTACTTATTATAACATAAAAACAAATTTTTTCAATTAATTTTTACTTGGATTGACATGAATATTGATATATCTCGCACGTTCATCAAATACCTTTAATTTTTCTTCTAACTGTTCAACCACTTCATGTACTTCTTTTAATGATAATTTTTCATTCATGCTAATTTCTCCAGTAATTTGAAAATATGGACCATTTTTAATGACTGCAAATTGATCCACCGTATCTACGGTTTCCTCATTTTGTAGAATTGCAAGCATCTCATCCACATCGACATCACTTACCTGTTCTCCAATAATAGAACTCATATTGTCCTTTATAATATCGAATCCCGTTTTTACAACCAAAATACCCACAATAATCGTTGCAATCCTATTAGAGTATTTTAAAATAGGATATTGGTTAGAAAATTGCATTAATATGCTCGAAAGCAAAACAAAAAGTGAACTAATGACATCTGCACTACTTTCTTTTCCACTCGCAATCAATATGGCATTATTATATTTACGACCTACTTTTAATAAATAAGTAGATAACAAAAATTTCATAATAATTGTAAGTAAACTCATCCAAATGACAATACGAGCAGGTATTATAAATTTGCCTTGAAAAGAAGTTCCAATAATTTCTAGGCCTAGTAATAACACAACTAATCCAATAATGAGACAAGTAAGATATTCTACCCTACCATGTCCAAAAGGATGTTCTTTATCTGCTGGCTTTAAAGCATATTTTGCACCAAAAAGCGCAACTGCATCTGTAGATAAATCACTGAAAGAATGAACTCCATCTGCAATTAATGCACTAGATTTCCCAAAAAAACCTATTACCACTTTAAAAATAGATAAAAATAGGTTCACAAAAAAACTTTTGAATAAAGCTTTTCCAGTTATGTTCATAAAATCACGTCCTCATATATGATATGCTAATGTTTGCTGATTGCATTATAACAGAAAGAAAAAAGAACTACAATCTTTTTTTCTTATTCTTCTGTCTTTTTATCGTTCTTATTACGATAAAACAGAAAAGCAATAAGAGCGCAAGGCCTATTAAGAAATAAACTTTATTCACTTGAATAAAAACAAATAAGGAAAATGGAACTGAAGTAGTTAGAATAATATCAATGGTTTCGATAAGTTCATTATTGTATTTTACATTTACGACACCTAACTTTGTACCTATTTTCGTATTAGAATGAATTATAGTTTCTCCTATATATTCTAATACAACTTCTTCCTTGGAAACTTCATGGTCTAAATATTTTGTAATATCTTTAGGAGCATAAAAAGTTACTTCTTTTATTTTAGAATACTGAGTTGGTAAGGTTATAACAGTGTCTCCTGTTTTCACCAATGGATAATATTTATAATGGTTAAAGTAATAGTGATATAGGTTAACCGCATCTAAAATATGTTTGGGACTACTATCCGCATTTGTCGTAACCAGTAAATACATAATTTGATTCGTTTCATCATAAGCAATGGATGCAAGACATCTTCCTGCCTGATTGGTATATCCTGTTTTCGCTCCTAAAATAAAATCGTATGGAAGATTCATATTCTTCGCTGTTTTTTTAAATGTGCTAGATACTGTGATAGATTGATTAGAAAATGTATAGGTTTCTGTCATAAAGATTTCCTTAAACTTTTCATTTTCCAATGCCTCTTTTAAAAGAGTAGCAACCTCATTTACAGTAGAATAATGATCGTTATTATCCAGTCCCACTGTATTGACAAAATGCGTGTGTTCTAACCTCAAGTCTTTCGCTTTCTCATTCATCCAATCTACAAACTTTTCTTCACTTCCTGCAAGTGAAATGGCAATTGCTCTTGTCGCATCGGCACCACTTGCTAAAAACATTCCATATAATAAATCATTATAAGTTACAATTTGATTGTGTCTTAAACCAATGACTGCAGCATTGGCTTCTTTAAGTCCAACAAACATATCATTTTGAATGACTACTTTTTCATCGTAGTTCGTTATATGCTCTATTGCAACCAATGTAGTCATAATTTTGGTTAAACTAGCAATGCTCGTTTGTTCATCTTTATTCAGTTCATAAACGATTTGATTATCGTTTAAATTATATAAAACTACATGCTCACTGTTTAATTCTAACGCATGAATATCTACAATTGTAAAAACAAATAAAAAAATAGAGAATAAAATTTTTTTCATGCTTCACCTCTACAATTCTTAGTTCTAGACAGCCCTACCATCAAATATACAATGTTATTTTTTAAAAGAAGATTCATTTTTCTCTAATTTAATAAAATCTCCATAAAATAAATTGCCACAATGTTTTTCTCTATAATCATTCGCTAAATACATTTTTGTATATTCATTGGTCATACCTTTTCGGAAAGCGCCAAACTGTAAAAAGCCTATTAAAAAATTATTCATAACAATCGTATTTTTTCTTAAATTTTGACTTTTTAGAAAAGGAACATCTGTTTTTAAATAATGATAACTTGTCATATCATTAAATAAAAGTTTTGTATCTGTAAAAATGTAATTATAAAATAAATCCTCTATACAAAAACCATTTTCACTTAAGGTCATTAAATCTTGTTTGATACCATCAAAATCAATCAGTTCAAAATTAATTTCGTTTTCCTCTAAAAATAATTCTGTATATCCAACAATTTTACCTTCCTGATATATAATATCAATTGGATTCTGAAAACAATGGAATGAAAGTTGTGTTAGTGCGATTAGTCCCTCATCAGAAATTCTAGGAATTGGAGTTTTCCTGTCTGCATGAAATAATTTTATTACTTTATCTTGATATTTATAAACGTTTACTTCCTTACCTGCACCTATTTTATTATCTTCATTGATATATTGTAATAAATCATAATATTGTAATTTAGTCATAATACCACCATTTCCATTTTAAAATTACACACAACAAAAGAAAAAAGATTTCTATTATTCTATAAATGAATATTCAAATCTTTATTTTATAGTTATCTCAGTCTTTCCACCCATATAAATTTGTAATGCTTTTGGAATCTTAATAGATCCATCTTTTTGATAATTATTTTCTAAAACAGCAATTAAACCTCGTGGGGTTGCTAAAACGGTATTATTTAAAGTTGCAACTAAATAATTGCCATCTTCACCCTTAGCACGTATACTTAATCTTCTTGCCTGTGCATCCCCTAAAGTAGAACAAGAACCCACTTCAAAATACTTCTGTTGTCTTGGACTCCATGCTTCTACATCACAAGATTTTACCTTTAAATCTGCTAAATCACCTGAACAACATTCCAATGTCCGAACTGGCACATCCAAACTTCTAAAGAATTCTACGGTATAAGACCACATTTTATTGTACCAATCCATGGCATCTTCCGGTTTACATAGGACTACCATTTCTTGTTTTTCAAATTGATGAACACGATATAAACCTCTTTCTTCTAAACCATGAGAACCCACTTCTTTTCGAAAACAAGGTGAATAAGAAGTCATCGCAATTGGTAACTCACTTTCTTTGATTAATTGTCCCTTGAATTTTCCAATCATAGAATGTTCACTAGTACCAATTAAATATAAATCTTCGTTTTCAATTTTATACATCATTGCATCCATTTCGGCAAATGACATTACCCCATTCACCACATCACTACGAATCATAAATGGAGGCACACAATATGTAAATCCTTTGTCAATCATAAAATCTCTGGCATAACTAAGCATTGCGGAATGCAGTCTCGCAATATCACCCATTAAATAATAAAAACCGTTCCCTGAAGTTCTTCCAGCTGATTCTTTATCCAAACCATTTAAAGCCTCACAAATATCAGCATGGTGTGGTATTTCATAATCTGGAACAACAGGTTCTCCAAATTTCTCAATTTCAACATTTTCACTATCGTCTTTTCCAATAGGAACACTGTCATCAATCATATTTGGTATTTTCATCATAATTTCTGTAATTTGTGTATCTAATGTATCGACCTCTTTGGTAAGCCTATCAATTTCGTCTCCATAGTGTGCGATTTCATTTTTCACAGTTTCTGCTTCTTCTTTTTTACCTTCCCGCATCAAAGTACCAATTTCCGCACTTTTGCGGTTACGATCGGCTCTCATACCTTCCATTTTCGTTAATTTCTCACGTTTTTGATCATAAAGAGTAATAACTTCATCTACCAAAGGTAATTTTTCATCTTGAAATTTTTTCTTAATATTTTCCTTTACTTTATCTGGATTTTCTTTTAAAAACTTAATATCTATCATAACCCATTCCTCTTTTCTATTTTCCAGTCATAAACTGCTAATAAACGATCTCCTTGCTTATATAAACAACATTTTTTAGGCACCTTAACCACTTCAACAAATTGAGCACCCAACCCTTTTATCACATTTAAAGATGGCAGGTTTTCCACATTAGCGGTAATTGTAAGCGATTGTACCCCCCAATCGTACGCGATATTACCTAACATTACACTCGCTTCTTTGGCATAACCATGTCCTCTAAATGGTCCAAAAATTTCATATTCAATGTTACCTAAATAAGGCATATCTTTTCCCTCACGTAATCGAACACCACAATATCCAACAAATTTATCTGTTTTACGTTCAAAAATCATGTAATATGCTTCTTTACGTTCAGCATTCTCGATGCGTAATGATTCTCCAAGATAAATATTTACACCTTCTATTACATTACGTGCCATAAATCACCTCCGAAATAGAAAAAAAGTTATTCATATAGGAGCATTATAATGCGGTACCATCCTACGAATAACTTAATTCAGTTAACGGCTTTCACCGGAAATGTTTACATTTCTCTCAAGAGTAGATTCATTTATCTTTATGATTCATTCGCATCAACCATGAACTTTCTTAACATAAATAATAAATTACTATTCTCTATCAACGATTTACGAATTCATTTTATCATATTCTATTTTTATCTGTCAAATATTATTTGGCTTGATACCAATCATTTCCATATTCGATGTCTACTTTTAATGGTACCTCTAAATCTAACACATGTTCCATACACTCGGTTACAATTTCAATGACCTTATCCTTTTCTTCTTCTAATGTATCGAACACAAGTTCATCATGTACCTGTAAAATCATCTTAGACTGTATTTTCTCTTCTTGGAATCGTTTATCAATATCAACCATTGCCTTTTTAATCATATCCGCACTCGTTCCTTGAATTGGTGTATTTAAAGCAATTCTTTCACCACTAGAACGAATCAATCTATTCTTGTTATTCAACTCTGGAATAGTACGCTTACGGTGCATTAAAGTACGAACAGAGCCATCTTGATACGCATTTTTAATTGTTTCATCCATATACTCTTTAATTCCTGGGTAACTCTCAAAATAGTTATCGATAAATTGCTTTGCTTCATAAGGGGTAATACCCACATTTTCAGATAGCCCATAACTACTAATACCATAAATAATTCCGAAATTGACTGCTTTGGCAATACGCCTCATTTCTTTGGTTACCTGATTTTCTTCTACTTTAAAAATATCGGCAGCTGTTTTGGTATGGACATCCACTTCTCGTTTAAATGTATCAATCAAGGAAACCACATGGGCCATATGTGCTAAAATACGCAATTCGATTTGCGAATAATCTCCGCTCAAAATAATGGAATCCTTACTTGGAACAAAGGCCTTACGAATAAGCCTTCCATATTCGTAACGAATTGGAATATTCTGTAAATTTGGTTCAATAGAAGACAAACGACCCGTTCTCGTTAAAGTCTGGGTAAAAATGGTATGGATTTTTCCATCAGACAAAATGGTGTTCATCAGTCCTTCCACATATGTTGTATATAACTTTGTTAACATACGGTATTCGATAATTTTATCGACAATTGGATGTTCGTTTTTAATCTTATTTAAAATATCAACAGATGTAGAATATCCACTTTTGTTCTTTTTACCATGTGGTAGATTCAATTTTTCAAACAAGATTTCACCAAGTTGTTTTGGAGATGAAATATTAAACTTGCATCCTGCATCATTATAGATATCTTGCTCTACCAGTTCAATCTTAATTTGGATTTCTTCACCCATCTTCTTAAGTGCATCTTGATCGATATGAACCCCATTATATTCCATATTTGCAAGTACACGCGCAAGTGGTAATTCAATCTCATGAAATAAATTCGATAAATCTTCTTCTTTCAATTTTTGTTCGAATAAATCTCTTGTTTCATAAATAAATTGTGCCTTTAAAATCGCATGGTAAGCTGTAATCTCTGGATTTTCTTCTTCGTAAATTTCCTTTGTTTTTAATTTTTTAAATACATTCTCATAAAAAGGAATCTCATAATCAAATTGGTTTGCTAAATAAGCGATATCGTCTTTGATATTATAGTCTAATAAATAAGCAGCAATCATGGTATCAAATTCTATATTTTTGAGATCAACCTGATGCCATTTAAGGGCTGTATAGATTTTTTTATAATCGTATGTATAATGTATCCATTTTGATATTTTATCTAGATTTTGCTTTAAAACCTCAAATGGAATATAGAAGGAATCTTCATCATTATAGATTGCAAGTCCCAAAATAGGTGCAGTGTGGTAATTGACACCCAGTATTTCTAAATAACCTGCACTTGGCTTACTAAGTTGTACTTCATCCATATTATGAATGGTTTTAAAATTATGATTGGCATGAATGGTAGATGGCATTTCTTTTTCTTCTTTTCTTAAGAAAGAATAAAATTCAAGTTCTTCATATAAATGATTTAATTGTTCATGATCCTTTACTCCACATTTGACGTCTTCCATACTAATTTCCATGGGAACATCACGTACAATGGTCGCAAGATGATAACTCATGTACGCATCTTCTTTACTGGTTTCTAATTTTTCTCTCATTTTAGGGGTAAATGCATCCAAATGTTCATAAACCCCATCTAAGGTACCATAATCTTGCAACATTTTTAATGCTGTCTTCTCACCAACACCACGGACACCTGGAATATTATCAGAAGGATCCCCCATCAAAGCCTTTAAATCAATGACATGAATTGGATCAATCCCATAAGCTTCGTGGAATGTCTTCTTATTATAACGGATATAGTCCTTCTGTTTTAACAATTTCATATCGACATCATCACTAATAAGTTGTAATAAATCTTTATCACTACTGATAATTGTTCCTACAAAATTAGGATCTTTATCACAGTATGTAGCAAAGGTTCCTAAAATATCATCTGCTTCATAATTATCAATCTCATAATAACGAATTCCCATATAAGTTAACATCTCTTTGGCTTTTGGAAACTGCATTTTTAATTCATCAGGTGTTTCACTACGTCCACCTTTATAGTCTTTATATTCTGCATGACGGAATGTTTTTCCTTTATCAAACGCTACAATCATATAGGTTGGTTTTTCTTCTAAAACAATTTTATTCATCATGTTTGCAAATCCAAAAAGAGCATTGGTTGGAAATCCTTTACTATTTGACATCATACTTCCATTGTACGCTGTTGCATAATAACTACGAAATAATAAGTTATTTCCATCTACTAATATTATTTTTTCCATTCTACATACCTCATTTTCATTATTATACCATGTAATCTTAGCCAAACCAAGCTTATTCACAATAAATTCATTTTAGTTTTAAATTTTAAATAATCGAATATGACGGAAAATTATTTACATTTTTATATACTAATAGGGTTCAATCACTTTTTCTATGGGATTGAATCTTTTTATATGAAAATGACAT
>CAMUMB010000032.1 GCA_947089915.1 uncultured Caryophanales bacterium | reverse complement strand
ATCTATGCTATATGCAAACTATTTTATGATTTATTTTGACATTTTTAGTATAACAAAATTTATTTTCATTTACAACTCTATACTTTCAAATATTTTTTTACAGCTCTAAAGCTTCCATACATACCAACTATTATTCCTACAACCAGTAAAAAGGCGGATACCATATATACGAATGGTTGTGGCTCAATTAATTTGATAAATGGAGAAAACATCTGTCCATCAAAATGGGTATAAAGGGCAACATAGCCATAAATGGTAATGACAATTGGAATAATTGAACCTAGAATTCCTAAAAACAGTCCTTCAAATAGAAATGGTATTTTAATATTGATATTGGATGCACCTACTAAACGCATAATCTCAATTTCACGTCTTCTTGAAAAAATCGTGATTTTTATTGTATTGGTAATTAAGAAGGCAGTTACGATAATTAAAGCAACGACCATACCAATCGTAATTTTCCGAACAATATCAAACACAGAAATTAATTGTTCTACCATACCTTCTCCATATTTGACAACAGAAACACCTTCTATTTTTTTGATTTCTTCTGCCGTTTTACCAATAGCTTCAATGTCAATTACTTTCACCAAATAAGTATCTTGAATTGGACTTTCTTCTTCAGACCAATTCGACATAATATTTTTAAATACCTCTGAAGATTCCATCATTTCGTTGGCAATTTCTACTTTGGATTGAAAGGCAACAGAATCTATATTATCTAATGCATTAATTTTCGTAGAAACTTCCTGTCTTTGATCTGATGTAATATCTAGATTTAAAAAGGCAACAATGGTTACATCTTTTTCGACAAGAGTTGCAAAATTATTGACATTAAATGACAATATAACAGATAGTGCAACAACAATTAAGGTAATGGTAATACAAGAGATAGAGGCTAGGGAAAGAGAAAAATTCCGAAACACACTCTTGAGTGCATCTCTTACATTTCGACTAAATATTCTGAATGCTTTCATGTGTATAAGTTCCTTTCTCATAATCTTTTAAAATTCGACCACTATCTAGTAAAATTACTCTTTTTTTCATTCGATTTACAATCTCATTATCGTGCGTTACCATAATAATCGTTGTTCCTAGTTTATTGATTTCTTCTAAGACATTCATAATCCCCATACTCGTAACTTCATCCAAATTACCAGTAGGTTCATCACAAATTAATAATTTTGGTCCATTGACAATCGCACGGGCAATCGCAACACGTTGTTGTTCCCCACCAGATAATTGATTGGGATAATTTTTTGCTTTATGTTTTAATCCGACCAAATCCAAAGCCTTTAAAACTTTAGAATGAATTTCTGATTTTGGTAGCCCAAACACTTCTAATGCAAATGCGACATTTTCATATACGGTTGACCTTGCGAGCAATTGGAAATCTTGGAAAACCACACCAATTTTTCTTCGAATTTTATAGACTTTACTGTCCCTTAGTTTCGCAACATCAATTCCCCCAACTAGTATTTTTCCACTACTTGGTTTTTCTGCACGATAAATCATTTTAATTAATGTAGATTTTCCACATCCTGTTGAGCCAATAATAAATACAAAATCACCTTTTTCAATATTTAAAGAAAGATCATGTATCGCAGTTACACCAGTTTTATATTGTTTCTTTACATGTTGAAAGCGAATAATATCCATATATTACCTCCTTATTCTCCTCCTGATACTTCATAAGCATCTGTAACGACAAAGAAAGCATTCTTATCAATTTGATGAATTCCTTCTTTTGCCATAAAATATTCTTTTGTTGGAATGATACACATAATGACTTTTTGATGATTTCCTGTGTAACCTCCACGACCATCTAAAACGGTTACCCCATGGCTTAAATGCTGCAAAATAAATGTTTTTATCTCCGTTTCATGATCTGTAATAATATAGAAAGCCTTGGATTGTGAAATTCCTAAGATTACCTTATCTGTTAAAACACTGATAATATATAGTGTAAGTAAAGAATACATAAGTGGAATCCATCCAAAGGCAAATAATGAAAGACATACAATCAGTCCATCTGTAAAAAACATAGATTTTCCAATTGACATTTTTCCATACTTCGCAACAATCTGATTGATAATGTCTGAACCACCCGTTGTAAATCCTGCCTTGAATATTAAACCAAGCCCAAATCCATTTATCACAGCCCCAAATAGAATTAACATTAATGGTTCTGCTCCCGTTACATCCATATATTTTGGCACAGTCTCTGTTAGTTTTACCATCACAGGATATAGTAGCGAACCGATGACTGAGTTTGCTGTTTTCTCTTTTCCCAGCAACACAAAACTAAGTACCATGAGAAAAATATTAAATATCATGATGATGATAGAGGGATCTATTTTCCACAAGTGCTTGGCAATTACCCCCAGCCCACTCACTCCATAGACGATGTTGTTTGGTAAAATAAAGACATTAAAGGCAATCGCTACCAATAAAAGTCCTAATAAAAACTCAGCGTAACGAAATAGTCGATCTTTTTTATAGATATTTTTTATAATGTTCTCATCTAAAATACGCTTTTTTCTTCTAAACATGGTTACTTCCTTTCTTCAAATTGTCATTGATGAATAAATCAATATCTCCATCTAAGACTTTTGATACTTGCGCAGTTTCTGTATTGGTTCTATGATCCTTCACCAAAGAATAGGGATGCATGACATAACTACGTATTTGTGAACCAAAATTGATATCCATGGTATCACCGCTAATATTTTTCAGTTCACGTTCTTGTTTTTCCAATTCCAATTGATAGAGTTTATTTTTTAAAACTTCCATCGCCTTCTCTTTATTTTGAATTTGACTGCGTTCATTTTGACAGGTTACGACAATTTTTGTAGGCAAATGCGTAATACGAACCGCACTATCGGTAGTATTCACACCTTGTCCTCCACAACCACTACTGCGATACACATCAATTCGTAAATCACTTTCTTTGATTTCGATGTCGATATTGTTGTTTTCAAAAAGAGGTGTTACATTTAAAGAAGCAAAAGAAGTGTGTCTTCTTGCTCCAGAATCAAATGGAGAAATACGAACCAAGCGATGTACACCTTTTTCACATTTCAAATATCCATAAGCATACATACCTTTTACAAGCATCGTAATACTTTTCATACCTGCTTCTTCTCCAGGTTGTTCATCAATTACTTCTACTTTGTAATTCTTTTTTTCACACCATCTTGTATACATACGAAATAGCATATTGTTCCAATCACAGGCTTCCGTTCCACCTGCCCCTGAATGTAATTCTAAAATGGCACCAAGAGCATCATAAGGACCACTAAGTAAAAGATTAATTTCACATTGTTCTAATACTTCTTTTATCTCATTGGATTCTTCTTCCATCAGTTGTAGCATTTCTTGATCTTCTTCTAACTTTAAAGTATTTAGAATTTCCATATTATTCGTAATTTTGGTTTTTAATCCTTCTACTTGTCCCATTTGGTTTTTAATTAAATTGAGTTCATTGATGATAGTTTCACTTTCTTTTTTGTTGTCCCAAAAATTAGGTTGTTGCATTTTTTCTTCTAGATACTGGATTCTTTCTATCTTTTGATCTGGGTCAAAGAGCCCTCCATAGTTCATTAATTCTTTTTAAATAATCTTGGTACAAATTGAGTAATTCACTGATTTCCATTTGCTAGCCTCCAATCATATTCATTATAACATCTTTTTGTCTATTATGGTATTCCTTTTTTTGGGAGTAGTGTACAAAAAAAGATAAATTAAATTATCTTGAAAAGTTGTATGATTCTAATTCTTTTTATTACACATACTATTTCCAAATTTTCTTATCCTTTTTTTCAATTAAAGTTATATTATGTTTCCATGGTAATTGTGCAACCAGTTGCACAAATTCATGTTCTTCTTTATATTCATGATAGAATGTTTTCATATATTTTAGATTACGAACTGAAAATCCTTTTACATTTGGGAAAGACATTTTTGTATTCTTCCCGTAAGACAATCTAACATCTAAAATTTTAATATCCAATTATTACTAAAAAATTTCAGTACTATTTTCAATTTAGATGATATTTTTTCATCTATTTTGTCTCGTTGTTTCTGCATATAATCTACAAACTATTTTATCTTTAATCTTTTACTCAATAGAAAATTATGACCTCATGGTAAATTTACAACAACTTGTTGTAAGTTTTAATCGTCTTTATACTTTTTCACAAAATAGTTTTATATAGTTTGCTAACACTAATTATTTATATACATCACATTAATATCTACAAATCCGTCAATACCATCTACTTTTCCATTATCACATAATTGCCATATTTTATAGGGTCCTTCATAATTGGTTTGTTCTGTATAGTGCGCTAACCAAGTATCATAATCGGTTTCTAGCCATACTTTTTCTAAATAGAGTTTACTACTATATAACATACCTTGATATCCTGCTACTTCAATGGTACTTAAAAATACATCAGCCATATTGGTCAGTCCAAAGAAACTCATATTGTAATCATTAAAATAAGCCCATTCTTCCCAATCAAACGCAATTGGCAATGCAACTTTATAATCCTTGATTTGTTCAATTACCCATTCTGCATCCTTTTTCGCACCTTCTAATGAATCAGAATAAGAGTAAAAATAAACTCCAACATCAATTCCGTATTTATTTGCTTCTTCCATATTTCTCTTAAATTGTTTATCTAAAAAATATTCTCCATTCGTACCTCTTGTACCACCTACTCTTACCATGATAAATTCTACCCCTGCATTTTTTATTTTTTCAAAATCAATGGTACCCTGCCAGCTAGATACATCAATACCAATTTTGGTGGTTTCATTCTTATGTTTGCTTACAATATCACTATAAGCAGTCGTTGTTTTTGGACTTGCTGGTTTTCCTGTATTGCTCGGTTGATATACGTTTAAATCAAATGCAACACTTTCTTCATTGCCACTACTATCAATTGCTTTAAAAACAAGCGGATAAGTTCCAACTGTATTCAAATCATAATTGCCCTCAATATAACAATTGGGACGGTTATCATAGTTATCGCCACATAAAATTTTATCTGTTAAATGGATATCACTCCCAACAGGAACAGAATAACTACTTCCTAACCATATTAATGGTTCTACTGTATCCACGACTTCTATGATATAGGAATATTTTACTTTGATATGATCATCATTGATGAATGTAAATGCAACCTCTTTATTTCCTAGTTTTGTAGAATCGATTATATAATCATCTATGATTTTACCATTGATACTTGTAATATAATCCGATACATGTTTCTTTTCACTAAATTCCAATGTAAGATTTTCCACTAAAGTTACTTCTATTTTGGCATATTTTATTCTGAGATAGTTGTATAAAAAATAAGATAAAATAAGCAGTAAAAGTAAAACAACTGAAATGATTATTTTTTTCTTCATATGACACATCCTATTCTATTACCATTATATAGAATAACCGTTTTATCTGCAATATTATATGATATAATAATGATAGGTGATGTTATGGAATACTTACAAGTATTTGACCAAAAGGGTAATGCTTTAAATGAAAGTGTTGTAAGAAATAAAAAAATGAATTTACCAAATGGAAAATATTTCAAAACAGTTATTGTCTATATTCAAAACAGTAAAGGCGAAATTTTAATCCAAAAAACATCGAAACAAAAAGGAAGTGAATGGGCAACTACTGGAGGACATGTCCCTTTTGCTGTATCCAGTTTAGATACGATGCACAATGAAATTTTAGAAGAACTTGGTATTGATATTGAGAAAGAAAAATTAGAATATATTTGGACAGAAAAAGATTCAGATGCATTACAAGATGACTATTTTTTACAAATGGATATTGATATCGATAAACTTTCACTGCAAAAAGAAGAAGTGGAATTTGTGAAGTGGATAACTGTTTCTGAAATTGAAAAGATGATTCAAGAAAATAATTTTCGAGAAGGCAATATTCCCTTTTTTGAGTACTTAATAAAAATTGGTCGTATATAAAACGTAGATTGCACTACGTTTTTATCATACTTTCTTTTTGAGGACAAAGTACTTGCACTCATATGCACATTCATTTTTTAAGTAAGTATCTTTATTTTGAATATCATTGAGTTCTCTATAGATTGCATTTGTTTTTTCACAAAAGCCTTTCAATCTTAATTTTCCATAAGCCCAGTCTCCTAAAATATAGTCAAACGGTTCAAAATATTCTGTTAATTTTTCCTCTATTGCTTCTTTATCATAACCATTTTTGTAATCTTCTAAAATCTCATATTCGATATTATTTAGTGTTACTGATTTCATACTTTACCACCCTATTATCATTATACCATAAATTATTATACAAAAAAATGCCTAAGGAGCAACGTACTTCACATACGCTTAGCTTTTAGCTACTTACCTCAGGTCTTGTGAGAATATATTAACACATAAAATATGCATTGTCAAATACTCTCTATTTTATGATATGCAATTTTCTGAACTCTACCCTCCATTTTATACCCTGGAAATAAACTAATTCGAAATTTTTCAAATTCAATACTTGGAATTACCTTTTCTACAATCTTTTGATCCTTGTAATAGTTATAAAATGTATTGACAATTAAGTCTGCCAGCTGAATTCCATAATTGGTTGCAGAATCATAATAAGTAATTTTAAAATCAAAATTTTCTAAACAAAATTCAGTTTTTAAATAAGTTTCTAAATTGTTTAAATCCCCGATTCGAATATTACGATTATCAATACTGACAATGAATTCAGTAGAACTATTCAATACATCCTGACCCAGTAATGGGATAATACAATCTATAAATAACAACTTCACTGCGTAATTGAAAAAGATATTGGATTCGATAATTTCTTTTTTCATATTCGCTTTTTCAAATATTTTCACACATCCACAAAAAGACTCAATTGCCTGTACCTGTTTAAAAACTCTGACTTTTTCATAATCTTTCATATCATAAGATTTGATTTCTTTTGACAATTCTATTTTTCTTTCATCTTTGATTTCTTTATTGATTCTTTTATACAAAGAAGTTATCTTGTTTTTCTCTTGTAGTGTGAAATACCCACCTACCGCAAAGTAAGCCGTCTTGCTATTTTTGTGAATAGATCCACTTTCATCTAAATAAACATATATTTTCATATGACCACGTCCGTAAGAACATTATATCATGAAATAGGAATAGATAAATTGGTATCCGATGCATTTCCATTAAAATAATAATTTGGAACGGTTCCTTGAATTAATTTGAGTGCGATTGGAACATTCATTTCGACTGTTACCCTTTTGGATGCGAAAGGTAATATCACTTGTTCGGTTACTTCTACATACACCAAAACTTCAATTAATGCATTATTAATTCCATAATTGGTAATTTTTGTTTTGACATCTGTTGCGATATCTCCAACCAAATTTAGTTTCACAGGTATTTTAGGACCAATGTTGGTTAAAATAGGATTCTTAAATACAATTCCCGATGGAATTTCAAAAATAATTCCTTTTTTCACCTTTTTACTATCAAATAGTTCTGCGGATAAATTTAAGTTATCAATTTCCCCTATTTCTACTTTGGTTAAATATTCACTTACTTTTTCGGTTACCAAGCCTGTCATTCGATTCACATTGATGGGATTTAAGTCGATTGTTTTAATATCACCATTACTATCTCTTGTGATTAGAAATAAATCATCTACAGATATTTTATCTGTAACTTCTGTGGAAACGGCTTGACGAATCACTTGCGTTGCCATACGCCCTACTTGTAATTCAGCATATTCCATTAAAATAGGTGTTACTTTCTGATTGATAAATCGAAAAGCGAGAAAAATCGCAATTACAAAAAGGACAACGATCCCTATTACCAAATTCCATTTGGTATTTTTATTTTGAAAAATTAAATATTTCTTTTTCAAATGAATTCTCTTTCTCAAGATTATCACCTAATACATTTTATGTATAAATGAAGTAACTTATTTCATACTATAAATGGTGATTCTATGGAACATATAATGAGTAGACCTGTGATTGTTGGAAAATTAGAAGATTCCATTGCAACAACCGCAAGTATTATGAAACAACATGATATTGGTTTTCTACCTATCGCAAAGGAAAATCAAATTGTAGGTGTGATTACAGACCGCGATTTGGTAATTGGGGCAGTTGCAAACAAAGTAGACCCTACTTCTCCTATTGAAAACTATATTACGCATCATGTCATTTCTATAGAGCAAACTGTTTCTATAGAAGATTTACTAGATTTAATGGCAGATACCCAAGTAAAACGAATTTTGGTTACAAATGAAAAAAAGGTAGTCGGTGTCATCGCACTGAGTGATTTATTAAAGCACATCAATCCAAATCAATTTGTAGATACTTTACAAAAAATAAGCAGAAATGATTTTCATGAAACCCAAGAAGATTTAGAAATTGATTCGTTTTATTTATAAAAACAATAACCCTTCTTAAGTGTAATCATATATTATTTTAGGAGGGATTACGATGTTCAATTTTTCGGATAGTTTTTTTAATAAAGTAGAAAAAAAGACCAATGTTGGAAAGGATAAAATTTTAGAACTTGCGAGTAAATTACAACAAAATGATTTAAAAAATGAAGCAACATTAAGAGAAATTATTCATGAATTAGGAGAAATGACAGGGAAAGAAGTGTCGAAAGAAAAAGAAGATAAAATTATAAGTGCGGTTGTCAATGATCAAGTGCCAAAGGATCTAGACAAATTTATATAAAACTGAGACTTCAGTTTTTTTGTGGAGAATTTATGCATATTCATTTATAAGAACACATATGTTTTAATGAATTATGGAAAGTAGGGATTATATGGAAAAAATAGATATCATCAAAAGTATTACAGAACGAACTGGCGGAGATGTTTACTTAGGTGTTGTTGGTGCAGTTAGAACCGGAAAATCAACCTTTATTAAAAAAGTAATCGAAAACCTAGTTGTTCCTAATATTGAAGATGAATATGAAAGAAAACGTGCACTGGATGAAATTCCACAAAGTGCACAAGGAAAAACCATTATGACAACGGAGCCTAAATTTGTACCAAGCAATGCAGCTAAAATTCAAATAGATGAATTTACTTCTAGTATTCGTCTTGTCGATTGTGTAGGTTATGTGATACCTGGTGTAAAGGGTTATGAAGATGAAAATGGTCCACGTATGGTCAAATGTCCGTGGTATGATGATGAAATTCCTTTTGTAGAAGCTGCCGAAATCGGGACTGAAAAAGTCATTCGTGACCATTCTTCCATTGGAATTGTCATTACAACAGATGGATCATTTGGAGAAATTACAAGAAACAACTATGTGGAAGCCGAAGAACGTGTGGTAAGTGAATTAAAAGAAATTGGAAAACCATTTATTGTCGTATTAAATTCTAGTCATCCAATGTTACCAGAAACAGAAAGACTTGCGGAAAAACTACAAGAATCTTATCAAGTTCCTGTATTACCAATCAGTGTTGAAAATATGACGGAACGAGATATTTATACGATTTTAAGAGAAGCTTTATATGAATTTCCAGTATTAGAGGTCAATGTCAGCATGCCAGAATGGATTGCTTGCCTTTCTCCAACCAATTGGCTTAAAAAAATCTACATGGAAAAAATTCGGGAAAGTGTAACTGAAATTGATAAATTAAGAGATATTGAAACGATTACAAATCATTTTACCAATTGTGAATATATTAGTAATGCCTATTTATCTGATGTCAATACTTCTACTGGTGTTGTTACTGTTACATTACAAGCACCAAAAGAACTGTATAACCAAGTATTAAAAGAGATTATTGGCATCGATGTAGGCAATCGTGCAGAACTCTTAAAATTATTCCAAGATTATAATGAAGCAAAACAAGAATATGACCAAATTAAATCTGCCTTAAAAATGGTAAAACAAACTGGATATGGCGTTGCATCGCCTAGTTTATCTGATATGAAATTAGAGACCCCTGAAATCATCAAACAAGGTAGTCGTTATGGTATTAAATTAAAAGCAGTTGCACCTTCGATTCACATGATTCGTGTCGACGTAGAATCTACCTTTGAACCGATTATTGGATCTGAATTACAAAGCAAAGAACTCATTGATTATTTGATGAAAGATTCTGATATAGAACCTGGAAATATTTGGAAAAGCGAGATTTTTGGTAGAAGTTTAGATGTAATTGTCAAAGAAGGAATTCAAGCCAAATTGTCTTTATTACCTGAAAATGTAAGATTTAAGTTACAAAACACATTATCCAAATTGGTCAACAAAGGATCTGGAAATTTATTTGCAATTGTATTATAAAAAGACATCACTGTCTTTTTATTTTACTTTTTGACCCTGTCCTAGATTTAGTGTATCAGTGCCACTTGCTACACGAATAAATTCTGAAACTTCTTTTGATGCATAGTCTCTTAAAAATGGAAAATATTGATTAATCCCATTATTATGTTCCATCATAACGAATGCATCAATTGTCTGCATTCTTTCTATTCCTGTTAATTCAAAAATTTCTTTAATTTTCTCACTTACTCTTTCAATATATTCTTCTTTACATTTTGGAACTGTAATTTGGTTCCAAGCAAACAGATTTCTTCCTTCAAATTTTCCAAGATAGTTTTCAATTGCACACACTTTTTTCGTTTCCATATATCTTCCCCCTATACAATGGTATTTGTTATAGTATAAAAGTTTACTTCTGTCAAATCATTGTTCTCCTTTATTTTTAAACTGTAACACAATAGGTGTTCCCTCAAAATCAAAGGATTCCCTTAATTTATTTTCCAAGTAACGTTCATATGAAAAATGAATTAATCCCTTACTGTTCACTTGTATTTGAAACGTTGGAGGGCAAGTACCTACTTGTGTAGAAAAATAAATTTTAAGTCTCTTTCCCTTATAAGACGGAGGTAAATTCAAGTTATAAGCATCTGTTATAACATCATTTAAAAGGCTTGTTTTGATTTCTTTTTTACTATTTTCATATACCTTGATTACTTGTGGAATTAGGGTGTGAATTCTTTTTTTCGTTAAAGCGGATAAAAAGACAATAGGTGCATATGATAAAAATTGGAAATCAGCACGAATTTGTTTTGTAAATTGTTTCATTTGTTCTTCTTTATTATCAATTATATCCCATTTATTGACTACAATTACAATAGGCTTACCTGCATCTAAGGCATATCCTGCGATATGTTTATCATGTTCAATAATACCTTCTTCTGCGTTGATTACTAATAAACAAACATCAGAACGATCAATTGCTTTCATTGCTCTGAGTAAACTATATTTTTCTATTTTTTCATATACTTTTCCTTTTTTTCGCATACCTGCTGTATCAATTACAACAAAAGATTGATCATAATAAGTAAAAGGAGTATCCACAGAATCTCTTGTGGTTCCTGCAATATTGCTTACAATGGCTCTTTCTTCGTTTAAAATGGCATTGACTAAACTACTTTTTCCAACATTTGGCCTCCCAATAATAGAAAACTTGATGGTTCCCTCTTCATAGGGTTCTTCTTCATAGTTTTGGAAATCTTCTGTAATTATTTCTAACAAATCTTCTATTCCTATATTTTGTTCTCCACTTACATTGATATAATGCTCAAATCCTAGTTCATAAAAATCATATAAATGATCCTGTGACTGTTTACTATCTACTTTATTGATTGCGATAATAACTTTTTTATTGCTTTTTAAAAGCATATCTTTTACTAAAAGGTCATTTGCAGTTAATCCCTCTTTTGCATCAACAACAAAAATAATAACATCTGCCTCACCAATCGCAAGTTCTGCTTGTAATTTAATTTCTGAATTAAATACATCATCGGTTCCATCAATTCCACCTGTATCAAT
Source organism: uncultured Caryophanales bacterium (assembly GCA_947089915.1). Lineage (GTDB taxonomy): Bacteria > Bacillota_I > Bacilli_A > RF39 > UBA660 > UBA5026. The sequence goes on along the minus strand of CAMUMB010000032.1, from coordinate 3,539 downwards.
CAAATGAAATTGATAATTTTGGTAACTTACATTACCATAAACACGATCTCTTGTTACACCAGGAGTATCTTCTATAATAGATATTTTTTTGCCAACAAGTCGATTGAAAATAGTGGATTTGCCCACATTTGGTCTTCCTACCAAAGCAACAACAGGTTTTTTCATAACAGTCACCTCATGTTTCCTATTATAGCATAATCAAAAATAAAAAGATACTAGATATCTTTTATAAATGCATTCCTGTTTTTAATATATGTTCACTTTCTTGATAGTGAATTTTTGCATATTCTAATAGTCTTCCTAGAGATAAATCACTTATGTCTTGTTTTAATTTTACATACCACTTATTATGATACCAAATCATATCATATATATTTTGGTCTAAAGGTATGTATTCTTCTAATTCATATAAAATAGGTGTTTGATGAATACAAATGCGCATATCAACTTGATTGTCATCATATTCAAAATACTCTAATTCTTCTTGTACAATCTCTATAATTGCTCCATAATAAGTATCTAAATAAATATCGATGTTATAGTATCCTTGTATTGTTATATGGTAAAAATCTTTCAGTTTTAAAAATAAATTTCTAAAATATTCTTCTAATATTTCTCTATCTTTAAAATCTATTTTTGAAATAGATTGATTGTTTAAAAAAAGAATCAAGTTTGATTCATCACAAAAGATAAATTTCATGAGATCACCTAACTTATTGTATGTAATCTTAGGTCTTTTGCAACTACAATCAAATGATTCTTTCTATTTTTTCTTGTACTTCATTTTTTCCCGCTTTCGTTACATTAGAAAATACAATGAAATCATCTCCAACGACTAAATCTAATTCATTTAATAACATACTACGTTGTGACTGTTGTTTTGTGATTCCAATTTTATCTGCTTTGGTAGCAACAATCGTTACCGGAATTTTATAATGTTTTAAGAAATTATACATGAGTATATCATCACTACTTGGTTTATGGCGGAAATCAATTAACATAAATACTTGTTTTAAATTTTCCCTACTCGTAAGATAATCTTCCATCATTAACCCAAATTTTTTCTTTTTATTTTTGCTTAAATTAGCGAAGCCATATCCTGGTGCATCTACTAAATAAAACATTTCGTTTACCAAATAAAAGTTAATAGTTTGGGTTTTACCTGGATTAGCTGAAGTTCTTGCATAGTTTTTACGGTTAATCAATGTATTGATAAAACTACTTTTTCCAACGTTGGAACGCCCTACAAGTAAGAATTCTGGTTTATTATCGGTTGGATATTGACTACGCCTAACTGCACTAATCGTTAAATCTACTGAATTAATTTTCATTGATACCACCTTACTTTATTTTGTGACGATACAAATTATAACATGATATCAAGTTTTTGTCAAAAGTTGATAAAATCAAGGTTTTCTATTGAAAACTAATTTTTACTCTATTACGATATGGTATACAATCTTATACTACTCACACAAAGAATATCTCTTGCTGGTACAATCATTTGCACACTTCATAAACGCTTGCGATGTATAATCTCCTATTGCATTGTGGCAATTGTTTCGACAAAATTCTAGTGCTTCTTTTCTACATGTTTGTCTATCATTATTAGAGGTATTATTACTATTTGATGTACTACCAGTAGATTCGTTATTACCAGATGGATTATTATCATTTATAGTGCTATTTTGTGAGCTATTGCTTGTATTATTGGCAGAACTATTACATGATTCTTCCTATGTTATACCATTTAAAGAATGATATCCAGTACCACACGCTTCATCGTCATCACCGTTGATTGCCCACTTATAAACATTAGATTTCCCATTACATTGATAGCATGCCTTTATTCCACAATCCTCATGCGATATATCCGTGTGTTTCGCATAACCAGTTGTACAATTTTTTGTCTTTCCTGGATTTGTTCCTGTCCAAAGTTTAAGATTTGAATTTGAGGTACATACATAGCAATAGGAATCACTTACTGTGACGCTAGTACATTTTCCATTTACAAAGCAATTCAAACAGCCTGTCATTTTGTTATTAGTACTGATTGTACTAAATACAAATTGGATAACTGCAATAACAAAGAAAACGACCACTGCTGCAAGGGTTCTACGAATAAATCGACTTTGAGATTCTTTCATCTGTTTTTCATCGCTAGAAATTGTAGCACGCGCAAAATCAATCATTCCCATAATAACTAATATTATAGGCACTAATATTTTCAATAAATTTACAATATTGCTAACAAAAATTGGTAAAGATGCAGGTATATCTGATACTCCACATACCTCTGTACTTAAATTTTGTGAAGAAACTTGAGGTAATTGTGTTTCATCTGAAGAATTATCAGTAATCTGAGTGACGTTCTGAATAGCATTTTGTGCTAAACCATACATATCTCCAACTGCTTCTGGTATTGCCGATTCTGCAATAGAATTTGCTGATATATTTGGCATTCCAATATAGCATAATATTGATACTAATATAAAATATTTGATAAACTTTTTCATCTTTTAACTCCTTTAAGATTTTATAATATTATTATACCTAATTTTATAAATAATAGCAATATTTCTATTTCTTCTGCTAATTTAAAACTTACATAAATAGGGAATTATATTAACTAGCCATTTTAGGCTTTCATTTTATTCAAGACTCTTTGCATTTTTCTCCTAGCTACCCCTAAAGGACTTTTATATTATCGTAATTTTATCTTTTACTTGATCTTCTTTTTCTTATTCTCTTATATATCTCTTTATTGTTGCTTCATTTAATCCTACTGTACTTACATAGTATCCTGTTGCCCAAAAGTTTCTATTTCCTAACTTATAATATAGCATTTTTATAGCATTTTTCTTCTATACTTTGGTACGAATACAATATGGTATTTACACATCCACTTTGTATGTGTTAAACTATTTGTCATAGAGCGCCACTCCTTCTGTTAAATTGAGGCCTGAACACCTAAATTATAACAGACGTGTTGCTCTTTTCTATAAGCTTTTAACTCTCACACATATAATGTGTGGTTTTTTCTTCCTACGCTCCGCGTTGGAAGATTCTAAAGTTAATGAAAAGTCAAATTTTCTTTTGACTTTATTTATATTATATGTTTATTAATACAATAAACATATAGATGTGATATTAGTAGTATATGCAGTATTTGCAGTAGTTACTTTTATAACATCTCCTACTTTTACAATAATGCGATTATGATAATTGTACTCAAAACCGGTAGCGGTATTTCCACTCTGAGAAGATAATACTTGATCGTTTAGATACAATACGCTTTGTGAAGATACTGAAGGCCCATTTTTAGCTGAGTAATTCCAATCTATATATACATATCCATCGTAAGGGACAGTATAGGTAAAATCATATGTTTTGGTTGTCATATCAAACCCATTAGTTCCCAAACTATTCGCTGTTACCTTTCCACTTCCATTATGATATCCTGCTGGTATCGTATAACTTTCTCGGGTATGTCAAGAAAAGTGTGTAAGTAGTTAATATTATTATATAAATAATGTCAA
>CAMUMB010000031.1 GCA_947089915.1 uncultured Caryophanales bacterium | reverse complement strand
GACATTTCCCTAAAATTCTGTTATTATCTAAGGGAAATTTAATTATTTAAATTTTCATTTTGAATGACCTGTCTGTCGGTAAACTTCGGGTCATTTTTCTTTTGTTCTAAGCTAGCTTCAAAATACGTAAAGCCTAGTACGAATATAATGAAACAGATCATTACTTTACTTTTAAGAATATCTTTCATAGTCTCATCTCCTTTCTAAAAAAATCTGTATTAACTAAATATTGTCGTTTACTTTCTCCATCCCAATCCATAGGTTCAGATGGATCGAAAATCTTTTTTTCTTTCATTTTTTTACACATTGTTTTGGCAATATTAGTTGCTTTACCTATACCAACCCCAGTTATTGTTTTAATATCTCTAGGTGTTAAATATAATTGATTAAAGATTTCTTCTCTTGTTTTTTCTTTTGACATTTGAATTCCCCCTTCCTTTTAGTTTTTAAAATTGGTGTCGTGTTTTTTTGCATATAGCACTCTTTCTGTTATAATAGTTGCAGAAAGAGAGGTGTTATTTTGATTAAATATTTTTGTGCTCATGATGGTAATAGTACAAGAATTGCTTGTGAATATCCCAATGAATGCCCAATTTGTACTAGTAAAATTTCTCCAAATTTACTAATGGAATCATTAAATAAAGACATTCAATTAGCTTCTCTATTTTTTGTATGCCCATCATGTGGTAAAGGTTTTGTAAGTCATTATATGTATGATTCTACTAACGAGCTTAAATATGGTAGTTATATGCATAAACATTTAGTCTATTTAAATTCATTCCCTAGTATTCCTAATCAAATTGAATTTGATAATTGTATCAATAACCTATCTCCAAATTTTTGTGAAATTTATAATCAGGCTCATGCATCCGAAATCTATAATTTAAATCAATTATCTGGTATTGGTTATCGAAAAGCATTGGAATTCTTGATTAAAGATTATTGTGTTTATAAACATCCTGATAAAGTTGATAAAATAAAATCTACTTTATTGGGACAAGTAATATCTAACTATATTGATAGTACCAATATCAAAAATCTAGCAAAGATTTCATCATGGATTGGTAATGATGAGACACATTATGTGCGTAAATTTGAAGAAAAAGATATAAATGACTTAAAAAGATTTATTAAGGCAACTGTTGCGTTCATTACCTACGAATTAACATCTGATGAAGCATGTGCATTAGTTAATGAATAATCATCCATTGTAACCAAAAGTTTGCCATTCAAGCTCCAGTATTGAATTACAGTTCTTACTGGATTTTTTTCAGTTCCATTCCCAATTGTTTTAATAACTTTGATTACCTTTACTAATTTTGTTTTTTCTTCCATTCCTTCCTCCTATTCTTGTTTCTTTGTTCAGGCACTTATTGAAAGCTAGAATTGATTTCGAAAGTGTAAAATGTTTTTTTGAAGACTAAACGGTTTAATAAAGGATGTCATTTTTTAGTAAGTTTGCCGACCATGTTAATAGCAATTTTTAATTCTAGCCTTCATTAAGTGTCTGAACGTGATTTGATTTTATTCACATTATGTGGAATTAGATTGTAAATAAAAAGCATTGATATTACAACCAAAAATTTTTGAAAGTTTGTAGAGCATTGTAGCCTTTATACATTGGGCGTCTTCTTCATAAGAAATATATGTTTTCGTTGAAATTCCTAACTTTTCTGCAGTATTTTCTTGAGTCAGTTTAGCTCTATTTCTTTCTGCTCTAATATTACTAGCGATAATTTTTCCATCAATAATATCTTTTTCCATTGTCTATCCCTCCTAACTTGCCTTAATTATAACTCCACATTCCGTGAATGTCAATCCTAATATTCACATTTTGTGAAATTTTTTTCTTGAAAAATGAAAAAAGCAATGTTATACTTATATTGGAAGGAGGAAAATACTTTGGATAATAGTAAAATTTATCTAGCTTCCAACTTAAAATATTTAAGAATATTGAATAAAAAGACACAAGAGGAAGTTGCAACTATATGCAATAAGAAAAATACAACAATTAGTAATTGGGAAAAAGGCATAAGAGAACCAGATGCTGTAGACTTATCTATTTTATCTTCATTTTTTAATGTAGCAATTGATGACTTGATGTTAAAAGATTTAAGAATTGAAAATGATATTGAACAAAAACAAACCATGAAATTTGGTGATATGGAAGTAACACTATCTAAAAATGGAAATATAACCAATGATGATCTAGATGAGGCTATGGCTTTTATATTAGAGCAAAAATTGAAAAATAAGAAAGATAGGGACATAAATAATGAAAACAAGTAATGAAAAATATATAACCTATGAGACTACGATAATTAAAAGAGATGAAAATAAAAAACCAAAGGATGTTATTGTAAACGCAAGTGGTGATGAAATATCCGTTAGTATTAGAAAAGGTTATAAAATTACTAATAGAAACATTATTGATATAACTCAATCTATGTTAGATAAATTAGATAAGCAAGAAAAAATCAAAAATGATAATGATTGTTAATTTTGGTTAAAACTCGCTAGTACAGGAGTTTTAATATATATGTGCTAGCGAGGAGGTGTGATGTATGAAACAATGTAAGCATTGTAGAACTGATATTGATAAGAAAGCTAAAGTATGTCCACAATGTGGTAGAAGTCAATCAAATAAATTAGTAAGTCTTTTGATTAAAATAGCAATTATTTTTGGAATTATTATTGCATTAATAGTAGCTTGTTCAAAAGGTGTAAGTGATGCTATTGATGAAGCTGATAAACAAAAAGAAAGTTTAAAAGTAGAAGAAAATACTGTTACTGCTTCAAAAGACGAATATGGTTTTTCGTATAATATTGAAGGATATATCAAAAATGAATCTGATAAATCATTTTCTTATGTTCAAGTAACTTATACAGCTTATGACAAAGACGGAAATACTTTAGGAACATGTATTGATAATAATAGTGGTTTAGAAGCTAATGGACGTTGGAAATTCAAAGCAATGTGTTTATCAGAGGTAGATAGTATTGCTTCTTATAAATTATCAGAAGTTACAGGATGGTAATACCAAAAACACCTTGTTAAATGCAGGGTGTTAAGTAGCAATAACTTATGTAAATAAGTTTATATAAATATAAAAATACCCATCTTGTGCATCTAAAAGCCTATCTTGTGCATGTTCGTACACAAATAAATAAATTTATGTTATCATGCTTTTTGAGGTGTGATGTATGAATTATGAAGTAAGATATGTAAATTTTAAAAACAAGAATTGGAACTATTTAAAAGTAGTTTATAATAATAAAACTATAATATTTATAAACAAAAAAGACCTCTACGGCCAGGTAGAAGGTCAACACTTATACAGTGTACACAAATAAATCACGACACCAATCATGAAGTTTTTGTGTACTCTGATTATACCAAAAATTTAGATTTTAGGCAATAAAAGGAGTTGATAAAATGGCAAAAAAATATCCTGGAGTTTACTATGATGAAAAAACAAAAACATTTTATATAAAACCAAGAATACAAAATATAGATGGAACATGGAAGAGAACTACCATTAGAGGATTTAAAACTGCTAAAGAAGCATATGAATATTTACAAACTTTCAAACAAGAAAAAAAGAAAAATCCTGATACTATTGATATTACATTAAGTGAATTAAAAGAGAGATACTTAAATTTTATAGAAATTAAATGCGACCCCGATACATTCGATAATAAAAAAAATCTATTAAGTTATTTTTGTGATATTGATGAAAGTAATCAAGTACAAAATAATCCTAACATAAAATTATCTAAAATTGATACTACCTATTATTCCAATTGGCAACGTCAAATGGTAAAGAAGAAATATAAAAAAGGAAAGGAGGAAAGATTATACTCTCTACAACAATTAAACCGCTCTCATAATTTAATTTGTGAGATGTTTGATTACGCAGTAAATGAAGGACTCTGTAAACTCAATATCCCTAGACGTGTTGGCAAATTTGGGACACCGAAAGAAAACAAATTAAGTAATCAAAATAAAGTTTGGCAAGTTATTGATTTTGATGAATATTTAAGATTATTAGAAGCAAGCAAGGATAATTTAAAATTCAATACCTATTTTGATTTATCATTTAGTAGAGGTCCTAGAATGGGAGAAGTAAGAGCTTTTAAAATTAAAGACTACAACTCGCAAAAAAAACAATTAATGGTAAATCATACAATGTCCAAACATAATGTTTTAAAAGAGCCTAAAACTGCCTCATCCAAAGCACCTATTGATTTAGATGATTCACTAAATAACAAAGTACAAAAATTAATTGAATATTGGAAACAATTTAGTGATTATAGTGACGAATGGTATTTATTTAATGGTCCATTACCAATAAGCGAAGGATCACTAAAATATGGTAGAGACAAGTATTTTAAATTAGCTAATATTGATAAACATTTAAGACTGCATGATTTTAGGCATAGTTGCGCAACATGGTTATTTTCAATTGGCATTCCAATAGAAGTTATTAGTAAAATATTAAGACATGCAAATATAAATGAAACATTAAAAACGTATACACATTTACTTGAATCTAATTACATATCTTCGTTAGATAAAATCTATAATATCAAAAATGGGGGTCAAATTGGTATCAAATAATAAATAACTAAAATAAAACCATTGAAATTCAATGGTATTTTTTATACTGGCTGCCCCAGTTCGATTCGAACGAACGCAATGTCGGAGTCAGAGTCCGATGCCTTACCGCTTGGCTATGGGGCAATCTCATATACTGATTATAGCACAAACCTGAATATTTTAAAACTCAAATTCCTAGAATAACTAGAAAGTTCGAGTTATTATTCAAGCTGGTGCGATAGGGGTTGTTATCTACAACTTTTTCGCTAAATTAGGAATTAATACATAATTTGTATCAATTTCTTAATATAATTTAATCAAATAATGCATAAAATAGCAATACGACTTTATTCTTCAGTATTTTTCATTGTTTTTACTAATTGTGGAATTTCACCAGATATTTTCTCATCATCTTCCTCAAAATCCATTTTCATCCATTTAGAAAAATTTTCTAATTCTTCTTTTTGAACTTGAGTTTGTTGTTCTTCTGATAATGCTATAAATTGAGGCATATGTGCATGATATCTATCTTTTATTTGAATTTTTCTACTTGGATATAGTTCAATTTCCCACACATCATCTTTCATTAGTTGATGCTTAGATTCTTTAAAAGTCAAATATGTTTCAGGATTATTGCCAGCTTGAATTTTTTTACACAAATCTTTAACATTATATATAATAGCATCAGCTAATCTTTCTGCATCTTTAAAATAAATATTTCCTTTAGAATTAATATGAAAATCCAGGTCTTTAAGTCGTTGTTTAGATTCTTCTGATAATTCTTCTGATTTACATCTGTTAATGTCATTTAAAACAGAAAATAACGATTGTAACTTTTCCTTTAATCTAGATGTATAGATTTTGAAATATTCTAATGAATATGGTTCAAAATAATATCTAGAAGAACCAAGTAGACTTTTCATACCTTCCAAACGCTTTTCCTTATCTACTTCTTCATCTGTAATTTGCATTTCCATTTCAAACATAGCTTTTAAACCATGTTGTTCTTCATCCATTTTCTTATCTAAAAATTCTTCAATTTCATCTCCTATGATAGTAATATCTGCTTCATTTACAAATTCTTCTATATTTGGTAATTTTAATTCATCAAAAATCATCATTTCAATTACATGTGATTGAATAAAGTTTCCATCATCATTATATCCTGCATATCTATTTGACAAAGTTATATACCTAGTCGCTATTACTCCCATGATTTAAACCTCCCTTAATTACTTCTATTTTATCATACTTTTCTATTATTTGATCAATTATTTAAAATATATTATAATTTTAATCATTTCTCATACCACTTTTTTTAAAACAGAGCCCTACTATTATAATAAGAGAATTTTGACCTTGACAAAATCTCTAACCCCCTATAGATTTTGACGCAAGCATCAAAATCTGGGGGCTAAGGTTTAGGCAACCTTAGAATCCACCTTGTCTTATTTCGTATTATTTCAAAACTTCGTAATGAAATAAAACTACATAAGACTACCGATAAAATAGTAAGCATTGCTTATTATTTTATCTATGAAAATTATTCGCACCTTTCACAAACTTCGTAAGTAAAGGTTCTCATAATTTTATTTTTTATCATCTATTTTAGATTTAATATCATTCCATTCTTGTTCAATTTCTTTTCTCTTTTTTCTTGTTTCTTCATCAAGTTCATATTCAGTAGAATTAACTACTGGTGGTATATACTCAAATACTTCTTCTTCATTTTCTAGTATTGATTTATCCCCATCTTTAACATAGATAACACCAAGTTTTAATTGTTCTAGTTTATCCATTTTTCTATAATCTTCTAGTGGAAATATTCTTACTATTCTTCGTTCTTCATATCCATTAAAGAACATCACTTTATTATTGTAATAATAGGTTGCTTCAAAATAACCTACATTATAAAATTCTCTTAATCTAAAAATATGTTGGCTTACTTTTTCAAAAGGTAGGTATTCACTAAATCTTAATTTTGTAACTACATTACCCATTAAAGCATAATCTTTTTTATCAATATATCCTGCATCATATAATTCATTACATGGTTTAGCAATACTTTCTCTAAAAAATATTTCATCAACTTTGCATATATGATTTGATGTTTCATATAGTTTTATTTCATCTATATAATTCATAACTAAATTTGCTTTTTCTTCTCTTGTTAATTCTTCCCAAGTAAAGTTTCTTTCTTTATATTCTTCTGGATAAAGTATTTGATTAATATAATCAATATCTCTTTTAATCAAAATATCTTCTGGAGTAAATTGTAAAACATCACATACTTCACATTCATTTAATCTATTTTCAAGTTCAGTTATCGTTGTTTCAACTATTTTTCTTTCTTCATCATATTCTTCTAACTTAAATGTACCATTAACATATGCTTTTTTAATTCTATCTAGTTTTTGATTTTGATTAGATATTTCTTTTTGGATTTCTTCTTTAGGATTTTCTATTTTAGTTTTTATCATAGGAAGTAGTGTTTGATTAACAACACTATCATACTCATAAATATCATTGATAAAATGTTCTATTTCTTTTTCAATATCTGTTTCTTTAATAGTTAATTTACAGTCGTTGCAATAGTAGTAATAGTAAGAGTTACCATTCTTTTTAGTTGTTGCTTTACCACCTAGAATGCGATTACATTTAGGACATCTCAATTTTTGTAAAAATAAATATTCTAATGTTCTTTTATAGCTTCTAGAGTTTTTTTCTTTTGTACTTGGCATTCTTCCCATAGTTCTTTTGATACAAGAGGTTCAACTACATCTTTATAATAAGTTGGATTTTTAGTTCTTTTACCATGAACAAAATCTCCTTTATATATTTCATTTTCTAGTATTTTTTGAATAGTAGAATCATACCAATTCGTTCTACCCAATACTTCTTCTTTCTTAAAGATATTTGCTATTGTTTGATAGGAATTACCCTCATAATATAAATTAAATATTCTAACTATTACATCTTTAGTAGATAAATCTGGTACTAATATTTTTCCATCTCTTTTATAACCTAATGGACTTTTATGTGGAATATGTCTACCACGTGCGTAATAGCACCAACTAAAAATATCGTTGACTTAATACACTTTGAGGGTAAGATAAATAACAAAGTAATTAACTTAAATTCAAAGTTATATAACGAAAATGATATAGGTTTTGAAATATATGTATCAGCTTTAAAATAAGTTATTCTGTTTCGTTCTAAAAGTAGATACTAATATAAAACTATACATTAAATAATAACATTATTTAAATTGAAATTAGCAGTTTAAGGTATGTTTTTTAAAGAACATATCTTTTTTGATGAAAAATAAAAGAAAGTGAGGAATGATAAATGAATTATGGAATATTTAGAAGTAATCCTATTATGACTCTAAATGATTTAGCACAAATAGGATCACATAATAAACGAGAGAAAAAAGCATATAAAAGTAATCCTGATATTAAATTAGAATTAACTAAAAATAATATTGAATTAGTACCCTTAACAGAGAAATATGTTAAGGGTTTTAAAAACTTAACAAAAGAATATGAAAAAGAGCATAACGAAAGAATGAAAACTGAAAGAGAAGATAGAAAAAAGACTTATAGCCAAATGTTAAATAAATCAAGAAGTGTTGTTGCTGATGAACTTATGTTTACAGCAACACATAAGTTTTTTGATAATATGAGTAAAGATGAAATACTAGAATGGGCTAATACTTGTATGGATTTTGTTTATAATGATTTAGGTTATACTAAAGACCAAGTTTTACACGCAACTCTACATTTAGATGAGGCAACACCACATATTCATTGTGTTGTTGTACCTCTTGTTAAAAAGTTAGATAAAAGAACTAATACAGAAAGATACACTATATCTAAAAAGCAATATATTAGAGATAACATTCATTTAAGCGAGTTACAAGATGTTTATAATGTGAGATTAAGAGAAAAAGGCTATGAGTTAGAAAGAGGAATCAAAGGAAGTAATGCTAAACATCAAAAAGTAAGAGAGTTTAAGAAAACTACTAAATATTATGAAAATAAAGTACATACTATCAATAAAAATCTTGATAATGCTATGAATAATCTTGAAGAAAAAATGAAAACAACTAAAAATATACTTTTTGATAAGAAACTCGTACTTGTTGAAAAAGAAACTTTTGATAGTGTGAATAAAGTGATTAGGGAAACAAAACAAGCAATAGAATTTCAACCTAAAATACAAGAATTATTTAATGAAGTTGATACTTTTACAAAAAGCCATCAAACATTAGAAAAAGAAAATCAAAATATGAAAAAAGAAATTAAGGCACTTACTACTAGAAATCAAAATTTAACAAAAGAAAATAATAACCTTAAATCTTATTTAAAAGGCGTTTTAGAGGCAATTAAACACTTTTTTAGAGAGTTATTACAAATTGGTAATGAAAATACAAAAGAAGCCGCCACAAGCGAAATAAAAGACTATTATGACAATAAAGATTTTGATTCTGATGATGTCTATGATATTGCTAAAGGAACAACTAAAGAAGATGAGTTATTTGATTATGCTGAAATACCAAGTTATATGAAAACTAGAAAACACTCTGAAAAAGATATAGATAAAGATGATTATGAAATGAGTTTGTAAAAGTGTAAAGTAAGCTCATAAATTATAAATAAATAACAAAAACTAAAGCAAAATTCTCTATAATCATGATATAATTGAATTAGAATATTACGCGATATCAAAATAATAATGGAGTTGATCTCAATGAAAGATAGTTTAACGATTAGTCCAGAGTTTGAAAAACAACTTACAGATATGCTTTCTAGTCAAGGATTATCAATAGAAGATATTCAAGAAATTTTTAAAGGTGGTTATCAAAGTTTCTCTACTGAAGAAGATATTTCTTTAAAAATGCCTTCAATTTTCGATAATGAAGAATATACAAATATTATTCAAGGACTTTCTGATGGCTATACTTTTGATGAAATGCCACAAGAATTAGGTATAAATCAGGAAAAAATAAGTTCATTTAGAGATTTGTTAGCACAAAATAATTTATCAGTTGAGTCAGTAAAAGCATTTAATAAATATACTGTCGGAAGTAATATGATATTAGGTGCTAAACGTGGTGTTCCTAGAGAAGATATTTTGCAAAGTATAACATCTGAATTTGATTCTCGCCTGACAGAGTATGGTTTTTCCCAAGAGCAAATTGAGCAAATTGGGAATCATATTAAAGGATTAGATTACTCACAACCATTACATGAAAATTATAAAATTACTAGAGAATTTTTGCAACAATATGGATTACCAAACAAATATGTTGCCGCTGTTCAAACTTCCGTTAGAAATTTAGATTCATACCACCACTTAGATGAAACATTATCAAGTCTTGATAAGGGATTATCAACAAGTTTACCAGAATCTATGAAATTATTTAGAGCAGTAAAGGGAACATATTTAGAAAGTGGTTTACAACAAGGAGAAGATTTAAGAAGTTTAGTTGGTCGTAGAATAGATGAAATGGGTTATTCTAGTACTTCTCCTTTGTATGATACATCGTTTGCGAAATATGATGATTATGATGTGGTTTTTGATATATATGCACCAAAAGGAACTCAAGGAATATCAGTAACACCATTTTCAAGTTATGGCACTGCTGAACAAGAAGTTTTGTTAAATTCTAACGATTTATATATTACAGATGTAGTCCCAGGAGTTGTTGATAAAAATGGTAGAACAAAGACTGTATGTAAGTCATTAATGTTAAGTAAAGATAAATCTTGTTATAAAGGAATTGGTAAAAAACAAGAAATAGAACAAAATACAAATTTAAACGTAATGTCAAAAGAACAACTAATGCAATTAAGAGATGAAATTAAAGATAGACAACAAACAGAAAGTCATATTAATGATCCTGAATTTTTGAATTATAGACAGCAAATTAATAGTGTTTTAGATGCTTCTCCAAGTGAGGAATATGTTAGTTCACAATTTACAGTTTATAAGAATCAAGAACAACAAGATAGATGCTATCATACTCTTCAAACTGTTATGGAGGGACAAGAAAAGAAAACTTTACTAGAACACGATTTTGAATATACTGAACATTTTAAAAAAGGTATGCTAGAACCATCTATTAGTGATTTTGCAAGAAGAACTCCTATAAGCAGTACGAAACTTGCATCAACACCAAATCAAACTCCAGAACAAATAACACAAGGTACAAAAAGTAATGTAAATTTATTTGGTGAAAATAATAATATGTTATCAGTTAATAATATAGATACTACACAAGCTGTTCAAATACAACAACAAGCACCACAAATAAATCCAGATATATTTATGCAACAACAAGCTCAATTACAACAAATGCAAATGTCTCAAGGAGGACCTACATTATCATTAACAATGGGAGGTATGGGAGGATTTGTAAATGTTCTAGTATTAGTAGGTCTTGTTGTAGGATTTTGTACAATGATTTTCTTAATTACATTAAGTTTGATAAAATAAATCTAATTAGTTTTTTTAATGATATTTACATAAAATCGTTTATGTGATATAATTTAATAGATAGGAGGATCAAAAAATGAATTTAGAAACTATTATTAAAAACTTAACAGGCAAAATTAAAGAATTAGAACCTAATACGGAAATTTCAATATCTAATCTATTAGGTAAAGATGTTATTTCAAACTATTCTTCCAAAGATTTATTTGATATTTATGACGGTGTTATAAAAAAATGTAAGGAAGAAAATATTGATTTAGATTTTTCTAAATATAAAGGTCAAATTGTTGGGTTACCTTACAATATACCATTTATAAAAAAATAAGAGTTAGAAGTTGATTGAAAATGGCTATAGGTCCAGGAATATATAAAGCACAATATGAAAATTGTTCTTTAGATGAATTAGAAAAAGAGTTAAGAGAGTTAGAAAAATTTTTATTATCAGATGAATTAAAAGAAATGCGACAAGAAGAAATTGATAGGGGTGTTGATGATAATAATTGTATAACAAATGTAGAAACAGAAATAGAAGTATTAAAAGAACTTATTGCAAATAAGAAAACAAATAACAGTGCTTTTACAAGTTATGTTAATATGAATTGTCTTGAAATTAAAGCTTTAATTGAAGAAAAATTTAATCTATTAAAAGATAAATTAGCTGGAAAAATAGATGATAATGAAAGAGAAAATTCAGGTTATTTATTTTGGAATTGTAAAACAATTTTAAGAAATATATATATGGCATACGATAAATTGACTGATAAATTTAAAGAAGAATTATCTTCCAAAGAAATTGCTGATTTTATGAAAAAATCTGACATTATCAAGACTAATGAAAATAATTGGAAAGATTTAGATGATATAAAGTCAACATTTAATTTATTATTAGATGACAAGAATAATGATGCAGTAGAAGATATTAGTACTGTTATTGAAAAATGTATGTGTGGTAATGAACTCAAAATAAATTGGAAACCTGATGAAAAGTTTCAAATGGTTAGATGTTCAAATTGTAATGCTGAAATAAAATTTAGGAATCCAAACCTTATTGAAGAAAAGTTAGATGACATTATAAATAAAGTTGTAAGCGGTGATCCATTCTGGGAAACTACAATTAAAAAATATTTTGATGGTTTAACTACCAAGAATGATAATGATAAAATTAATTTCTTAAAGAAAATAGTTAAAAATAAAAATTTATTCAATGAATTTACTAAAGAAATACTAAATTCAGATGATTCAGAAAGATTATTCAATAAATATAATATCATAAGTACAGTATGTCCAAATTGTGGAACAGCTTTAACATTTTTAATGCCAGATGGTACAAGATTATATTGTAATAAATGTAACAAATATTATTTGAATGATAATGGAAATGTTGGAGAAGAAACGACATCACCATATACTCGTGACGATGTATTATATTAAAAAAGCAAAAATCCAAAAGAAACTTCGTAACTAATATATTTTTGCGAATAACCTACTTTAAGACAAGTAGGTAACACACTACGATATTGGCAGAGCCAATAACGATGTGTGCAAAGGGAGAGCCCTTTTGAAACCCCTTTTAAGCAACATATTACAAAGTTTCACAATGTAATATTGTTGCCTTTTTATTTCACTATCGTTTCATAAAAAGCAAAAAAACACTACCACTTTCATTGTCTATCGACAACAAAACGTGATAGATTTTTTTGTATAAAAATAGTCTAATTGCTAATCTAACGAAAAGCAAAAAGACTATTTTTTCTTTGGAATAATTTTCATTACTTTATCGTAAGAGGTATGTGTAATACCTATCAATAAAATTATTCCTACAATATTGATAATCCATAATATAATTGCAAATATAGTATTTGCATACAATGTATCTAAATCTACAAATATATAAACTAAACATACACATAGAGTTTTAAATACAGTAACAAATAAACAAGCATCATCAGGTTTTCGTGTTAATCTTTTAGAAAAGTTTTTATCAGATTTTCTAAACCAGGTAATTCCCTCATCATGCCAATTTTTAAGAAATACATAATCTCCTACTATACCTATCACAATAAAAATATAAATCAAAGTACTTAACTTTGCACTTGGAAATACAATATTTAAAATAAAGAATATAATAGGACAAACGATTGATAAAAATTGCCAAACATTCATATATTTTTTAATTATCTTTAGGACTTGCATTTTTCAACTTCTCCTTTACTATTTTAGGCTCTAATAATTTAATGATTTCTGTATTGGTATTATTTTGATATTTTAAATCTTCTATCGTTTCAAATAAAACATCTTTTTCCTTTTCTTCTAATTCTTCACTATCAATTCTATGTTGTAAGTTTTTGATAATAATTTCATTATTTTGAATACTTGCTTTTGCTATTGTCCATGCGTCCTCTAGTTCTTGCCCTTTTAAATGAGAATAATGATCTAAAAGATATTTATTTAATGGACTAACTTGTACTCCTAAACCAATCATATACATTAAATCATTGTAATTTAAATCTATATACTTCGTTATTTTTCTTAACATTTTTGGATTAGGTACTTCAATCTCTCCTGATTCTATTTTAGATAATTGAGCATTACTTATATTTGCAACTTTAGCAAGTTGTCTTTGTGAAAGACCTTCTTTTTCTCTTGCTTCGGCAATGAGTTCGCCAACTTTTTTTTCTTGCATATTGAACACCTCTTGCATTAATAATAGCATATATGTTAAATAAAATCAACAATTTAAACAAAATTGTTTCAAAAAGTGTTGACAACTTCATAATTATTATGTATATTAGTTGTGTTAATTATTTTTAACACCAAATTTAAAAGTGTTAATAATTTAATTAGAAAGAGAGGTGATTCAATGAATGAGGATTAAACAACTAGAAGTACCACAAGAGGTATGGGAAGATAAAAGAATCCCATACGAAACTAAATATGTATTAGGTTATATCTTATCTAAAGGATTTGATAGAACCATTACACATTTAGATGTAGGAGAACTACAGCAAGCCTTTAAAATTAAAAATAAAGGTTTAAAGAAAAGTTTAGATATATTAGAGAATTTAAATTATCTAATATATAAAGACCACTCTCATGGTAGATATACCATAACCCTTAACTAAAGTGCCAAAAAGCGTTAGTTAAGCAAGGTACAGTAAGATATTAAGGCTTATGTTAGTACCTATTCTAGTAATAGAATGAATCAATTTGAAATAAGACATAATTCAAAGAACGAAGTAAAAAGAATTAAGGGGTTTTAGAAAATACTATGTGTTATTTCAAATAATTAATCCCAAGAAACAGGATTTAAAATAATGTTTCAGGGGATACTATTGTCTTTTTTACGAATGGGCTTGTAGATTTACAAGTTTTTTTGTTGGAAAAATTTATGAGAAAGGAGAATGTGAATTGAGAAAATTAACGGAATATGATCTTACAAGAAGTAGTGTTAATACTATTGGTCAATATAAAATATTAGATTATTTAAAACAACATTTAAATATCTATGAGTTTAAGGTTTATCTTATAAATCGTAATACTGTTAAAGTTGTAGATAAAAATGATGAACACTTATATTTTAAATATAATGAAATTACAAAAGAAGTAACCTATCAAGATGAATTAGTAGAACAACAAAAAGAACACGATTATGAAATAGGATTTTAAATACTATGGGTGTGATTATACTAGATGATACCATAGTAAAAAGCAATTCTATAAATTCAACTGATAAACTTGTATATGGTGTCATTAAAGCATTAACAAATAATCTAGGTTATTGTTATGCAAGTAATGATTATATAGCCCAAAAAGTAAATTTATCAAAGAGAACAATTACTAATTCTATTAAAAATCTAAAACAAGCAAACTATATAAGAGTTGAAAATACAAACTATCAAAGACACATTTATATAATATAGCAGAATATTGCTATACCCTATGGAAGAATACTACTATACCCCATAGCAAGATATTGCTACCTAAATATATAAAAATAATAAATAAGAATAATAAATAAATATTTTAATTATATTTAAATTTATTTTAAGTAATTTAAATAACTAAAAAATCTAAATGGAAAGGATTGATATATGAATTATGAAGATATAAATTATAATGAAGTTTTAATATCAGGAATAATCAATGTTATTACTGATACGAATAGTAAATATATTAAATTTGGATTAACTACAAATAAATACACTTTAAACGAAGATAATAAAGTCTACGTTAGTTTAAATATTTCAAGAGATTTATTTAACATCTATCAAGATTATTTTATCAAAGGTAATAAGGTATTTGTGAAAGGTTATCTAAATTCGTATATAGATCAAAATAAGAAAATACAAAGTTTCATTACAGTAACCGATATATCTAATAATCCAAGTGATATAGCAAAAGCTAGAACATCACCACATATTAGATATGATCCTGATGGTGTAATGGTATGGAATGGTAAAAGATGTGAGAGAGTCTCACCTACCAAAGAGGAACTTACTGAAATGGAAAATTTATTAAAAAAATTTAAATAAACTATTTGCAAAAAATAATAGAAAGGAATTTGAGATTAGTTATGAAAAAAATAGAATTAAAAACT
>CAMUMB010000030.1 GCA_947089915.1 uncultured Caryophanales bacterium | reverse complement strand
TAATATCTTTTTCATCTAATATGAACAGTTTTCCATAAAACTTTTCACACTACCTATTAACATACGAGGTTTCTTCTTTATTTCCTTCTTCATTTCGAAAAAAGGAATCAAATGATTCCAAAATAACGTACGAAGGTTGTAAGTAAAAAACAAAGTGTCATACCAATCACTGTTGGAATTACAATAGATAGTATTACCCACTTCCAACTACCTGTTTCTTTTTTGATTGTAAGACAAGTTGTAGAGCATGGCCAGTGCATCAAAGAGAAAATCATGACACAAACAGCAGTCAACCAAGTCCATCCATGATCTACAAGTAATGCTTTTAATGCAGACAAACTCGTATATTCTGTAATCGTTCCCATTGTCATATATCCCATCATAATTAATGGTATTACAATTTCATTCGCT
The DNA here is from genome assembly GCA_947089915.1 of uncultured Caryophanales bacterium. GTDB lineage: Bacteria > Bacillota_I > Bacilli_A > RF39 > UBA660 > UBA5026. The sequence continues at coordinate 15,431 of CAMUMB010000030.1, read as the reverse complement.
GGGAATCCTAGAATAAAAGCCATTAAAATAACACCATCTAAACCAAGAGAAGTTGCGAAGGGATTTAGAAAATCAGAACACATTTGGAGAATAGAAACCTGTTCTATTTGTACGTTTGCCAAAACCCAAATGAAAATTCCAGCAGGTGCGGCAATAGAAATAGCTCTTCCTAAAACAAATAGTGTACGATCAAAAATAGAACGAATGATTACTTTTCCGATTTGTGGTTTACGGTAAGGTGGCAACTCCAACGTGAAGGAAGATGGTACTCCTCTTAAAATCGTTTTCGATAATAATTTGGAAACCAAGAATGTCATACTAATTCCAAGTAAAATAACTAAAGTCAATAATATTACACTGAAACAAGAGGCTCCAATACTAGAGCTAAATCCAATAAAGAACATTGCGATGATTGCAATTAAAGTTGGAAATCGACCATTACAAGGTACAAAATTATTGGTCAGAATTGCCAGTAATCGTTCCCTTGGCGAATCAATAATGCGGCATCCTGTTACCCCAGCAGCATTACATCCAAATCCCATAGACATAGTCAGTGCCTGTTTTCCACAAGCTGAACATTTTTTAAAAGCATGATCCATATTAAAAGCAATTCTTGGTAAATAGCCTAAATCTTCTAGTAGTGTAAAAAGGGGAAAGAAAATTGCCATCGGTGGTAACATAACAGCAACCACCCAAGCAAGTACACGATACATCCCCAAAACAAGCATATCGCTTAACCAACCAGGTGCATGAAGAAACTCTAAAAACTGAAATAAGTATTTTTCTAAGCCAAATAAGAAGTCAGATAATAATTCGGATGGATAATTAGCTCCTATAATGGTAATCCAGAATACCACCATTAATAGTAAAACCATGAGTGGAATTCCCACTTTACGACTGGTTATGACCTTATCTATTTTAAGGTCTCGTTCTATATAATTTTCATTTTCATATGTAACCACTTCTTTACAAATGCTTTCTGATTGTTTCATTAGGGTTGAAACAAATGCATCTTTGATATGCTCAGGATGAATACCATTACGGTATAAAAGAGTTCTAGCTTCTTCCATCGGTTCTTGTATTTTTTCTATGCAAGCAGTCCCCAATTTTTTTTGAATCGTTTCATTTAAAATCGTATCATTGTCTAGAAGTTGCATTGCAAGCCATCTTGTATTGCTATCGAGATTACATTCTTTTAATGCAAGTTCTATGATGGAAATTGCTTCTTCTATAAACGGTTCATACGTAGGTTTGAGTGGACTATTTTTTGTTCTTTGATAGATGACATCATCTACATTTTCCATTAACTTATCTAAACCTTTTTTCTTGCGAGCACTGGTTCCTATAACAGGTACACCTAATGTTTGTGATAATTTTTTCAGGTCAATTTTGATTTTTTTCTTTTTTGCTTCATCTAATAGATTCACACAAACTATAACTTTATCTGTAATTTCTAATGTTTGTAAAACTAAATTTAGATTACGTTCTAAACAAACTGCATCACAAACCACAATCACAGCATCGTGATGTTCAAAGCAAAGAAAATCACGTGCCACTTCTTCTTCCTGTGAATGTGCGATTAAAGAATAAGTACCTGGTAAATCATAGATGGTATAATCGGTGTACCTATAATTACAGATACCTGATGCATTACTCACTGTTTTCCCAGGCCAATTTCCTGTATGTTGATGCATTCCTGTCAATTCATTAAACACAGTACTTTTTCCTACATTTGGATTTCCCGCAAGAGCTATCACTTTTTCCATTTTATTTTGTGGTTTCATTCTCCCACCTTCTTTATCAAAACACCTTTTGCATCTTCCCTTCGAATCGCAATAATTGCGCCCCGTATGAGATATGCATTTGGATTTTTGCTCGGACTCATCAGCACGCATGTTACTTTACATCCTGGCGTGAGTCCAATGTCTAAGAATCTCCTTCTGATACTTCCTTCTGTTTCTATCGATTCTACATAACCCGTCTGTCCAATGGTTAAGGTATCTAAAGTCTGATTCATCATATTTCACCTCATCATTTCATAAAATTATCAAGAAGTTTCCATACGCCAACTTCTATAGTACTATATGAAAAAATAGAAAAAGGGGGACACTTATCTGTGGAAAAAAGTGAATTTTATACATTACAGGGATACCGGACAAAAAATAAACTTGATTTGACAGAATCTATGGAAGATTATTTGGAAATGATTTATCGAATATCATTAAATACAGAAGAAATTACCATAAAAGAGTTAGCTAGTTCCTTAAATGTGAAACCTTCTTCTGCCAGCAAAATGTGTGTCCGCTTAAAACAAAATGGAATGATTGATTTTGAACGATATCAAAGCATTACCATTACTCAAAAAGGTACTTCGATTGGTTCTTATCTTTTATGGAGACACCAGTTATTGGAAACTCTTTTTCGTATGATTAATCAAGAAGAGTTTCATCTAGAGCAGGTGGAAAAGGTGGAACATTTTATAGATATCGTAACCCTTAAAAATATTGAACAGTTTATCCAAAAACAAAAGCCACCTTATTAGTGGTTAAAAAAGAGCACTATGGCTTCCAATATTTAAAAGTAACAAGAAGAGTTCATCTTCTACGTATTGATAAATTAGTAGCCAATCAGGTTCAATATGACATTCTCTACAATTTTTATAATATTTATCATCAATTAGACAGTGATCACGATATTTTGGAGCAAGTGGTTCTTTATTGGCAAGATGTTTTAGTACATCTTTTAATTTATTAATATCTTTTCCTTGTTTGATTGCTTTTTTTAGATTTTTATTAAATATTCTTGATGACTTTATAATAAATTTGGTTTCGACTGTATCAGTCTTCATCTAATATATCCTTTATCAATTCATCAACATCTCGATATTCCTTATATCTATCTGGATTCTGAATCATATCCGCAGCCTCTTTTAATGCTTTTCGCATTTCTCTACTCGGCTTATGATTTTTTACTTCAAAAGGTAACCCATCTGTTTTTATTACCTGTCTTAAAAATAAATTAATTGCCGTACTCATACTAAGCCCTAAATCATTTAAAATATTAGTTGCTTCTTTTTTTGTTTGGCTATCTACCTGTATATTAATTGCACTTGTTATATTCGCCATGAAAATTCATCTCCCTCTATAGAAACTATAACATTATTCATTTCATGTGTCAATTAGTTTTGTATTATTTTACTACTATGATGCTACTATTATTATATGATTATTATATATAAAAACCACCTCATTAGTGGTTTTTATACATCTTATTTATCGGTGGAACCAAATCCTCCTGTGCGAATTCCTCCAGCTTCATCGTCGTCTGCAAGTAGATACTTTTGGAAAATAACTTGTCCAATTACATCACCTTTTTTGACTTCCAAATCATGATCTGAACAGTTAAAATATTGGAAATAGAAATGTCCATCATTGGTTTCATTCCCGTAATAGTCAGAATCGACTACGCCAATACTATTTGCCATCACAAATCCCTTTTTGGGTCCTGAACTCCGATTGACAAGCATAAACCATTCATCGGGTTCACAGTATGCTTTTAATCCTGTTGGAATTAATGTTGGTTTTATACTTGGATGATACATTGGAATTATGATATCTTCTGCTGCTTCTACGTCATACCCAGCGGCATGCATCGTACTTCTTTTGGGTAGGTGAATATCTTTATCTTCCCATCCTTTTGCAATTTCAAAGCCTCTTGTTTTTTTTACACATGACATACTTGTACCTCCTTAAAGCCCTCTACTTCTTCATCTTGATATAAAACGATTTCTTTTTGCTCTCTCGTTTTTACCATGTCAATAATTCTTTGATTTGAAGAGCCTACATAGTGTTTATTCATATCGGCAAGTCGCATTAAAAATGGTCCATCTAATAATACATCAATATGATTCAAAATATCGTTTAAATCGTTGTCTTTTAATGCTTGTTTTATTAATACTTCATAAGTATAACCTGTATAACACCAAACGGTTTTCTTTGGATATTTTTCTTTGATATTCAAAACTAAATTACGAATGGTTTCACGATTTCCGGGATATAGCGGATCTCCACCAGATAATGTGATACCATCACACCAATCTTGGTCTAGTTCTGCATAAATTTCATTTACTGCACTTTCATCAAAAAGTAAACCTTCATTGGGATTCCATGTGAGTGCATTTTGACATCCCGGACATTCATGGTTACATCCAGAAACCCATAAAACAACCCTTAGTCCCTCTCCATTTAACATATCTGCTTTTGTGATATTATGATATCTCATACGTACCTCCACTACATTGATTTTCGCTCAGCAATTTCTGCCATTTTTGCTTTATTTAATCTCGTATCGCCATGTACTCTTGAATAAGATAAATAGCCATTCATACGATCAATTTTAGTTAAATCATCACTACCACATTCTGGACAAACATCCATTTCTAATTCCTCATGACCGCAATGATTACAATAAGCAAGTGATAAGTTGACACCCTCATAGAACCCTTTTTCCATTGCTCTTTCCACGTATGTCATTATTGCCTTGGTATTGTAATTCAAATTGTATCTCACATACTGAATTCTTCCACCCTTGCATAATTCCCAGAATCTTTCCTCTAAATCCTGTTTTTGAATACCATTGATATCTTCCCAAACACCACAGTGGAAACTATTGGATACATATTCACGAGAAGATACTCCTTCAATAATTCCATATTTTTTTCTAAATTGTTCAATTTGAAGTCCACATAGATTTTCGGCAGGTGTTCCATAGATTGCATATAAGATATGATCTTCTTTTTTAAACTCTTGTGTTTTGTCATTGATATATTTTAAAACTTCTAGAGCAAATTCGCCATCCTCGACAATGCTTTTTCCATTGTATAGTACTTGTAATTCGTTTAAGGCGGTAATTCCAAATGATGCAGTGGATGCCTCTAATAATGGTTCAATACACTCATTTAGTTGAAGATGCCCCTTATAAAATCCACCCTCACAATATGCGATTGGGTTTACACTTGCTTTTTTCTTTGCCAAATAACGATAAGTACGAATATGAATTCTACGAATCATCTCTAAATAATAATCCAATACTTCGTAAAAATCTTTTTGCTCTTCGCGCGATTTTGCTAAAATCATAGGCAAATGGAGAGAAACAGCTCCGATATTGAATCTTCCAATAAAAACTGGTTTGTCATCTTCATCAGCAGGCTCAAATCCACCTCTTTCAAAGTAAGGTGATAAGAAAGCTCGGCATCCCATTGGACTGACTACTCTTCCATATTTTTTATACATTTCTGGAACATAGCCTTCTCCTGTTAAGGATAAGTAATCTGGATACATTGTTTTTTCACTACATTTAATCGCTTCTAAGAAATTTTCATGTAATATTTTTCCTTCTTTGTGCAAATTCTTATCATATAAGAATACTAACTTAGGAAATAAGGTTGGCTTTTTATGTCCTTCTTTGCCCTGACCCTTGGCATGTGTTCTTAAAATCGTCTTCGCAATCATAGCACCAAAAGGATCTTGCTCAATTCCAAATGTCATGGTAACAAATGGGTAATCTCCTCTGGAAGAACCAACACTATTTAATTTATACTCAATTCCTTGATATCCTTGTTCACATTCTCTTTCTGTTTTTTTCCATGCCCAATCTTTGGCTTTTTCTACACCTTCATCGTCGTCTTCATCTGTTTCCGTAAGTTCCATGTATTCTTTATAAAATTTATCGTATGTTTTCTTTGCATAAGGAGCTAGAATGGTATCTACTTCTGGAACTGTAAATCCACCATATTGCATTGCCGCTGTATTGATGATAACATCTCCCATAACATCAAAAGCGGTATCTAATGTTTTGGGCTCGTTATACCATAGATTTCCCATTTCAAATCCATTTTTCATAACGGCACCAACGTCACATAAACAGCAATTCATCGTATCTCTACGAGCACTCATATCGTGAACATAGATATACCCATCTTCACAAGCTTCTACTTCGGCAGTGGTCAAAAAGAATTTTTTATACAATTCTTTATTTAATGAATTATAGGTTAAACTTCTTTGAGTTGCAACCAAAGCACTATCAGTATTGGAGTTTTCTTTATCTCCAATATAATTAATGGCTTGTGCTTTTTTATATACTTTATCTAAAATATGAACAAAATCTTTTTTATAGTTACGATATTCTCGGTAACTTTTCGCAACTAATGGATTTACTTTTTCCAAAGCTGCTTCTACGCAATTGTGGATTTGTTGTACTTCGGGATCACTTGTTTGTGTAAGTAAGAAATCTACGACAAGATTCACCACTTCATCTTCTGCTTCCTCTGTTAGAGTTACCATAACCCTTTCTGCGCTTTTACCAATTGCATCTTTAATTTTCTGTTCATCAAAAGGTTGTTTATTTCCATTCCGTTTAATAATATTAAACTGTTTTTTTACTTTTTCTAAATTTTCTTTTTCTTTTTTTGTCATACTTCCACTCCTCATTTACCTAGTAGTCAAATCCTTTATGGTCTCCTACCTTAAATTGATTTTATCACGTTTTTATTTTATTACTTGTTGCATTTGCAACATTTTATTTTTTTTGTTATAATTTGTTTGAGAGTGATGTCATTATGATTGAAAACATTAAAGAAAATAAGGATTTTCAAATGTTGAATCATTTAGAAAAATGTGTCAATACCAAGGTGAAATCTTTTTTATCAGGAGAATTTATTCAGAATTATGGTGGAAGAAAAAAAATTATTGGCATTATAATAGAGGGAAATGCGGACTTAAAAAAAGTAGATATGAAAGGCAATGAAACGATTTTAGAGCATCTATCGAAAGGAGATATTTTTAGTGAAATGTTTATAGATGATTTTGAAGATCCTGTTACTTTAGTTGCTACGAAAAAAACGGATGTTTTATTCATTGATTATCTTTCTATTTTAAGAGACTGTAAAATAAATTGCCATTATCATACTTTTGTTGTCAACCATATTATGGATATGATGATGAAAAAAGCGGTTCAATTGAATCAAAAAATAGCTATTTTAAGCAATCGAACAACTAGAGAAAAAATACTGGCCTATTTAAAAAATGAGGCAGAAGGTCAAAAAAAAGTATCAATTCCCTATAGTTTACAAGAGTTAGCAGATTATCTTTGTGTAGATAGAAGTGCAATGATGCGGGAAATCAAGAAATTAATAGAAGAAAAAAAGATTAAAAAAAATGGCAGAACATTTACCATTTATAAGCGTCATTAATATTGACCATTTGTATATAAAATTATATAATCATATTGAGATACATAAGATAGTTAGGTGTTTTGCTCTATTCTTCTGTTAATACAGTAGAAAAGAGGTGTTTTCTATGATTTTAAAAATTGTAGAAAGGTTTAATTCTTTTGGAATTAGTGGTTGCTTTTGTAACTATTGTGTTTTACACAATCTTAGTCCTTAGAAATAAGGATTAATCTTAAATGAAAACACCAATCCTCTAAGATGGTGTTTTCGCTATCCAATGAATAGAGATTACACCTAACATGCAATATCATGTGTATCTCTTTTTTATTATATGAGATTTCTCTCATCTGCATACATTGTATCAATTTATTCTAGGGTTGTCAAATTATTTTCTTCTTTAGTCCACATTTTGTTGCACTATATATCTATATTTGCTATAATAAATTTAGGGATATTTAACTGTTGAGTACTTGCCATCTTCCAATCTTTTGGATAGGAAGGAGGCCTGATGTTATGAAAAGAAGAGAAAATTTTCAATTTATAATTATCGTTTTATTAATAGTTTCGATTATGATTCTGTCAATAAAAAAATAGTACTCAATTTACTTACGTAGATTAAGTACTTGTACTAAAATCATTTAGGCGAGTACTCAACATAGCGAAGTTAAGTATTCCCGTTTTTATTTTATGAAGTTTCCTTCACCTGTATACATTGTATCAGTTTATTCTAAAGCTGTCAAATAACTCTCCGATACTTTTTTCGGGTTTTATTCGCTCAAAGCAAATTGTCCTATTTCTTCTAAAGTACCATCTAAGATAGAATATAAATATGTAGTTACTTTTTTTTCAGTAATGGATTCTATATAAGATTGGTATCCTTGCAATTGCTTTTGGTATGCTTCATCTGTAATTTGTTTCAACTTATAGTCGACAATTTTGATTTCATCCTCATATTCAATCATTAAATCAATAATACCATGAAGTTGTTCTTCACCTATTTCTGTGTAAAACTCGTATTCCTTATAAATATGAATAATATTATCTGAAAAAATAGGGCTAGATAGAAAATCTTCTATTTTTTCTTGTAAAAAAGGTGAAATACCAACATAATTTGGTTTTTCAAAGTCAAGACACTCTAAAATACGGTGTACAGTATGTCCTAATTCCATATTTTTATACTGCTTGTAATCAATTGGCTTTTGTAGTTTTTTAGAAAATGTCTTTTCTGTTACTACTTCTGATGAGACTTCTATATTATTTACGACTAATGTATCTTCTTGTTCTATCGCATAATGGTGCAATTCCTTATTTTTCTTATAATCTTGTGTTACCACATTTTCTAAGTCTACTGTTTCTACATAATCTTCTAAATTTCCATAAATAGATTTTATCATATCATAAAAAGAACAAAAATGAAGGGCTTGATATGATTTGATATGATTACATATTGGAATTTCTTCTTCTACATTTGGCATTACCATAATGATCTTTTCTCTACTTCTCGTAAGGGCAACATAAAATAATCTTATTTTTTCCGCAATTTCTTGTTTTTGGTATACATACCTTAACAAATCTTTACGAATCGTATTTTGAATTCCATTCTCGGCAGTCGGAATAACAAACCCAACAGATACGTCATAAGTCATACGTTCTTTTACATCTGCTTTGTTGAATTTGGCGTATAATCCCGTGTAATAACAAATGGGATATTCCAAACCTTTTGACTTATGAATTGTCATGATATTGACACTATTTTCCGTTTCTAAATTTTTATGAAAACGAATTTCATAGTTTTTATCGGAAATTTCTTTTAAATACTCCATCATCTCATAACAATCATATCCCATTTTCGATAAATTTTCTGCCAATTTCATCAGATATTCCATCTTTATCATACGATCTTCTACTTTTCCAACTTTAATGAATGCTTGGTAAAAATCAAATTCTTCAATAATCGCTTGTATCAAGAGTTCATTGTTTAGACTATTTTTTTTATCCAATAGATTTTGGATATGTGTATACAATCTCGTTTCTTCATAGGTATCACTTTGTAAACAATGAAAAATCTGTTCATCCGTTTCTTCTAGCAAATAACTTCGCATGATGCTTGTAAAGGCATATTTCCATTCTGTATCAAATTGATGGGTTTCCATTTTTTGCATACATTTTAAAATATGATAAACAAGTTTTAGCTCTGTACCTGATGTAATGGTCTCATCTTTATGAATTGCAACTGGGATATTTTTATATTCAAATATTTGTTTGTATAAATCAAATTGACTAGAACGGTCCACTAAAATAGCAAAATCTTGATACTGCACATCTCTTAATTTTTTGGTATCAGGATCCATGATTTGAAAATGGTTTTTTATTTTTTCTTGAATGTCGTTTGCGACTAAAAAGGCTTCCATTTCTTCTTTGGTATACTCTTGTTTTTTCTCATAGGTTAAAATTTGCATATGCATGTTTTGATTTGTTTTTTCTTGTTCATATATTTGGTTTCCAAAAACCATTTGGTGTTCTTTCTCATAATCGACGCCACCCGTTTCTTCTTTTAAAAGAAGGTTAAAAATTTGGTTGATATCCTCTAGTGGCTCTTTTCTAGAACGAAAATTTTCTGTCAAATCAATTTTAAGCCCTTCTTTGGAAGAACGATAACGGTCATATTTTCCTTTAAATAGGGCAGGATTGGCATTGCGAAAACGATAAATGGATTGTTTCATATCTCCTACCATATAGACGTTATGATTTTGGATAAGAGCAATGAACATTTCTTGTAAGTCACTGGTATCTTGATATTCATCTAGTAAAATCTCATGAAATGTTTGTTTTAATTCTTCTTGAATCATTGTATTTTCTTTGACAATACGAATTGCAAATGCAGCAATATCATGGAATTCAAAAGCATTGTTTTGTTGTTTCCATGTAATTAATTTGTTTTCTAATAAAGTTAGAATACGAATCAGTATTTCAATATCCCTCTTTGTGCTTTCGATATCTTCTAACATTTCTGCTTCTGTTTCCCATCTTGTCAAGCGTTTGATTTCTTTGATTGTAGAGGCCAGTGATTCTTTTGCTTGTTTTAAATCCTCATGATTGGCAGGAACTCTTGGCAATGTAAATTCTATATTTTCTCTTACTGCATCATATGTCTTACTGTTACAAAGTGGTTCTAACAAAGGAAATAACGCTTGATAATAAGCTGCATCCATATTTTCTATTACTTCTACTTTCGCCGATAATTCTTCTAGTTGATTTTGAATGATTTCCATATAGGATTCCAATTCGCTTTGATAATGTGTTACTTGCATTTCTCTTTCGATATAATGATTTAAGTAATCTAATTTATCATATTTTAAATCTAGTTTACGATGTATATTTAAAATATCACTTTTGATTTCAGTATCATCTTTTGTACAAAAACGCATAATCAGATTTTCAAAATCAGAATCTTTTTGTTCATAAAGTTGTTCAAAAATTTCATCCAACATTTTTTCTTTTTGTAATTCTACCATACTTTCATCTGCAACCATAATATCTTTGGGTATATCTAATAGATAGTGGTATTTTTTTACAATAGAAAGTGCAAAACTATCAAATGTGGTAATATAAGTCGCATCAATTTGTTCGGATGCTTCTATTAAATTTTCTTCTTGTAATTTTTTGCGAATTCGTTCTTTCATCTCGCTTGCGGCTGCTTTGGTGAAGGTTAAAATGAGAAGTTTCTGGATTGGGATTCCATCTTTTATTTTCCGAAGCACACGCTCGGTTAGAACAGCTGTTTTCCCAGATCCTGCTCCAGCACTTACCAAAATGGGCATTCCTTCTTTATGAATGGCTTCTAATTGTTCTTTGGTCCACTTGGTCATACAGCATCCTCCTCTAAAAATTCTAATTTTTTATATTCTTTTAAATATTCAATATCTTTTGTGGTTTGAAAACATAAATCATGGTAAGTACAAAATTCACAGCCAACCAATTTGGCTCCAATTTGTTTGGGATTGATTTTAAAATCTGCTTCCTCTATTTTATGAGCTGACTCTTCTATTTTGTTTTCTACTAAGGCAGAAAGTTTGTCCATTTTCAGTTCACTCATCACTTTAGTATATGCGTAAAATCCTTTACTGCTCACTTTCATACCTTTGATGATACGGCTATCTAAATATGTTTCATCTAATTTTTCTACCACTGAAGGGTCATCGCTGCTGTACCCTTCTAAACGCATGGCATCTTTTTTCATTTCTAAATAGTCATCATTTTCGTCATTGTTCATTTCGTTTTGAATCATTTTTTGTAAGTAAAAACCAACTACTTTTACATTTTTCCAATCTGGCTTATTCTTTAGCAAGTATAAATAAATCGGTAATTGCATTCCTATCCCATAGATACTTTGATTGAGGTTTGTTTCTAGTGTCCCTGTTTTATAATCAATAATAGCTGCGTATATTGTACCATCTTCTTCTTTGTATTTGATTTTATCGACAATTCCCATAAAGGTTATCTTTAAGTTACCAGATATACTTTTGAAAATTTTTTGTTCATATTCTTCTTGTTGTAATTTTGTATACTGGTTTTGTTCTTGAATGGTAGCAATAACAAACTTTAGTTCTTGTTTTAGTTTATTTAAGAAAAATGCTTCTTTTGCTGTATATGTCTTTTCTTTATGGTATTGTTCCCATTCTGTTTCAAAGACAAAGGTATCATTGAAGGCGATAGAAAGGAAATAATGAAATAAATTTCCAATTTGAATGGCAAATGTTTCTATGTAAGGATCTAATTTTAGGATATTGTTGATATAATAACGAAATCCACAACGGTTATAACGGTCTAAACTGGTATATGATAGGGTGAGTTTCCCATTTAGGTATTCTTTTAATGTTTGTTTGGCAATGGGTTTGTATTGATTGTCATAAGCGTCATATGGAATTTCAGGATAATGTGCATACAGCAAATCTAAGTTTTCATCTTTTTCGTTATATTGTTTATACTGATCTAAAAATTGCGCCAGTTTCATTTTGTTCCATACATCAGAATCGTGGTAAGAAATAGGTGCAACGGCATTTTCGACTTTTAAGTGTGTTAATAAAGAGGAAGGATAATAGGTTCCAAATGATGTTTTCTTTTTATAGGTCAAAATGGCATTTGGAATGGCATTGATTTTCCTAACTAAAATTTCTTTTTCTAATTTATTTTTATCTTCTGTGTTATCCAAATTCAAATCGTTACAGATTTCATCATTTAGATAATCTTCATCTTTTTTAATTGTTGGAATATGTTCTTGATTCATACCTAGAATATAAATAAATTCATTTTCATGAAACTCTGTTGTTTTTAAATCTTTGATGGCAACCACATGACGTCGTTTGGGTATGGAAAGTATGGTTTGCTTGCATGCTTCTTTGATACATAACTTCCATAATTCATCTTTTGGTACCATAATATAATCATTATAAATTTGTAGTAATTGCGTATAGATTTGTTGTTCTTCTTCCTTATATAAAGTATTTTCCACCTGTTCTAATGCATATTCGGCATCTTCCTCTAGGCTTTTCAACCATTTTTGGACAATTGGATTCCCATAGAGTATATGGGTACTTTTCTCTTCTAATGGTATTTGATACATGTGAAAAATCCGGTGAAGTGACACTCTATATTCTTCGGATACATTGGCAAGATAGATTTGGTCAATCGCTATTCCTTTTTTGAGTTTAGATGCAATATCGGATGCGATAAAAGCAATTTCTTCATCCATTGTTTCAAATGCATATAAAGGGTGCGTGTAGATAATTTCACTATCTTCTTTGATTACAATTGTAGTTTCTGGCTCTAATTGTTTTAATAAGTTTTTTTGTTCTTTGGTTAATACATATCCTTCTATTTGAATTTGCTTTCCTTTTAGATATGCTAGGAAAGAACTATTATCTACAAGTAAATGATTTTCTTCTAAATATTGTTTGATTGTCAGAAGTTTTTTTACATTTTCATATTTACTTTCTTTGATGCCTGTCATATGTGGAATATTCTTTAAATAGATACTGGCAAGGGCATAAGAAAGGTGTAAATCTTTCATCAGATAGTAAATGGCTTCTTTTTTGGGTACAATCATTAGATTCTGCATCAATTCTTCTAGTGTCATATATTTGATAGAATTTAGTTTTTTGTTTGATGAACAATCTAATAAAATTTTCTTTTTTTTCTCGTTTGGAACAACCATTATTATATTTGTTTCTATTTTACGCATACTAACCACCTTATATTTATTATAGCATGTATTTTTACGTTTTTTGATGATGAATTGTTTAGAAAATATTGGTAAAAGAAAAAATCGTATGTTACGATTCTATCGTTAATTTTTTCATAATCGATTTTACCTTATCTTCATCAATTTCTTCTTTTTGAATTTCCATTCCGTCATATTGTCCATAAACATATACATTCGCAATGTTCCAAATACTATCTGTTAGAAAAATTGGATTATCCATTAATTCGCTTAAAATATCTCTTTTACTATAATTTTCATATAAATCAATATGGTCTAGTACATATGCATCTGAAATCCCTTTTTCCGATAATGTTTTACAACTACTATAATAAATTATAATACATAGTGACCCTAGGTTATTATGTATTTTTTATGATTAAGTATATAATAATAAGCCAAAGAGAGGAGGTGAGAAATTATGTGGTCAAGTTATCAAGAAATGTATATGAATATTGATAATGAAAAAATGCTAATCAATAAAAGATTAGAAATGGTAAGGTTTGCAAATGAAAGTGGGATAAAAAAAGCATCTAAATTTTATAGTTGTAGTAAAAATACAATTAAAAAATGGTGTAGGAGATATGCAGTATATGGTATAAGAGGTTTAAAGGACAAATCAAGAAAACCTAATCATTCGCCCAAAAGAATACCCCAAAAAGATATAGATCTTATTGAAGAAGTAACTAAAAATGCCAAAGAGAAGAAAAAACATATTACTGTTAAGAATGTTAGAAAAAAGACTGGTATTAAAGAGTATTCTGATGTTACATTTAATAGATATATCAATAAAACAGTTGGTAAAAAAAGAAATAAAAAACATAACCAAGGTATAGGTGGAGATGTAAGTTGGAAGAAAAAATTACTTCCATGGCAATTAATACAAATAGATATTAAATATCTAACAGATATAGATAATTTAAAGCCTTATTTTGGAAATGAAAGAAATAACTTTAAAGGAATTAGATGTAAATATCAAATAACAGCCAGAGATGTATGTACTGGTACTCCCATTGTTGCTTATTGCGAAGAAAAATCAGCTACATATACAAAAATGTTTCTAGAAGAAGTATTACATCCATTTTTAAAACAATTCAAAGGGCTTAATTTAAAAGAAATAACGATTCAAACGGATAATGGTTCAGAGAATACCAATAGATTAATAAAAACAACTGGTAAAGAACCAGAGAAAAGTTTATTTACAGTATTTGTAGAAGATAAATTTAAGAAACACAAAATAAATCTTTCAGGGAGTCCAACTTATGATAGTGATGTAGAAACATTTCATTGGTCAATAGAAAGAGATTGTTTGGCATGGGATGATATAGTAGATGATGAAACATTAATAAAGTATACAACTGAATACATGAATGGATATTTACATACACAGATCAAAACAAGAGGTTATTCTCCAATAGATAAAATAAAAGAGACATACGATATAGATAATATAATCTATCCGATGCCTCAAATATTAAATATATAAGTCCCCACGACTTACATTTAATATTATAAACTATATTTTAAAAATATCAAAATTATGTAACTTTTTAAGCAAACCTTTCCTAGTTTCTTTCATTACTTTCTTTTTCATAAAAGAAAGTAATGCGTACACAGAAATAAGATGAAATGAAGTATAGAAAATGAATATATTATTAAGAATAAAGTTGTTATTTATAGATCTAAAACTAAAAAGATTAACGAAACAATATAATAAATTATTAGATGAATATAAGAAAAAAGTTTTAGGACTATAATTAATATTTAATACAAAACATTGCATATTTTTAAAAAATCGCCGTATAGACGATTATTTTGCTTTGTTTATATTAGTCAGTATGTCTTGACAAAAATCAAATTTTCAAATCGGAAACTTGCACAAAACAAAAAAATGAGAGTATAGAAAAAGTTGTGTAAATAGAAAAGCCATCCGATATGATAAAA
>CAMUMB010000029.1 GCA_947089915.1 uncultured Caryophanales bacterium | reverse complement strand
ACCTAAAGTATGGGGATAACAGTTATAATAAGATAGGAAGAACAATCCAAATTAATTTAAACAATTGTCGAACTAGTAATAAATTAAAAGAAACCTACTATTTAAGAAATGAAGAAGGAAAAATATTAAGTGAAAAATTCAGAATTGACTTTGTAGATATGGTAATTGGGAGCAAATTATGTTATACTGGTAGTGAAAGCAACTTAACAAAATGGTGTTTCGCATTTACAACCCAGAAAAAGGAAGCATTTCAAAAAGTGGTAGGGGAGATAGAGATGGAAGAAAAGGCAAGGAAAAAGTTAATAGAAGAGGTAGATAAGTATAGTACAGATGAAGAAGTAGTGGCATTATATTCAGCATATACAAGACAAGAGTTAGAATATAATACATTTATGGAAGATGCGAAAGAAGAGGGATTGAAACGAGGAATAGAAGAAGGAATACAAAAAGGAATACAACAAGGAATACAACAGGGTGTTGAGCAAGAAAAAGAGACAATTGCTAAAAATTTGCTAAAAGAAAATGTAGACATTGAAATTATTATGAAAGTAACCGGCCTTACAAAAGAACAGATTAGCACAATTGTATAGCAGATATATGGACGATGATTTGTTCCAAAATATTGAAAAGTGATAGAATATCCTGTATACTTTGTTTATAACATTGTTTATGTCATATATTATATATATATCAGTATAAGGAGAAGTTTATGAAAGCCATTCGTCAATTTTTTGTCATATTATTGGTAATTACAACTTTTTTGAGTTTACTATTACTTACATTGATAGGAAGTACTCAACTTTTGTTTGCCCAAAAAAATATGATTGAACTTGTAAAACAAGTGGATTTTAGAGAATTAATTGGTTACCAAGTAGAAGATGATATCTATCAATTACTAGAGCAGGCAGGTCTACCAAGCCAATATGTAGATTATATCATAGAAGATCAAAATGTTAGAGAATATATAGGAACCTATTTGGCAGAAGGAATGGAATCACTTTTCTATAGAAAAGAACCAACGACCATTGATTCCAATGAATTATATAATGTGTTTGTAAAAAGTATGGATCAAGCATTTATTTCATATGAAGAAGATATAATAGAAGAAGATGAACATTTGACCAAACAAGACCAACAACGAATTCATCAAAAACTAGAATACTATGCACCTAAAATTGCAGAAAAAATACCATCATTTGAGACTCTAATAGAAACAAAATTTATAGAGACTACAAAAAATAAAGAGTTAGATCAAATGAAATTAACGATTCGGATGCTCCAAAACTTTTATAAGTGGAAACCAATCTTAAGTGTTTTCGTATTACTACAACTATTTCTTATATTTCTTTTAAAAATAAAAAACTTTAAATACATCAAATGGTTTATGGTTCCATTTTTAATAACTGGAGTTGCACTTTATTATTTTAAAATGCAACTACCATCTTTAATGACACATTACTTTCCCAAGAATTTAGCATTTATGCAAAACTTTTTGGAACAAACGATGCAAATTATTTATACAAGTTGGGATCGTACGATTCTAATTTGTTTTAGCCTTTCTGTTTTATTTCTTATGTTACAATTTTTAATTCGTTTCGTTCAAGTTCAACAAGAACGACATTAAAAGCAAAAATTGTAACAATATTTAAAAATTTGATTGAAAAGCATACAAAAATTATGTATACTTTTATTAGAAATTAGGAGTGATTGTAGTGAAGATTGTAGGTAGTAGAATATGAAAGCAATAGGGCGTATTTTTGGTACTTTTATTACCATAATATTGGTATTTACAAGTTTGATTTGTTTGCTTGCAACTACTTTTTTACATAGTACAAAAGACATTTTATCAACCAATATTGTCGCAGATATGGTAAAGCAAATTGATTTTAAAGAATTAATGGGAGAACAGGTGCATGAAGAAATTTCTTCTGTGTTAGAGCAAGCAGGAATCCCAAATGAATATGTTGATCATATATTAGAAGATGAAGAATTAAAAGAATACATGGGAAACTATATGGCAGAGGGCTTGGATTATATCTTGTATGAGAAAGAACTTCCTGTAATATCAGAACAGGAGGTAACCAATTTGCTTTCTAATAGTTTTGATCAGGTAATTACAGAACTAGAAAATAATAACATAGAAGTTTCAACGTACTTGACAAAAGAACAACAGAATCAAGTTCATGAACAAATAGAAATCTATGTTCCCCAAATTGTCGAAAAAATTCCAGAAGTAGAAAGCTTAATAGAAGATAAAATTTCTGGAAATGAAGAAGTACAAGAAGCAAAACAAAAATTAGAACAATTGCGTGAGCTAAATGAGAAAGTACAGTTTGTATATCAAATGCAACCAACAATTTTATTATTAGCAATATTACAACTTGTACTTATCATCGTACTAAAACGCAAGAATTTCCGTTTTATCAAATGGTTATTCTTACCATTTATGGCACTAGCTGTTATCTTAGGAATATTAAACGCAAAAGTGCCAACCTTAGTACAACAATATTATCCAGAAGAAATGGGATTTATGAGATCATTTATTGATAATACCTTAAATTCTATCTTTGGAGTATGGAAACAAGATGCGCGGGTTTATTTCATTCTTGCGATTTTACTTGTAATTGCACAAATCACAGTAATTGGTGTTTCTATTTATAAAAATAGAAGACGAAAAGATATGGACGTTTTATAAGACATCACAAAATGTGATGTCTTTTTTCATCTTGTAATTAGAGCGACAAAATTCGACAAACAAAAGCATTACAATAAAGATGGTGATGTGTATGAAGAAAAATATAGAAACAATTGTTGTTTGTATTGCTGTTGGATTTTTGATGGGACAATTTATGTTTCATCAATACAAAAAAGAGGAAAAACCATCTACAAATTCTACTATACCAGTTGTGCAAGCAACAGAAAAACTTTATTTTTTACAACAAGGTGTTTATTCTAATTTAGATAGCATGAAACAAAACTTAACCGATTTTGAATATTATATCTACACTGAAAAAGACAACAAATACTATGTTTATGTAGCAATTGTTAAAAGTGTAGAAAATATGGAAAAATTAAAAGGATTTTTCAATCAAAAAGGGTATGATATTTATGTAAAGGAAATTTCTGTTACAAGTACAGCCTTCTTAGAAGTCCTAAATCAATATGAACAATTATTAAGTGGAACTAACGATGAAAAGACAATTCAAGCTGCTTGTGCACAAATTTTAGCAAAATATGAGGAGTTAGTGGTAAATGACTAAAATAAAAGATATCCCAATGCAGGAACGTCCTATGGAACGGTTGCTTCAGTATGGTGTAGAATCCATTAGCAATGAAGAATTACTGGCAATTCTCCTTCGAACAGGAAGCAAAAAACAATCATCTAAAGAACTTGCAACAACAATTTTATCTAAATTAAAACAGGTATCCGAATTGAAAGAAATGACTTATGAAGAATTTTTAAAAATTGAAGGAATTGGAAAATCAAAAGCTATGATTCTACTCTCAGCAATTGAACTTGGAAAACGAATGCAACGGAACATTGAGACGATACAGGGAAAAAAGTTCAATCAAGCAAAGATAATATATGAATACTACCGTAATCTTTTGGGTGACAAAAAACAAGAACATGTATATTGTCTATACTTAGATTCCAAAAAGAAAATCATTAAAGAGAAATTATTATTTTTAGGAACAATAAACTATAGTATGATTCATCCAAGAGAGATTTTTAAAGAAGCTTATCTGGCTGGTGCAACCGCAATCATATGTATTCATAATCATCCCACAGGGGATGTGACACCTAGCAAAGAAGATTATGCCATGACGTACCATTTGAAGCAAGTAGGGGATCTACTTGGAATTCCACTTGTGGATCACATTATTATTGGGAAGAATAATTATTACAGTTTTTTTGAAAATGGAGATTTTGAAACAATGAAAGAATAGAAGGTGTATGCATGCGGAAAAGAGGAAAAATTGAAGGAAAATATTATATTGTAATTTTTTTCCTTGTCATTTTAGTGATTCTAGGTTTATTGATTTATTTGGTACGTGATGAAAGAAGAACAAGCCTCATCGAACAAGTCCTACAAGATTCTATTTTATTTGTTCAAAAAATGGTATCTGCTCCGATTCATTTTGTAACAGATAAATTATCAGAGTCGAAAGAAAAAAATGACATTTATAAAAAATATAAAGAATTGCAAACTAGAGTAGAACAAGTAGGGTCTATAGAAACCAAAAATAAAGAATTAGAATCAGAATTACAAGAGATGAAGACTTTATTAGAACTCAATCAAACATTATCCGAAAGTACGCCGATTTCCGCAAGTGTGATCACCCGTAATATTGATGGTTGGTATCAAACCATTACGATTGATAAAGGAGTGCAACATGGAATTGCAGAAAATATGGCCGTAGTAACTGGTAAAGGTATGATTGGCGAAGTTATTCAGGTAAACAATTTCTCTAGTACTGTAAAACTATTAACAAGTGTGGATGAGAATCATAAAATATCCGTGAAAATAGAAGGAAACGAAGGATATATATATGGATTATTATCTGATTATGAAACAGGAAATCAGGTTTATAAAATCGAAGGAATTGCCGAAAATACAGAAATTAAAGAAGGTGCAAGTGTTGTTACGACAGGACTTGGAAATACCTATCCATCTGGAATTTTAGTGGGAACCGTTACACAAGTAAAAAAGGATCACTTTGATTTGGCTAGAACGATTCTTGTAAAACCGAGTGTTGACTTTAATGAAATTCGCTATGTAACGGTATTAAAGAAATGAGTGATAAATCATGTATGCAATCATAATAACCATAATTTCCTTTTTATTAGAGGGAATCTTTTCTTTCTATATTTCCATTTTTTCTCACTTTTGGCTACCTATTCCTACATTAATTTCAGTATGTTTTTGTCATGTGTATTTTCTTAGAAACAAAAATTATATATGGTATACATTTCTAACAGGAGTTCTATATGATATTGTCTACACTAATACCTTATTTCTCCATGGTATTCTGTTTGTTTGTATGGGTTATATTGGTAAAAAAATGTCTCAGTTTATTTCACATACATGGTATCAGTTTTTAGTTATGACAATTTTGCTCATTGGTATTTATCGCTTGCTATCTTATATCATACTAATCATTATTGGTTATTTGCATTTCAATCCTTCTTTCTTTTTATCCATTACGTTGGCATCCTTCTTATGGAACATTACCTATAGTTTTCTGTTATATGTGATTGATCATTTTTATTTAAAAAAATTCACTACGAAAAGGTTGTTCTAAGCAAATAGAATAGTACATATAATTGGATAGGTGATAAGATGAACCCAGATATCCGTAGAATTCGTAGTCAAATGAAACAAAAAAAGAAAACACAAAAACCCATTGTCAAACGTACAAGCTATACAAAATGGCTTTCCAAATTTGGTATTACGATTATTTTAACGCTTGCTACATTAATCACATTGAAATCCAATAGTAAATATAAAGCAACATTTTATCAATATGTCTATGATAGCCATATTTCATTTGCGAGTATCAATGCCACTTATCAAAAGTATTTTGGATCACCTTTGCCATTTCAAGAACTATGGAAAGATAAGACAGCACCTGTATTTGATGAAAAATTAATCTTTACAGAACAACATATCTATAAAGATGGAGTGGCGTTAACTGTAGATAGTGGGTATTTGGTTCCGATTTTAGAAAGTGGTATGGTTGTATTTATTGGTGAAAAAGAGGGGTATGGAAATACTGTCATTATTCAACAAATGGATGGTATTGATGTATGGTATTCTAATTTAGGAACTGTCAATGTTAAACTGTATGATTATGTAGATAAAGGTAGTTTATTAGGGGAAGTAAAAGGAAATCAGCTATATTTGGTTTATAAGAAAAATGGAACTGTTTTAAATTATGAAGAATACATTTAAAGTTGAAATTTCTGCTATTTATTATATTGTGGGTCTGTTTTGTTTTCTTACAGGCTATTTCAAAGATTTTATTTGGATTTCTTTACTCATAATGATTCATGAATGTGGTCATGTGACTGGTGCGATCATATGTAATTGGAAGATAGAACGGGTGATCATTTTACCATTTGGAGGTATGACATTATTAAAAGAGAGTCTCAATCGTCCAATTTACCAAGAATGGTTAATTGTTTTATTAGGTCCTATTTATCAAATGATATTTTTTTTGATATTATATTTTTTGAAGTATATGAATCCTATATTTATGTTGTACCATTTTTTATTGTTGGGATTTAATTTATTACCTATGATTCCTTTAGATGGAGCCAAAATGTTACAACTGTGTTTAGAATCTATTTTATCTTACAGATGCGCAAAATATGTAGGATTATGGGTATCTATTTTTTTGCTATTATTTTTAGTAGGATATACGATTCATAGTTGTAATATCCTGCTCGGTATTATTTTATTTTTTGTAGCAAAAGAGAATATCAAATTTTATCAACATATTCCTTATCAAATGGAAAAATTTTTATTGGAACGATATTTATATACTTATTCATTTCGAAAATGTTGCCTCATAAAAAGTGGCAATTTATATGCAATGAAAAGAGGATACCGACATTTGTTTTGGAAACAATCTACATGGAAAACTGAACAAGGAATTTTAGATACTTATTTTATAAAAAATAAAACTCGTATTATTTGACAAAATAAGGAAACTATGATAAAATTCTATATTGTGTAGAGCCTCACTCTACAACCACACAGAAAAGGTTAAAACATTTGTGTACCTTAATGGTGAGTCTTAGAATCTTAAAGGAGGTTATTTATGAAAGCTGTTATTGAAACTGGTGGAAAGCAATACTATGTAGAAGAAGGAACTGTTCTTTATGTAGAAAAAATGGATGCAGAACCTGGTAAAGTAATTGAATTTGATAAAGTATTAATGGCAAATGGTGTTGTAGGACGCCCTTATGTTACTGGAGCAAAAGTTACTGCTGAAGTAATTAAACACGGTAAGCAAAAGAAAATTATTGTTTATAAATACAATCAAAAGAAAAATTACCATAAGACACAAGGTCATCGTCAACCATATACCAAAGTACAAATTAAATCTATTGTGAGCAAATAATGATACGAATAGTGATAGAAAATAAAGAAAAACCAGAAAGCATTGTTGTAGAGGGACATGCAGGGTATGGTGTAAGTGGTACCGATATTGTATGTGCGAGTGTGAGTAGTATTCTAATTACAACAATCAATGCGATGCTTCGTGTCGATGAAAATAGTATTCGATATGTTCAAAAAGAAGCATATGTGAAATTAGAGATTATAACACATTCTACTATGATTGATCTTTTAATGGAGAATATGATTTCACTGTTAGAGGAATTAGAACAAGATTATAAAAAATATGTAAAAATAAATAAGGAGGTGTACTTATGACAAACTTTATGAGATTAGAAATTCAATTATTTGCGCATAAAAAGGGACAAGGATCTACGAAAAACGGCCGTGATTCTATTGCCAAAAGATTAGGTGCGAAAGCCGCTGATGGAGAATATGTAAGTGGTGGGTCTATTTTATATCGTCAACGTGGAACTAAAATTTATCCAGGACATAATGTAGGAATCGGTAGTGATGATACTGTATATGCAAAAATAGCTGGATATGTGAAATTTGAACGTGTTGGAAGAGATAGAAAACAAGTAAGTGTTTATCCAGAAAAGCAAGAAGCATAAGTTACAAATCAAAACTTAGCTTTTTTTCTTTTTCTAAAATTTTAAGCGATGAAAAAAGAGAATACATGATATAATAATATAAAGAGATTCCAAAATAAATAAAGGAGAAGTATTAAGATGTATAATGATTATTTTGAAGATGAGCAAACAATGAAGATATATCAAACTGCAAACACTTTGTATAACCAAATTAGTCAATTTGTGGAAAACAAAGTTATGTTGGAAGTAAATACAGTAGACTTTGATATTTGCTTTATTATTTCATTACTTTTAAATGAACATAAAATAAAATCAGAATTAGAAAAAGACGGATTTTCTTTACAAAGATTGAGTGATTATTTTCAAATGGATCTTAGTGTATTAGGAGTCAAATCCTATGCGCAAGGGAATATCATGTCGCAATGTGGTTCTGAAGCATTAGTACATTTGATTAATTATATGGGTCATGAGCAAAATAAAATGAATTGTTATGATATACTGGAAAATCTACATAGCATCCACATGATTGCATGGTATCGTTGGACAGAAAGAATCAATGGACAAGGACAATTTTATCATGATTCCAATACACACCAATATATACTAAATGTTGTATATGCGAATCCAGAAGACAAAAAGGATACGAGATGGATTAAATAATATTTTTAGGGTAATATATCACAGTTATTAGAAATGAGTGATCTTATGTTTATAGATGAAGTTACAATTGAGTTATATGCTGGAGATGGTGGAAACGGTTGTATGGCTTTTCGCAGAGAAAAATTTATTCCTATGGGAGGACCATATGGTGGGAATGGTGGTAAGGGTGCTGACATTATTTTTGAAGTGGATGAAGGATTGAATACACTCATTGATTTACGTTATAAAAGAGTCATCAAAGGAGATAAAGGTGCGAATGGTGAAGGAAAAGCCAAACAAGGTGCTAGTGCCAAAGATGTCATTATAAAAGTGCCTTTAGGAACTGTTGTGACAGATACAGAGACCAATTTGATTATAGCCGATTTAACAAAAAAAGAGGATCGTGTCGTAGTTGCATATGGAGGTCGTGGTGGAAGAGGAAATATGGCCTTTGCAACACGTTCCAATCCTGCTCCTGCAATCGCTGAAAATGGAGAACCTGGAGAATATAAGAAAATCAAAGTAGAGTTAAAATTATTAGCTGATGTTGGCTTAGTCGGAATGCCGAGTGTAGGAAAATCTACCTTAATTTCTCAAATATCTGCATCCAAACCAAAAATAGCTGCTTATCATTTTACAACATTAACACCCAATTTAGGTGTTGTTCGAGTATCAGAAAATAAATCTTTCGTAGTTGCTGATTTACCTGGGTTAATCGAAGGGGCTTCTTTAGGTGAAGGTCTAGGAGATCGTTTCTTAAAACATATTGAACGTACCCGTATTATTGCGCATGTAATTGATATGAGTGGCTTTGAAGGAAGAAATCCATATGAAGATTATCAAATTATCAATCAGGAATTACGCAATTTTAATGAAAAAATAATGGAAAAACCACAAATTGTAATTGCCAATAAAATGGATATGGAAGGTGCAGAAGAAAACTTGAGTGAGTTCCAAGAAAAAGTAAAAAATATTCCAATTTATCCTATTTCCGCAATGAAAAAGGAAGGATTACAACCAGTTATTCATGCATTATCTGATAAACTTGATACAATAGAAAAACAACCATTATATGAAGAACAACAATTTGAGAGTCATATTTTATATCAATTTAAAAGTGAAAAACCATTTACCATTACCAAAGATAGTGATGCATGGATCATTCGTGGTAAAGATGTAGAAAAACTGTTACGTATGACAAGATTTACAACAGATGAAGCGGCAGCACGTTTTGCCAATAAATTACGAAAAATGGGAATTGATGATACATTAAGAGAAATGGGTGCAGAAGATGGAGATACAGTTCGAATTTTAGATTTTGAATTTGAATATAAATTGTAAAAACTATTTACTTCATATTAGATTATTAGTATAATTAAAAATAGGAATACTTAGTTGTTTAGGTACTATTCCCTTTTTTCTTTAAAACGAATGAAAGGGTGTGATGCTTATGAGAAAGACAGAAAAAGAATTATGTTTTATCATAAAGTTTCTTCTCCTTGTGATGATCATCTTGTTAATAAAAATAGTACCAACGATATAGTCGGTACAATCTGTAAAATAAATCTCGGATAGTACCTAACAACCAAAGCTAGGTATTCCATTTTTATTATATGAGATTTCTCTCATCTATATTCATTCTAACATATATTAAAAATGGTGTCAAATTTATTTTATATCATGTATAGTATAGTATTTTAACAATAATAATCTAAATTATATATATGATAGAATGGGAAGAAAGTAGTGAACTTATGAATGGAATTTTATTGATTGATAAGCCTAAAAATTATACAAGTCGTGATATTGTAAATACCATTAGCAAAAAGTTAGGAACTAAAAGAATAGGGCATACAGGAACTTTAGATCCTCTCGCAACAGGCGTTTTAGTCTTATGCATTGGTAAGGCAACTAAATTAGTGGAAGTTATTACTGCTTTTGAAAAAGAATATATTGCGACTATAATACTAGGTATAAAAACAGATACAGGAGATATTACTGGTTCAGTAGTAGAAGAGAGCAAAGCTCATATTTCTAAAGATATAATTGTAGAGGTATGCAAAAAAATGGCAAAAACCTATGAACAAACAGTACCTATTTATTCTGCAGTAAAAATAAACGGAAAAAAACTATATCAGTATGCTCGGGATGGAAAAAAAGTAAAATTGCCAACTCGTAAAGTTACGATTTATGAATTAGAATGTATTTCTGATCCTATTTATGAAAATGGAAAGACAATAGTTCAAATTCGAGCTTTGGTGAGTAAAGGAACCTATATTCGAAGTTTGATTGAAGATATTGCAAAAGAATTAAATGCAATTGGAACAATGTCTTCTCTTAGAAGAATAAAACAGGGAAACTATACAATTGAAGATTGTAATACATTGGAAGATATTGAAAATGAAAGCTATCAAATACAGGATCTTACACAAATTTTATCTCAGTATCCAATTATAGTTGTAGATAATTATTTGGAAAATAGAATCAAAAATGGTTGTATTTTAGAAAATCGGTACCAAGAAGAGGTAATTTTATATCAAAATGAGCAAGGAATTCCGCTTGCACTATATAAAATTTATGAAAAGGATCCTACTAAAATGAAACCATGGAAAATGCTCTAAAGACAGTATAAAACTGTTTTTTTCTATCTGAATAAGCTATTCATTTATAGCAAAATAATGTATAATGAGTGAGGTGATAACTATGATATATTTAGATTATTCAGCGACTACACCCGTACGTAAAGAAGTACTAGATAGTTTTGTTGCAGTTGCAACCGAAAAAATTGGAAACGTCAACTCTTTACACCAGTTGGGTGTAGAATCCAAGCAATTGGAGGTGCAGGCAACGAATCAAATCGCAAATATTCTAAGCTGCAAACCCAATGAGATTATATATACAAGCGGAGCAAGTGAATCCAATAATATGGCAATTAAAGGAATTGCTATGAAATATGCCAACCGCGGGAAACATATTATTACAACCAATTTGGAACATTCTTCTGTTTATGGTCCAATTGATTATTTACAAAAAAATGGATTTACTGTTGATTTTGTAAAAACAGATAAAATGGGGATCGTAGATTTAGAAAATTTAGAACAATTGTTAAAAGAAGATACGATTTTGGTAAGCATTGCCTCTGTGAATAGTGAAACAGGACTAAGACAACCAGTAGAAGAAATTGGAAAATTATTGAAAGAATATCCAAAATGCTTTTTTCACGTAGATATGACACAGAGTATTGGTAAAATTTGTATCTCATTAGAAAATATTGACTTAATTAGTTTTTCAGCACATAAATTTTACGGAATGAAGGGAATTGGTTGTTTAATCAAAAAAGAACATGTTTCCTTAGAACCTTTAATTCATGGTGGAAAAAGTACTACACCATTCCGATCAGGAACGCCTGCATTACCATTGATTGTCTCTATGGCAAAGGCACTTCGACTAGCAGATGAAGAATTGGATCAAAATTTAGAAAAAGTAACAAAATACTGTACAATACTAGAAGAAAAATTAAAAGAATATCCAAATGTTGTAATCAACCACAATTCTGCTTGCATTCCTCATATTTTCAATTTGAGTGTGATACATGCCAAACCAGAAACGATGTTACATGCCTTAGAAGAAAAAGAAATTTATATTTCAACACAAAGTGCTTGTGCAAGTGGAAAAAAAATTAGTAAAGCAGTATTGGAGCTTTCTAAAAAAGAAGATGTTGCATCTCATAGTATCCGTATCAGTTTATCTGGAAATACAACAGAAGAAGAAATACAAGAATTTCTAAAACAATTTGATGTTTGCTACCACCAACTACAATTTGGAAAGACTGTAAAATAATCTCAATTTATTCCTATTTGAAACTTGTGACAAAAAAGTCATTTATAGGAAAAAAGATTTATAGTATAATAAAATAGCAAAGAGGTGAAGCATCATGGGCAAAATATTGATTGTAGAAGATGATGAATCTATTCGCTTGGGTTTAAAATATTACTTAGAACAAGAAAATTTTGAAACAGTTTTGGCAGAAAATAAGAAACAGGCAGAGGAACTATTTTCCAAAGAGATTGAACTCATTTTGTTAGACATTAATTTACCAGATGGTAATGGATTTGATTTACTCAAAAAATGCAAGCAGCAAAGAGATATTCCCGTTATATTTTTAACAGCAAATGATGCAGAGGTATCGATTGTAATGGGACTTGATATGGGAGCAGATGATTATATTACAAAGCCATTTAAAGCGCGAGAGTTAGTATCTAGAATTAAAAGTGTTTTAAGAAGAACTTCAACCAAAACGGAAACCAGTACAATTCAGATTCAAGATATTACAATTGATTTGAAACAAGCAAAAGTATTTAAAATGAGAACAGATGTAATGTTAACTGCTTTAGAATACAAAATTCTTTTAGTATTGGCACTCAATTCTGGTACTGTTTTTAGCCGTGAAAAGATATTAGCAGATATCTGGGATGTAAATGAAGATTTTGTGAATGATAACACTTTAACGGTCTATATTAAACGAATTCGGGAAAAAATAGAAGACAACCCGAATCAACCGAAAATTATTGAAACAGTAAGAGGAATTGGTTATAAAATAGGAGAGGAAAATGAAAAATAAATATAAAAAAGTAATCCTTTTTAGTGTTTTATGTATACTTCTATTAGGAATGGTTTATAGAGTGGGAGTGGGAATTCATGCACGTTATAAACAGGAATTTATCAATCAAGAACAGCTCTTAATTGGTCATATTCTGGAAAATCATCCAGAATTAGAAGAAGAAATGATAGAAATATTGTTAAATAATACAAAAGAAGAAGATCTTGGAAAAAGTTTTTTTGAAGCCTATGGTATTGACTTAGAAAGTTATGATAATATTCATTCTATTTTTGCACTCAAAAAATATACAATTCAAAAAATAGTGATCACATATACTTTGATTATTCTCTTATTTGCTTGTTTTCTGTTTTATCATATTACAAAAAAGCATAGAGAAATTAAACAAATTACGCATTATTTAAACCATATCTTAAGTGGTGACTATTCTTTAGAAATTCATGAATATGATGAAAGTGAAATCAATTCTTTAAAGAATGATATTTACAAAATTACGGTTTTACTAAGAGAACAAGAAGATTATTCCAAAAGTGAAAAAAAACATTTAGAAAGTGTTCTTTCCGATATCTCACATCAATTAAAAACACCACTTACTAGTATGTATGTAATTAATGATATATTAGAAAATGATGCGATTGATTCTAATAAAAAGAAAGAAATGTTGTACAAAAATAAAAACCAATTAAAACGAATTGAGTGGTTAGTTTCTTCTTTATTAAAATTATCACGATTGGATAGTGGGGTTGTTGTGATGCAACCGAAAAGTGTATTTGTAAATACATTATTAGAACAGGCATTAGAACCCTTGCGTATTCCGATTGAATTAAAGGAACAGACAGTTGAGATTATAGGAGACGATGATACTTTAATAGAAGTAGATCTTGCTTGGACAGTAGAAGCCTTTGTGAACCTAATTAAAAATGCACATGAACATACCTCTAGCAATGGTAAAATTGTGATTCGTTATCGAGATAATCCTATCTACGTAGAATTTCAAATAGAAGATAATGGTGAAGGAATTTCTGTAAACGATTTACCACATATTTTTGAACGTTTTTACAAAGGAGCTACTAGTAATAAAGACAGTATTGGAATTGGTTTAAATATGGCAAAAACAATTATTCAAAAACAAAATGGTATGATTACAGTGAGTAGTAAGGAAAAAGAAGGAACTACTTTTACTATCAAATTTTATAAAAACATACTTTAGAAATAATATAAACATACTTTAAAAGTAATATAAATTGTTTGACAGGGGGTATTGATTATGTTAGAATATGTCCTCGTAAAGAGGGATTTGACTGTGCAAAATAAGAATAATTTAGAGTGTTATTCCTATATGATATATGATCGTCAAACAAGAATAGAACAAAATAATAAACGAATTGGGGAACTATTAAATAAACTAAGAAATGATATAAAATATCAAAAATGTTTCAATTTGATTCATAAATTGAAACAACGCCAACATATGATTGAAAGTCAATTAGCAGAACAAGAAAAAGAGTATACAGAGAAGTATAAAGATCGTGTGTTACTATCAAATTCTAATCAAATTCAATTAATAGTAGATACAATTGCAGAAAAAGAAGAAAAAATTGAGTTGGTTGATATTATGCACGAATTAGTTCAAAAAAATGGAAGATTAAGTAGAATACGCCTTTTTCAAAAGTGGCATAAACATCGTAAACAAGCATTGCAAGAAGAGTTGGGAGAGCAACCTTTTATTGGTGCAGAACTAATTTATTTTGTTAAGATTTATCATGAGATTCTTTCAAAGCAAAAGAAAAGATTTCCTATTTGTATATCAGAACAAGAAAAGATACAATTGTCATTTGATTATTACCATAGCATGAAAGAGCAACTTTTAATGAAAAAGGAACAAAAAGAAGAATATTTTACAGAACGAAGAAATTTTATTGTATCTTATTTCAAACAAAAATTGGAAGCAAAAGAAAAATTATCAACAATAGGTGTACAATTAGATATGCTTAATCCATACTTAGAAAACCTCTTAGAAGAACGAAATCAAATAGAACAAGAAATCAATATGTTAGAACAATTAAATCAAGGATATGCAGAACAGATTCGTAAATTGAGTGAAATATCTATAGAATCAGAAAATGATCGAAAAAAGAATCATCAAAAAGTAATAAAAGTATCAAAATATTACAGCAATAGAAAGGTAGGATAATATGAAAGATTCAAACTTAATAGAATCAATAAATAAACTAATAGAAGAAATTGGAAGCTTAGAAGTTCAAAAGGAAAATCTTCTAAATGAATATAATCAAATGCAATCATTTCTGGAATCAGATTTTCGAGAAAATTTTGAGCATGCATTAGAAAAAGGAAAAAACAAAAGAAGAATGATTATTGGTATTGCAGTTGTGCTAACGTTTGCATTCTGTGTTGGAATACTGCTTTTCTTCGCAAGTCTCACAAATGAAAATCTATCAAATGCATTTGCTTGGTTCAATGAGTTTATCAGGGCAATTGAGGCAGGAAGTGTATTCGAATGGTTAGTACTAGGAGCAGGTGGAGTAAGTGTTAGCTTTATAGTAGGAAACCATATTAAAAACTCATTAGAAAATCGTACTAAAAGGGAAGTAAAAGAACAATTAGATGATAAGAATGCAAATCTAGAAATATCTGAGTTAGAAAGAATCATGAAAAAAGTAGACCGCGAAATAGCTATTCATAAAAAGGAATTAAAAGAATTTCGAAAGCAGTTGTTTGACATTCAAACGAGTGATGAGATTCAAGAGCAAGCAATGATGCAATATTATCAAGAAATGGAAGATGCCGTTTTCTTTAAAACGAATGTAGAAATGGACATTGCAAAAAATCCATACACAAAGTAAAGGTTCTTTGTCAAATAGTGTTGGTGAGACCAAAAACTAATGATAAAAGAAAAGTA
>CAMUMB010000028.1 GCA_947089915.1 uncultured Caryophanales bacterium | reverse complement strand
TTTCTTTTATCATTAGTTTTTGGTCTCACCAACACTATTTGACAAAGAACCAATATACTACTTTCGTATTTTATAGCAAAATGTTCTCACAAATATACCTTGGTATGTTTTTTTATTGTAGATACTATTATATTTACATCTTTTAAACTGAAATAATCGGCATCATTTAAAACTACATTTCTTCTAGCTGAATCCCATAAAAAATATTCTTGAAGATGGATAGGAATTTTATCAAGCCACGATATATCATGTAAGGCTTTATTCATATATTCTAAGCTATCTAAAAATACCTTGTTTTTATCTATATTTTTTGCTTTTAATTTGATTGCAATATATCTTTTAATATATTCTATAAATTTAGCATTACTATAATCAATTGTGGAACTATGCACTACTTCATATGCTTTTTGAATTTGTTCTTTTTTCCTCTCTTCTATTTTATGAAACATTTCGTATGTATATGGAAATTTATGAATTTCCCCACTTGCATAATAAACTATGATATATTTGTGATCTTCACTAATATTCGATCTTAAAATAAATCTCTTTTGGTATTCCCTATCCCCAAAAGAATAATCCTTCATTTTACTTCCCCCTAATTTTATTTATTCTATATAGCTTTTTGAATTTCTATTTTCACTTATGCTTTAACACTTTCTCCCAAAAATAGGTATTTTGTTTTCCATAAATATCTATGACTTCCAATATTTTCTTTACCTCCCTTATATTAAAACAATCTGCATCATCTAAAGTGAAAGATGATTTTCGAAAGATAAAATGTTTTTGAAGATGAAATGGAAGACACATGGCAAAATATTTGTCATAGGCTAAAGCCCTATTAATATAATCTAAACTATCTAAAAATATTTTATTTTTATCTATATCATTTAATCTTGACTTCATATTGATATACCGTCTAATATATTCCATGATATTAAAGCTACTATAGTCGACTATAGAGCCATGTACTATATCATATGCAATTTGGATTTGTTCTTTCATCTTTGCATGTATTTTCCTTTGGTTTTGAACTGTATTTGGTATTTTACGTATTTCTCCGCTTGCCAAATAAACAATAATAATTTTATAATCCTCGATAACACGAGAATATAAAATAAAGTTTTTTTGGTATTCCTTATCTCCAAAAGAATAATCTTTCATTTGTATTCCCCCAAATTATTACTTATTTGATATATTTTAAACTATTTATTTGTTTTTACTTATATTAGCAATTACAGGATAGTGATCTGTTGTTGCCATAATATCTCCTGTATCACATACTTTAAAATCTTCTAATAATAACCCTTTTGAAATAAAGATATGATCTATTGCTATATCTTTTTGCTGTTTACTATATGTTTTCTGTAAAACTGGAATGCGTTCTAATCCCAATTTTGTCATTTCATCCACGAATCTTTGAAAACTTAATTTTGTAATATCATCATTAAAATCTCCAGTTACTATCATATCATATTCTGGATATGCAATTTTTAACGTTTTTGCATAATTGGCAATAAAAAGTTCTTGTTCTTCCCTCTTTTCTGGAAAGGAATCATGTAAATGCGTATTGATGTGCACCAAATGTTTTTCATCATCAATTGTATAAGTTAAAATTCTAGATTGCAATTTCATAAGTGTATTCACACCATTTAAAACAATATCTCTTCCAGTTGGCCATGAAGGTAAATGAATTGTTTTATTGAATACATAATCCACATCTTCTATATGTGTTACAATTGCATTCGATTCATTGAATGGAATACGTTCTAATATAGGACCATTTCCAAAACGGTAGCCGCCAGTTACAATATAATCTGATCCTAACTCTTGTGCTAATGCATTTTGATGCCTATAAGTTAATTCTTGGGTTCCAACAGAATGTAACTGATTTTCTCGAATAAAATCTGCTAAAATCTTAACATTTCTTTCTCCTGTAAACAAATTTTTTCTTTTAAAATTCTTTCCTTGTGTTTTTACATTAATAGTTGCAATATTATAAACTTGTAAATTACTCATATTATTTCCCCCTTGTGTTAATTATTATAATTATTTTCCTTAGTTTGTCAAATTTTAATCCCCTAATATTTCAATCTTTCTTACGACCAATTGATACTTGTCGAACCGTCTTTCCACATGACCTGTTATCTCAGCAACACTACCAGTTGGGATTTCTACATAGTTCTGATATATATTGGGAAATATGACAGCATCTATACTACTACTTTCGTCACTACAATCCAAAAAACACATCTTTTCTCCTTTTTTCGTATCAATTTGTTTCCATGAATCAATCACTACAATGATCGCTATATTCTGATCAAAATAATTTTCGATATCTTTTAGAGAAATTTGATTGTTTTTTTGAAGTCTATATTCTGTTACCGGATGATTACTTAAATAAAAACCAAATGTATCTAGTTCATTTTGCATGAGTTCCTTTTTACTATATTCTTCTACTACTTCAATTTCAGGTTTTAATGCATATTCTTCATCTAAATCTTTAATTAATTCTCCATAATTTAAAATAAGATCTAAACTTTGTTGTAATGTTTTTTGATTCATGTGAAAATCAGAAAAACATCCAGCCGAAATCAACCTTTGTAATACCTTTTTATTAACGGTTTTCCTGCTTGTTCTTTTGACAAAATCATAAATATCTTGAAATGGTCCTGTTTTTCTTGCTTCTAAAATTGATTCTACTACGGAAATTCCAACATCTTTAATATTTGTG
The DNA here is from genome assembly GCA_947089915.1 of uncultured Caryophanales bacterium. Lineage (GTDB taxonomy): Bacteria > Bacillota_I > Bacilli_A > RF39 > UBA660 > UBA5026. The sequence goes on along the minus strand of CAMUMB010000028.1, from coordinate 15,352 downwards.
AGTGGATACCGAATTCCTGTTTCTTCCACCTGATAATCTTTTCCGCTTTTATTAATGTCAGGAGCCAAAATTGCAATATGATTCATCTTACACTCATCTATATATTCTTTGGTATCAATACTACTGCCAATCACAGAAGTAAGTAAGCTCTTCATAAAAATTTTAGGATAATATGCTTTTAAATAAGCCATTTTATAGGAAATAATTGCATACGCAACAGAATGAGAACGATTAAAACCAAAAGAAGCAAATTTTAGAATCAAATCGTAAACAGTTTCACTCATCTCTTTCTCATAACCACGTGCAACCGCATTATGAATAAATTTATCTCGTTCCTGTTTTAACACTTCTTCTTTTTTCTTGCTCATCGCACGTCTTAAAACATCTGCTTCTCCATAAGAATAGCCTGCTAATATACTTGCTACCTGCATAATTTGCTCTTGATAAATCAAAATTCCATAGGTTGGTTTTAAAACCAGTGTCAAATCAGGATGAAAATAGTCGATTTTTTCTGTTCCGTGTTTTCGTTTGATGTAATGGTCAATATTGTTCATAGGTCCTGGTCTATATAAAGCGAGAGTAGCAAAAATATCTTCAAAACAGTTTGGCTTGAACTTCCTTAAAAAATTCATCATTCCTGTGGATTCAAATTGAAAAATACCTGTAGTGTTGACCGTTGTAAAGATGGAAATTGCTTTTGGATCATTTAAAGGAATGGTATCAAATGTAAGTGTATTTCCCTCCTTGTTCACTTCATCTATAATCGTCTGAATCGAAGTTAATGTTTTGAGTGCCAAAAAGTCCATTTTGAGTAATCCTAGTTCCTCTAAATACTCCATAGAATACCCTGTCAAATAAAATTTTTCATGTTTTTCTAGAGGAATTACTTCATCTAAATTGCGATTACACATAATAATTCCAGCTGCATGAATCGAAGTGTGACGTTTTAAACCTTCTAATTTAGAAGCAATTTGATAGAGTTTTTGTAGTTCTTGTTCTTCTCTAAATTGGTTTCTTAGTTTAGCATTTTCAAGATAATTTTCTTTTAGTGTTTTTTTAGAATCCAAGAATTTACAGATTTGATCTACCTGACGAATCGGTAATTCCATAACCCTTCCTACATCACGAATGATTTGTTTCGCACCTAGTGTTCCAAATGTAATAATACCAGCTACTTTTTTTTCACCATATTTTGCTCTACAGTAAGCAGTCACTTCTTCTCTTTTATCATATGCGAAATCAATATCAATATCTGGCATGGTAATACGTTCTGGATTTAGAAAACGTTCAAATAATAATTGGTATGCAATTGGATCAATTTCCGTAATACCTAATACATAAGAAACAAGAGAGCCTGCTGCACTTCCTCTTCCAGGTCCTACTAAAATATGATGGTCTTTGGCATACTTCACATAGTCCCATACGACTAAAAAATAATTACAAAATCCCATTTTTTGAATGATATCCAACTCATATTTTAAACGATCAATATAAATACGATTCACTCGATTTCCAAATCGTTTTCGCATTCCTTCTGTACATAATTGTTTTAAATATTGATAACTATCTAGTCCATTTGGACAAGGATAAATGGGAAGTAAATCTTCCTGTTTTTGGATTTCTATGTTACACAAATCGTAAATCATTTGAAAACCATCCAAAAAGGTATTGTCAAGTTCTTCTGGGCTTTTGAAATAACATTCTCTTGAAAGTGAAATCGCGTCTAATGTTTTTCCATCTTTGATTGCAAGTAAATACTGAAGATATTCTAAATCCGTTTTTTCTAAACATAAAATTTCTGGTAAATAAATGATATTTTTGGACTTTAGTAATATTTTTTCTTCTTTATTTTGATATCCAATCAAAATATGTTCAAAAATTTTAGTACAATTTTTATATTGATTTTTGCTTGCAACTGGGACAATGCATAAAAGTCCCTCACTGTGGCTACTTAAATCCGCAATGGTAATTTCGCGTTCACTTTGGATTGTTGCTAGCCCAATTAAATTTTGATATCCGAGGTTATTTTCACAATATAAAAGTATTTTATCCTGTTCTACTGTTACTTCTAATCCAATGATGGGTTTTATATTTTCTGTTTTACATGCTTTATAAAATTCATATGCACCGTAAAGATTGGAATCGGTAATCGTAAGTGCGGGTAATTTATACTTTTTCGCAAGCGCAATGAGTTCGGGAATTCGAACCATGCTTTGGAGTAGTGAATTTTCTGTTTTTACATATAATGGAATATATATCATGATTCGTTCCTCCTTAGCATCATTTTACTATAAAACCATTTTTTTTTAAAGTTTTTCGGCATAAATATTTGACTTATCTGATATATTATGGTAAAGTGATAAGGCATAGGACAAATCTTAGGATTAAGGAGGATTATTATGGCGAAAAAGATTACAAGTAAAAAACCTTTATTTGGAAATAGAAGATCACACTCTTTAAGAGCTACTAGACATGCACAACGACCAAATTTACAAAAAGTAACATTGGATAACGGTGAAAAAATCGTTATGAGTGCGAGAGAGTTAAGAACACTAAATAAAATGGCAAAAGGTTCTGAAACTGTTTCTGAATAATGATAGTAAGATACTTCGAATGAAGTATCTTTTTTGTTCCATGAAAAAAAGTTCTTATTTGAACTCTTTTCCACGTATGTTATGAAAGGAGATCCATTACCATTTAAATTAATACTTGTCAGTTCACAGTAAAACTAACGCCGGTACTACAAGTAGTCTGCTGATGACACATGCTGGTAATCTGACATGCATCTAAAAATAGTATAGCCTTATTCTTCCTTTTTATTTACGGTTGTGTCTTCCAAATAGTGGTAATCATTTGTATTAATCGCAATTCCAATGACAAATATATAAGCAATAATATAGATCCACATCATTAGAATGACCAATCCAGAAAGTCCACCATAAAATAAATTATAATTTGCAACATTATTTGCATAATAAGAATAGATAGCTGTAACAAGTAACCAACCAACGGTTGTAAATGCTGCACCTTTATTGACATATTTACTAGAAATTCGCTGATCAGGTGCCATGGTATAAAGCAATTTTATCATGATAAATATCATAATGGTTGCGATTGGCCATTTGAGTAAAATGAATATAGAATAAATTTTTCCTGCAATACTTGTAAATATTTTAAGTCCTAATATGAATTTTAAAATGACGTTTCCAAATGCTAAAAAGATTAAAATGAATAAAAATAGAAACATTAAGATAATGGTGAGAAATAAAGCTTTGACTCTTCTTTTAAGGTAAGACTGATTTTTAATATGATATAAGGTGTTAGATGCAACAATAATAGAATGGGCACCATTGGACGCTAATACAAAACCAAGAATAAAGTACCAAGTAAGGTTGCCTGTATTGACTGTTCCTGAAACAAAAGGTGTTAACATATCTTCTACCTGTTCTGGAATGAGTTCACTTAATAGATTGGTAATATCGACTAGGGAAATCGAAAACAAAGAACAGATTAATCCAACTAAAGTAATAATTGGTACAATGGAAAGTACTAAAAAGAATGCTAAATTTCCAGGCAAAATTCGTAATTCTTCTCTGCGAATAATTTGCATCAATTTATGAAAGTATTCTTTCACTTGTTTCACAATCTCACAACCTTATCTTTTATTATTATACCATGAATTTTTAAATTCATGAAAAAAAGCGATTAATGACTCGCTTCTTCTTTATTATTTCTCATATCTAAGGTTGCTTCGTTAATTGCATCATCTACTGTTTTAATGGCATCTTGAATCATACTATAACCAATCGCAGCACCAAATCCATGGGCCAATTCTTTGAATTCCTTGCTCAATTTACGAATGTAAGCAACTACTTGTTTTTCATCATATTCTACCATGTAGATTAAGAATTCATTCCCATTGGTTCTCATAATTTCACTGTTTTCAATTTGATTGCGAATTAAAATATTTGCTGCTTCTCTAATGACATTATCGCCTTCCTCATGTCCGTAATTATCATTAATATAAGCTACATTATTTAGATCTACGATGACAATAGTCTGTGGATAGATTTCGCTATCATCCCATGCGGAAATGTTATCATTTAAATAATTTCTGTTTTTTAAAGATGTTAACATATCAATATATTTTAGTTTATTTTCTTTACTGATAGAACTTATTTTTTTCTTTGGCTTGATGTTCTTTTTCTTACATAAAATGATAATTCCGGCAACAAGAACAATGATAACCGCTATTACAGTGGCAATTGCTTTTGTATAATTTTCAATTTTACCTATAAACATATCGTAATGAACTTGATTTGCAAATGATGTTTCATCAATATAGGATAAGTAGAAATTGAAGTATCTTGCAAAGACTTCATTTTCAGAAATATCTCGAATGACAAAGTTATATTCATGATCAAGTTGGAATGTGTAATCAATCTTGTAATTTTTAAGATAGTTATGCGTATAGGTATCATAAGTAGATTGATCGATTGCTAAAATACTATCTTTATTCAAGTGTTCCATTAAATCGCTTATGTTATCATATATTTTAATATTAATATTATGGTTTAAAAGTGTTTCACCAATATAACTATTTTTTAGGGTTAAGACAGTCTGTCCATTTAAAGATGAAAGTGAATTAATGGTTTGGTTATTTTCTAAATGAGACACTAAGACTACATTTTCTTTATAGATAGAAACTGTTTTATAAGCATCCATTTCATATTTATCTTGCGTTGTTGTATTCATAAAGAAGTCAATTTTATTGGAGTTGAAGTCTTCTAACAATTTATCCATAGAACTATATTGTTTAAATCCAATTTCAATATTAGCAAGCTTAGAAAATTGTTTCATGACTTCATTGTTGATTCCTACTAATCGATTATCCACTAAGGCATTGTATGGAGCAATGTTAATGAACCCAAATTGATATCGTTTACTTCTAAAGTTTGCGATTTTTTCTTCATATATGTTATTAAATGCAAAGTAGTTTTTTGAAAAATAGTCATTATAGACATCTTGGTAGTTTTCACTACTCCATTTTCTATAATATTTTCGAATAATTGTATTTAGTCGTTTGGTATCTCCTAAGCGGAATACAAGGTTTTGATTCATTTCGGTAATCTGGTATACAATATACAATTTTCTTTTATTTAATTCTTGCATATAGGTTGTTTTTGGTAATACAATACCTTCAATTGTACTATTTTCTTCTTCTAATGCTGCAAATAATTCATTGACATTAGAATAAGTTTTATAACTTAATTTTTTGTTTTCTTTTGTATAGAAGTTGACATTTTCTAAGTCTTTTTCTAAGACACCAATAGTCATTTGTGGAATATCGTTTAAGTTATTATATTTTACATTTTCTTTGGTGAAAATAGCGTAATGGTCTTGATGAATCAAGATATCATTTTCTCCTACTTGATCGGTATATAGGAAGGAGTACGCTGCTGGTGCTTGACTGGAAACTGTATAAGATAATTTGTTGAATTCAAGGCCTATATTGGTTTCTAATGCATCGATAAATTCGAACAACAATCCTTCTCCATTATAGTTGAAAATAGGAACTCCATTTACCATGCCTAAGTCAATGATATTATTTTTGTTATCTTCTACCCATTGTTTTTCTATAATCGTTAATGTCGTATTTTTATCTTGTTTTGTTAAAATATAGTATATACTTCCACTTAGAATTGCCACTACTAAAATAGAAATGACAATTGTAATCAGTTTCTTTTTATTCATATTAGTTCACTACTCCTGTGTTCCATACGTATGTATCTCTTGTTTTATGTTTTGACCCAATCATTGGATAAATTTCACTTTCTTCATCTGTAGAAACAAAGATTTGAATATCATAGTAAGATTTAATTTCGTCTGTAAAATATTCTAATGTTTTATTTGCATACTGAATCGCAATATCTTTAGGAACTGCTGCACCTAATTTCATAGTAATATTTATACGTCTTCCATTTACTGTATAGTTTACAGATTGTACACCCTCTAAATTGGTTGCAAATTCTGTACTCATTGCTTGCATTCGTTCTTGATCAATCGGATATTTTTCGATATCTACTAAACGATTCCCATAGGCATTTTTTCTAGAATCTGGTGATAGTTTCAAAAAGAGAACAATTATCATAATTAATAGTATGATTATGACTGCTAATACAATAAATAATGTTTTATGTGATTTGATAAATTTCATAGGTATCCTCACTTCCGTATTTTGATTATACTATATATTTACACTTTTTTCAATTCTATTATATTCTTTCTATTCATATATCTTCTCTATTATATCAATAATTAAAACTTTTTACATCTTTTTTTATTGTTTTCATATAATAAAAGTAAGGAATCATTAGAATTGATTTTCTGAATTGTGATTTTTTCTAAAAAATGATTGACATTCCCTAAATTTCTAGTATAATTAAAGGTGCCTACTAAGTTGCAGATGTAGTTTAATGGTAGAACCTCAGCCTTCCAAGCTGACTGCGTGAGTTCGATTCTCATCATCTGCTCCAGATAAAAATTAACCGTTTGATATAACGGTTTTTTTGTATCTAGATTCACGCAGTCAGCTTGGAAGGTATCTATTATAATTATCTTTTTCTCTTAAATTTTTATTTTCTTTGCATTATTTGTTTATTTTTATATTCAATAATATCATCAAATATACTATACCATTTGATTTGTACAAGGAATCTTTTTCTTTCTAGTTTTGGATTATGGTTTAAGCATCTAGTTAATGGTTGGCAAAATAGTGGTCCAAAATGAACTGATGTGGACTCCATATTCATTTTACTGATTATAATATTAATGATATCACTACTTGTTATCCAAAGAAAGTCATCTTTTGTACCATATAAAATCGCATCTATTTTTATATTGGAATTTTTTCCTTGTAGCAGGAATCGATTGATTGCTCTATTTAGTACATAGATTGTATTCATTTCTTGATTAATAAGGTTAATATCGCATGGGTTTTGTTTTTTATATTCTTCTATAGGTTTTCTTTCTTTTCCTGTTCCATTTGTAGTACCATCCGCATAATGATATTTTAAATAAGCAACTACTACTTCTTTTGAAACCCCACTATCAATTAGAAAATGAATAAAACTTGATATTCCCTCTACGTGCACAGAATTACAAATTCCTTTTTTTATACTAATTCTTTTTATTTTTTTATCAATTTCGATTATCATGTCAAATTTTTTCTTTGTGTAATCTATTTTTGTATGAATTCTAAGTTCAAGGTCTAAATTTCCATAAAGTTCTGTTATAAGGTCTAAGAAATTAGGATTTAATTGTCTTATCTTTTTTCCATTTAAATACCTAGAAATTTCTAATTCATTTTGAAAGCCATCAATATCTTTTTCTGTCAACATTTGTTTTGTTCCTCTACCCATTTTAGTAATTCTTTCAGTACCTTTTCCCTATCATTGGATGTATTTACAAATTTAATGCCATTGTCTTTACAGTCATTTTCAAGTTGTATACTATTTTCTACCCAAGTATGTGTTAATAGATTTAATCGCCAATATGGTTCAATGTAAGTCCAATCTTTTTTCGTTTCATATTCTTTTATCGTTTGATATAATTGCTGCGGGGTTTGATTTGGGTATCCAAATGCAATGACGATTTTCCCCTCTTTTTGATATTGTTTTGCCTCTTCTAATGAAAGATCCCATGCATCCAATATAAATCGTATTTCTGGTTCTGATTTAATGGATTGTGTAAAAACATATTTTGCTAGTTTTTGATGCACTTCCGACTCTAATATTTCTTTCAAATTTAGGATTTTCCCTGTTTTTTCTGCAGCTTTTTCTAATGCCTCTATGTAAGCACATCCTATTACGTCCGTTTCAATCCAGTTATATATGGGAAAACGTTCTTTTATCATTTTTGCAAATGTGCTTTTTCCTGCACGTGGTACTCCTAGTAATACAATATGTTTCATATTTGTTTCAATAATATTGTGTTTGATAATAGAGAGCTTTACAATATTATTTTGCTCCTTTCATTTTACTCTCTACTATATCATTCGATTTTTTTATTAATTTTCCTTTTTTTATTTTCAGTTTTTGTTAAAAAATGAAAAAAAGTTTAAAGAGAGAACAAAATTTATAACTTGTATGTGATTTATACCATTGACATATTTGTTTGCTTTTTTTTCGAACGCTAGTATTAAAACAAAAGACAATACTCGATTGGGTATTGTCTTTTCTTATATAAACTTTAGTAAATCCGGAAATTCAGTATAACCACTTTCTGCATTTAAATGTCCACCATTAGAAATCATTATTTGATTTTTAGTTATGTCATCAGCAAATTCCTTTTCTACTTCATATTTCACATAAGGGTCATTATCGGAATAAAAACAAATAATGTCATCACAATAGTTTTTAATATCTGCAAGATTATCAAAATACATACTTTCATTCACTGTATCATAATCTTCATCTATTCCAAGATAATTGTTAAAACCACATACGAAGACCAATCTTTTCACTTTTATTTTATGTTCAACAAGAAACTTACAAATGAAAATAGGTGCGATAGAATGAGCAAATATAACCGTATTTTCGTTTACTACATTCGCCTCCATATAAGCCTTTAGAAGATTAGACCAATTCTCATAATTTTGGTAACCTACTCCTGTTGGAAAATCTGGTGTGTAAACATCTAAACTTTTTCTCTCAATTTCACTTCTTAACCATGGAATCCAATTTGAAAATGGACTTCCAAAACTTCCATGAATTAACAGATAGTTATTTTTTATAATCTTCCTCCATTCAAACAATTTACAATGTTATTAGCTAATTCAAAATCCATTCTTTCAATAGCTTGTTTTGATACTCCTGCTGTATGTGGCGTGATAATTACATTATCTCTATATTGAGATAGTAAATCTCTATGCTCATCTAAGTCAATATCTAATCCAACATAGAAAGTATTATATTTATCTGCTTTTTCTATTAATGACTTAGTATCAACAATATCAACTCTAGATGTATTTATAAATGTTGCTGTTGGCTTCATTAATTCTATTTTATCTTTTGTTATAAGATATTTTGTTTCGTCAGTTAAAGGAATACTAACATTTATAATATCACTTTCTTTAAGAGTTTCATCTAGTGATTTAAAGACTACTCCATACTCCAATAAATCTTTATGATTATTTGGATTTTTAGTATAGCAAGATATTTGCATATTAAATACTTTTGCTATTTTTACAACTTCCTTAGTTATATTTCCAGCACCAACTAGTCCTAATTTTTTATTTGATATATCTTCTGGTCTTTCATGTAAATTTTTCTTATGCCCTTTTTGTTGTAATACTAAATTATTAGATTCATAAACTCTTTTATTAAGTCCTAGTATTAAAGAAAAAATATGTTCTGCTACTGAAATAACATTTGCATCCTTAATATTAATAACATGAACTAAATCAGATTTTCTTACTTCTTTATCAATATGATCTAGACCAATAGATAAAGTTGCTATAATTTTAGGAGAATTTATATGTTCTAAAATATCTTTTGTAACTATAGTTTTTACTCCAATTATTAAGACATCATATTCTTGCAATAAAGCAATTAGTTCTTCAGCGTTAGGTATATAATCAGAATCATTTATTGTTAATTTTATATTATTTTTTTCTAAAATTGTTATTGCATCTTTACTTAAGTTAGAAATTATTGAATATGCCTTTTTCATTTATAGTTCCTCCTTCAATATTTCAGCATATTTATCTAAACCTTCCCAAACTATAACAGAATATAGATTATTGATATCTTTTAATTCATTAATAATATAGATTGCTATGTTTTCTATTGTAGCCCTAGTTCCAATTACATCATCTATATAAGTTTTATCCAATTTGCTTATCACTGAATCAATTTTAGGATTTATTTCATGAAAATCTAAATTACCTACCATATTATTAATTAATTTATCTACAAAATTAATTTCAATTTTAAATGTATGTCCATGAATATGTTTTCCATGAGCAGAATCAATATTTCTAATTACACAAAGTCTTGCCATTATTGTTCGCCTCTTTCTTTTAATATTTTAACTGCCTTATCTCTATGTAATTCTTTTACTACCTTTATTTTATTCTTAGAGTATTTTGCCAATTCATCTATATTAGTAATCATCTCGGGACAATAGTTGTCATTGCTATCTTGTAGTGTAGCAGCATAAACTAATTTACTAAATTCTTCATATAGTATTGCTCCCATACACATCATACAAGGTTCACAGGATACATACAATGTTGCCCCTTTTAAATCTCCATAAAGATTTTTGTTTTTAGAAGCACTTTCTATTGCCTCTAATTCTGCATGAGAATACATACTGGTTTCCATTAAAGTTTTATCATCACTTCTACCAATTATTTCTTCATCTTTAACAACAATAGCTCCATAAGGATATTTAGCTTTTTTACTAATACCTATTGCTATGTCAATATATTGTTCATCAGTCATTATCTTCTACCTCCAATCTTTTTGGTTACTATCCATTTTCCTTTTTTATCTGAACCAATTCTTTCTATATAATTTTCATCAACTAAATATTTAATATGGTTTCTTACAGTTCTTGATGTTACACCCAATAAATTTGCCATTTCTTCTTGTGTAACATTAGGTCTATCCTCGATTAAACCTATTATGCCTTCTTGAATTTTAGTTAAATCTGAATATTTAATTTTATGTATATTCTGATTATTATATTCAAATTCATTTTGATTGTATTTAATACTTACTCTAATAAAATGTGGAAAGAAGTGATATATGCTTTTATCATATTCTTTTAATATTCTTCTAATTCCGGTTCCTAAATGTTCAACCAATTCTAAATCTTTAAATACTCGCATTAATTCTGGATTTTTAGGTGCTGAATAACCTTCTAAAAACTCTTCTTCTGTAAATTCACTTTGTATCCCTCCAAAAGAGGAAACCTCTAATCTATCACTAAAAAACTCAAATTTAGGAGGATATTCGTTAGACCAATCATTATGGACTATAGCATTAATAATAACTTCCCTTACAGCTTTATAATTATACATTGGCTGTTCTTTTCTTTCTAGATAAGTAATTTTAGCATATATTTTATTTTCAGTTCTAAATTTTTCTAAAACTCTATATGTAGCTTTTATCAAAGAACAATCGCCAAATTCATAATTTTCCATAAGTTCATCTACATCATCACCAACATATTTTGCGACTTTAATCGAAACTCTATTTTCATCTGCTAATAAATAGGCAACATAATTATATTTACCATCATTTGTAAAGAAATCTAATTGTTTTTCAAAATTATCTCCTATATCAAATCCTTTTTCAGTATAGTAAATTTTTAAATCTCTAAAGGTTAAGTCTTGTCTTGGTGAAATAATATTTTTTAAAGAATTTTTGGTTCTTTCTCTAAACATTTTATTTATTAAATGCTGATCCATTCTCTCATTAGAACTTCCAACTCTAATAAAACAACTATCAGGAGTCATTCCCATACCTTTAATATGATAGGGTGTTTCATATCCTTTAGCAATTGTTATTTTTAAATACTTCTTATCATCACTCTCTAATACTTCTATATCAAATAAACCTAAAATAGTCGGTTCAACGCTAGAGACTATCTTGTCTTTTACTTTTCTTTGTAATAAATCTATATTACCGGTTAAGCCTTTTATATTACCTTTGTCATCAACACCAATATAAATATTACCGCCATCTTTGTTTAAAAATGCAATAACAGTTTCTTCTAAATCATCGACTAATTTAACTTTAAACTCTGCTCTAGAATTTTCAATAGTTTCAATCATACTAACACCTCCAATTGTTACTAAATCTAGTATACACTATTTCCTAGTAAATTTCCTAGTAAATTTCCTAGTAACTTTTCATAATTGGTAATAAATGGTATAATAATTATGAAAAACACAAAAGTAATTTAAATACAAGTAATATGTTCAGGGGAATTGGAGGTATCATATGTATAGTTTTTTGCATACAGAACAGACAAATGATAAAGCATCAGAATTTGAAACAAAGTCACTTTTATATTTATTTTCAATGCGAGATGATAGTTCTGAAATTGATACATTTATTATTGATTGTTTTAACGATGTGACAGGAGCAAATAATAATTGTGATAAACTTTGGGATGTGCAATCAAAAGGTAAAAAATCGCTAAGGCCTTCAACAATTGGTGAATCGCTAATCACTTTATTTGAAAACTGCATATCTCAAATAAATTTTGACTACTATATATTATTTTTTCCTAAATTAAAGGATATATATTTTATTGATAATGATATATCAGTTTTTAAAATTAATAATTTTAAAAAACAATATATTTCTAAAATTACTGAAGGTTTACAAAAAGAATATGAAAGAAGAAACAATAAATGCATAAATGAAAATGCCATAAAAAAATTTTTAAACGAAGTAATTTTTGTTGTAGATACAAATACAAAAAGCAAGTATGTAAAAAATATTATGGATTTAAAAAAATACTTTGGAAAAAATGAAGAATTTTTTGAATGTATATTTAATGAAATAAGGGATAGACAAAGTATACTAAAAAACAATTCAATACATCAACAAAAAATAGATAAAGTAAGTGATGTCCTAAAATTTAATAAGCACCTCAAGAGAAATGATATAGAAATGTTAATTGTAGACAGAATTATAGGTTTAGATATATTTAATCCACTATGTTTATCAGTTGACTTTATACAAATTATTAAAGATTATGGTATAGAAGAACAGAGAAATATTATTCAAGAATGCAATAGTGAAATCTGTTTAATGCTATTCAATAACAACGATAAAGAAAAATTTTGGAGCTGTTTTGAAAAAATTTATCTTCTTTTAAAAAATAATACAGATTATACAATTGATGAAATATTTAAAAAAATAGAAAATGAAACCATCATTAAGAAAAAAGTCTTAAGTGAAAAAAGTGCTAAATATTTTATTTCGCTTATAAAGGAGGGAATTAAACATGAAAATACTTAAAGTAGGCTTTGGAAATGAAGAAGAAGCTTTTATAGAACATAGATTTAATGATAAAGTTAACATCATATATAGTAAAGATAATAATAAGGGAAAAACTCTAGTTATGCAAGCAATTCTTTATACACTAGGAAATGAAGCAATATTTCCAAGCGGATTCGATTATAAAAATTACTATTTTTATTTAGAAATTTCTCATAAAAATAACATTTATAAATTTTTAAGAAAAAGAAACTCAATAGTAACATTAAAAGAAGATAATTCATATCGAGTTTGTAATAGTATTTCTGAATTTAAAGCATACTTGAATGAAAATATTTTTGAATTGCCATACATTCTAAAGGATAATCAGAAAAAACTAGTAGATCCTATGCTTTTTTATCAAATCTTTTTTATAGGTCAAGATAAAAGAAATTCATCTAATATATTTAATAATGGGTTATATAACAAAAAAGATTTTTGGAGTATGTTGTGCTCTTTAAATGGATATTCACTTTTTGATTTAGAAGAAGATGAAAAACAAATTGATGGTGAAATTAAAAAATATAAAATAGAAGTTCAAAAATTGAAAAAAAACGCATCCATTTTCAAAGAAAATCCACAAATAGCCAGTTTTACAAATATAGGTGCTGACAAGGAAAACTTTGAAAAAATTCAAAAAGAAATAGCAGATATTTCAATGCAACTATCTAGTTTTAGAAAAACTAGAAAAAGTGCTGAACTAAGAAAAAATAATTTAGAAAACTTAATTGGAGAATTGAATTCTATTAATCATTATGTAGAAAAAGGTATCGTTCAATGTTTAAAATGTGGAAGCAAAAACATTTCTTATACTAATGGTGATATTTCATTTGATGTGAGTAATCAAATAGTTCGTGTTGAAATAATAAAATCTATTAATCAACAAATAATTGCCGAACAAAAAATTATAAGTGAAGCTGAAGTGAATATTGGAATATGGCAAAGTAAATTGCAAAAAGTTCTTAGGGATGATAATCCTACTGTAACCGATATTTTATTGTATTCTAAAGAAATATTATCAAGTAAAGAATGCGATGAAAAAATAGCATCAATAATAGATATTATAAAAGAATTAAAAAGAAAAAAAGCTGATCTAAATTTAAGAAACAAAGAAGCTAATGAACACAATAATAAAATGAAAGAATCAATTCTAGATAGTATGAATAAACATATTAAAAGACTTGATCCTAATAGTGCAATTTCTTTTACAGACTTGTTTACAAAAAATGGAGAAAATTATTCAGGTAGCGAAGAACAGGAATTTTATTTTTGCAAACTTATTGCATTAAATGAGTATTTTAATCACGAATTCCCATTAATTGTGGATTCATTTAGAGATGGAGAAATTTCATCAGAGAAAGAGAAAGTTATGCTTGATGAATATAAAAATTTAAACAAGCAAGTTATATTATCATCTACATTAAAAAATGAGGAATATGATACATTAAAATATGAAGAAATCAATGGCGTAAACGCTATAGATTATAATAGTCATCAAGATAATAAAATTTTACAACCAAAGAATACTGAGAAGTTTAAAGAAATTTTAGATATGTTTAATATTGCTCTAAAAAATATTGAATAAAGGCCAATATTGCATTATAATAAATACATCAAATATAAAGGAATTTGTTTCTTAAAAAGTGTGCATAACCCCTTTTGTGAACGCTCCAGATAAAAATTAGCCGTTTAATATAACGGTTTTTTTGTATCTAAATTCACGCAGTCAACTTGGAAGGTATCTATTATAAGTATCTTTTTTCCTTTTAGGTGAATTTACATTTTCTCTAACAATATCAATAGCTGTCATAATTTTTTTCATATTTTGCAAGCATTCCTTGCAAATTTAAATTTAATCAACTTTTTCCCTTAATTTTTCGCATACCGTGTATCGTTAAGACTCCATTAACAAATCTGTTCAAACCTTTTGAACATTGCGGGATAGAAAGATTTTATATATTTATCCATATAGTAAATTCTAGTTTTCACTAAATTACAGCTCTGCGTTATAATTATATGCATAACTACTTTTTAATTATTTCATGATTAATAATCCATTTGATATCCTCAATCGATTTATCTATATTAAAGCGACCATTTCCAACAGGATAGTATACTGAATAAAACTTATATTGAGTACCATTTGTATCTTTTTTAAAACATTTTTTTCTAACTTGTGAAACTGAGATTTTTTCATCTAATACAATAGAGCTTACCTGATTGCCAAATAAAATAATTACTTGAGACTTTCGAAAAAGTTGTGTAAATAGTAATTTATACCTTCCATTGGAACC
>CAMUMB010000027.1 GCA_947089915.1 uncultured Caryophanales bacterium | reverse complement strand
CCAGCATCTGTATAACTTCCGCCTACTTCTACTGTTACTTCTTCTTCTCCTGTTAAAGTAATTACTGGTACTGTTGTATCTACTACATGTACTGTTCTTGTTACTTCTACAGCGTTATTTCCGTTCGCATCTGTTACATTGTAAGTGATTGTATAATCTCCTACTACAGATGTATCTACTGGATTTACTGTTACGATTGAAGCTGTTATATCTCCATCGTAATTGTCTGAAGCTGTTGCTCCGGCATCTGTATAGCTTCCGCCTACTTCTACTGTTACTTCAGACTCTCCTGTTAAAGTAATTACTGGTACTGTTGTATCTACTACATGTACTGTTCTTGTTACTTCTACAGCGTTATTTCCGTTTGCATCTGTTACATTGTATGTGATTGTATAATCTCCTACTACAGATGTATCTACTGGATTTACTGTTACGATTGAAGCTGTTATATCTCCATCGTAATTGTCTGAAGCTGTTGCTCCAGCATCTGTATAACTTCCGCCTACTTCTACTGTTACTTCTTCTTCTCCTGTTAATGTAATCACTGGTTTTGTTGTATCTACTACATGTACTGTTCTTGTTACTTCGATTGCTGCATTTCCGTTTGCATCTGTTACATTGTAAGTGATTGTATAATCTCCTACTACAGATGTATCTACTGGATTTACTGTTACGATTGAAGCTGTTATATCTCCATCGTAGTTATCTGAAGCTGTAGCTCCAGCGTCTGTATAACTTCCGCCTACTTCTACTGTTACTTCAGACTCTCCTGTTAGTGTAATCACTGGTTTTGTTGTATCTACTACATGTACTGTTCTTGTTACTGGAGTAGCAACATTACCTGCATAATCTGTTACATTATAAGTAATTATATAATCAGCTACTACAGATGTATTAATTGTAGAAACTGGAACACCATTTAATGTAATTATTTTTGTAACTTCATTATAACCATTTACTTCATAGATAGCTGGATCTACATCTGTATATGCATTTCCCACTTCTACTGTTATTTCTGTAGGTGTAACCAAAATAACCGGTTTAATATTATCAATTGTAAATGGAATAGTTCCTATTTCATCATCCTTTGTTGCTCCTGTTGTAGAAACTGGATGAATTGTATATTCTGGTTTTCCAGTCATACTGGCTGGAACAGTAACAATTGCTAAATATTGATGTCCTGTTTCATCTTCACCTAAATAAGTAATAGATGTTGCTGAAGCATTCACACTACCTCTATTGATTGTTACTATAGTTTGACCTAAATCTAATTCAACATCACTTGTAAATGGTATAGAAACAGTGTCTCCTGATTTCATAAATCCATTTGTTTGATATTTATTATTTATAGAATCATAAGCTGTAATTGTTCCAACATTTACAATTTCTGGGTACTTATCTAAATTCTTATATGCATCTTCTACTGCTTTAAAATCAGCTACATATAAACTAGGTACTACTTGAGCTTTTGCTGCATCAAGTGCAGTTCTAAATGCTTGTAATGATTCTGGAGTATATTCTCCTGAAGCAACTGCATTCGTATATTTTGTTTCATAATCTGTTAAAGCAGTTTTGTCAATTGTTTTATATACCAAAGATGTTCCTCGAATCGCATTTAAAGCTGTTTGATAATCACTGTATAACTGAATTTGATATGCGGCATCAATCAATGTTTGTTTTTCTGCAATGGATTCCTCTGTATAATCAGATTCTCCTGTTGCAACTGTTGGTGCTGCAGCTGCATTTAATTCTGCTTGAAGTGCATCCAATTCTTCCCAAGTCCATGTTTTTTCAATTAATTCAAATCCAAGAATTTGGTTATTTACAATGTTATCAAATTCACTTTGTAATGTTTGTTTCTTAGCTTCTGCAATTAATGTTTGTAGAGCATCCCAGTTAACATAGTCAGTTGACACTAAACCAGCTATTTGAGCCTCGATTTTATCTAATGCAGATGTATCAATACCTTTAGCTGTTAAGCTATATGCTTTTACATCTTTTACAGCATCATCAAATTTACTTTGTAATACTTGATTATTTGCCGTATCAATTAAAGTTTGTAAGCCATCCCAGTTGGTATAATCTTCAGGTTTACCAAGCGTAGCTAAATAGTCAGTTAATTCACTCTTATCGATAGGTGCTGGATTTAATACAAAGCCGGTTACTTCACTTACTCTAGCATCAAATGCAGTTTGTAGTGTTTCTGCTTTTACAGAATTTACTACTTTCATAAATTCTGACCAGTTTGTATAGTCTGTTTCTACTAATGTAGCCACATAATTATCAACTGCACTTGTATCTACATCTTCTCTATTTTCAACTAATTCTAAAGCTGCAAGTGCATTATTGATATTTGTTGTCCAGGTATCAATTTCAACTTGTGTTTTTTCTGTTAATTGTACTCCATCAACAATTCCTGTTAATGCAGTTTGTAAAGCTGTCCATGCATCTGCTTTATAATCAGATTCTGTTAATCTTCCTGCAGTTGTTCTAGCTGTTTCTAATGCAGTTGTATCTACTACATTAACTGTTCTTGTAACTTTTCTAACAGCTTCATTTCCTGCAAAGTCCTTTACATTATAAGTAATTACATAGATAACTGGTGTAGAAGTATTAATAGAAGATACTTCCACTCCATTTAATGTAATTGTACTTGTTACATCATATAATTTATCAAAGAATATGTCAGATGCATCTGGTAATATATCAGTATAAGTTTCACCAACCTTGATTGTTACATCGTCTACTGTTGCAATCATAGGTTTATTGTTATCCATTACATAAGGAATAGAACCCGTTGCATCATCACTACCATCTACTCTTTCTGCACCTTTGGTAGATACAGGGTGAATGATATAATTAAGTGCACCTGAATCAGACCCTGGAACGGTAAAGGTTACCAAATATAAATATTCGTCTCCTACTTTTCCCACTCCAGAAATTGTAGCACTATTATATGTTTTTGCACCCATTTGAACTGTTACAGTTGTGCTTGTTGTGTTTAACTCTTCTACACTTGTAAATGCAAATGTAATGGTATCATTTTCTTTTACATATCCTTTTTGTTCAAAGTTGGTATATGTGAATGTATCTTCATCTACACTAACAGTTGGATACTTAGCTAAATGATTCATTGCATCTCTAATTGCTTCTAATGCTGCATCAAATTCACTTTGTTTTAATCCATCTTGTTTTGCAGCTGCAATCGCATCTTCTACCGCTTTATAAGAATCTGGAGTATAGTCTTCTTTTGTTAAATTCTTAAATTCATTTTCCAATGCTTCTAATGCATCTTTGTTGTTAACTTCTTTTTGAGTTAGAGTCATTGCTTCAATACGTGCCACTTCTTTTGCATATTCACTAGGTAATTTGATATTATATGCATTTTGAATTGCAGTACGTTTTGCTTGAATAGAATCTTCTGTATAATCTCCAGTTGCTTCTAAAGTTGCTAATTCTTCTAATAATTCTGCTAATCTTGCATAATCAATTGAAGCTTCATTACCTTCTAATGCTGCAATCGCTTGATCAAGTGCATCTAATGCTGGTGATAATTTACTATTTAATCCTTCATTTTTGGCAGCTTCTGCTTTTGCTAAAGCATCAGTAACCGCTGCCCAAGCTTCTGCCGTATAATTACTTTCAATATATTCTGGATTTGAAGTAGTTTGATCTAGACTTGTTTTTGCATCTTCTAAACGTTTTACTAAATCACCATCTAAATCTTTTACTAATCTATCATATGCATTTTGGATTGCAGTTACTTTGGCATCAATTTGTGCTTGTGTCGTTTCTGCTTGATTTAAAGCTGTTTGTAAAGCATTCCATGATGCTTCTGTATAATCTGTTTCCACCAAACCATAAGACCCAATTTCAGCAATTAATTTTAACAATTCAGTTTTATCAACTACTGTAATAATTCTTTGTGCAGTTGCTTCATTTCCAGATGCATCTGTTATTTTATATGTTGCATAATAAGTTCCTTTTTTATTGATGTCTAAAGGAATTCCTGTATAGGTTACTTTTACATTCGCTGTAATATCACCATCATAAAGGTCAATCGCACTTACACCTTGTAATTCATCGTAAGAATCACCCACTTGTAATACAATTGGGGTTTCTACTGTTAATACTGGTGCTAAATTGTCTTCTACTACTACATTTCTTGTAACAGTTGCTGAAGTATTTCCAGCTCTATCTGTTACTACATAAGTAATTGTATAAGTACCAGTGATGTTGGTATTCACATTATTTGTGACTTTTACATTATTTCTTAAAACAGTTTCACTATCAATATTATCACTGAATAAGACACCATCTAATATATAGGCAGTATCCGTTGTTCCGGCTGGAACAGAAACTGTAGAATTTCCCTCATTTAAAGTAATTGTAGGAGCTTCTAAGTCTACTGTAAAATGAACTGTTGTTTCATTTCCAGCTGTATCAGATACAACTAAAGTATATTCTCCATTGATGCTTAATGTATATGAGGAAGAAATGGTAATTGTATCTCCGTTTGTTGCATTCGTAAGAGTTGCTGTTACAACATTATCTTCGTTTGTATTTGCATCACTGTATGTAATGGTTGGTAAAGTGTTAGGTCCATAGATTTCTCCCTCTTTTACACCACTTATTGTTGGAGCTAATCTATCGATATTTCCGATTACCAATTGTTTTGATACAGATTTATTTTCAGGATTTACTGGAACCAATGAAATATTTTCAATTCCATTGTCAACAAAAGTTTTAGTAAATACAGTTGTACTATCTACTAAAGTACCATCTTCACTTGTTACTTTTTTAGGTGTCCAACCTTTTGGCACCTCAATTGATTCAGTTGCAGTCATAGTGACTTCAACGTTTCCACGTGTTGGTCCTGCTGGTTGCTTCACGAATGTTGCGGATACTTCTTGTTTTCCGATAATAATACGTGAAGATCCACTTTGAGAACGAACCATATAGGCAGTAGATTGATTTTGATAAGTTACGACATAAGATTCATTTATGTAATCATTTTTAATTTGATCACTGTCGATATATCCCTCTGCTGCTAAGGTACCCAAAGAAGTCGTAATAGATTCTTTTTCTGTTACGATTCCATTATCTTCTAGGTATTGTTGCGCTGCATTCACTGCAAAACGCTTCATATTTTCTACTTTAAAATAATTATCTATTTTTTGATATCCAAAAAATCCAGAGATTGTAAGTACAATTAATCCAGTTAAAGATAATATTTTTGTTGAAATTTTGCTATTTTTAAACTTATTTAACATATAAACTCCCCCTTGATTAATATTAATTTTACCATATTTTTGGAATTTGTCAATTTTTCGTCAAATTTTGTTCGTGTTTTATATAGTGGGATTAAAAAAGCCCAAATGGGTCTTTTTTAATTTACTGCTACATCTATTGTTACTGTATATTGAGTAGTTTCACCATACCCCCAATTTATTGTGAAACTAACTGTCGTTAAATTGTCATTAGAACCACTACCATCGTTGGCACGTGAGAATGGTTGATAGATTTCAACATATGAGCGATTATTTACATCAGTCTTAAATTCACTTGCGTCAATCGCCATACCCTCATATACCATTTTGATATTATTTTTTTCTGCTTGTGATAGAGCTTCTGGAGAAGTAATTCTCATTACGATAAAATCTCTTATGGTTGTTCCATCTTCTGTTGTTAATGTATTTGTGTTCATTTCTCCTGTATATCTGATATAATTATCATTTACTTTTACTACTTGTATATTGGCACTATCTCCCATTTTATCAAGGTTTACACCAATTTGCGTAGTAGTTGCTCTTAACTGCAATGTATTTAAATTGATTTTTGCCACTTCCGCATCAAATTTTTCTTGTGTCGCCTGTACTTCTACAATTGCAATTTGATTTTGAATTGCTTGCCATGAAGCTACTGTATAATTACTTTCTTTTAATTTAGACAATTGTGTCTTAATATTATTTAATGCTGTTTTATCAATTTCTACTGGTTTTGCTGGTATTTTTTTCTGCAAACCATTAATTGCATTTTGAATTGCTTTTACTTTTGCATCTACTTCAGTTTGTGTAGTTTCTGGCATGTTAGCTGCAGATACCAATTTATTATAAGAATCTGTTGTATAATCATTTTGATTATATTTTGATAGTTGATTTTTTAGATTATTTAACTCGTTCTTATTAATTTCTACTGGTTGTGGTTGCTCTGGTGTTGTTTGTTTTTTCTGTAATAGTCCTAGATTAATTTGGGATACTGCTTCATTAAATCCTGTCTGAGTAGTTTGTAATTCTGCTACTTTTACTTGTGCCTGTACAATATTCCATGATTCCGTTGTATAATCATTTTTATTCAATTTTGCTAACTGTGCTTTGATATTATTTAATGCTGTTTTATCAATTCCTACTGGTTTTGGTGTACTAGTATTTGAACTACCACCACTTGGTGTAGATGTTCCAGTATTTGGGCTACTTGGTCTTGTAGTATTACTAGCCCCACCATTTGGATTGGTTATTTGAACTGGATTATCGATTGGTTTTTGTGTTAATGATCCCAAATCAATTTGCGATAGAATCAAATCAAATTCTTCTTGTGAAGTTGATTCTTCAGCTCCATGAATTAAATTTTGAATCAATTCCCATGATTCTTCCGTATAGTCGTCTTTGTTTAAACCTTCTAATTGTACTTTAATATTATCAAGTGCTACTGTATCAATTTTAGTTGGTTTTTCTTTTTGACCATCATCTTTATCAGTAGGTGTTACTACATCTCCAATATTACCTCCTGTTTCTTCTGAATCGCTGAGTGGGTTTGCAAATGAATATATAAATAACCCACCAAGAATAAATATTACGATGACGGCAATTACTCTCTTATCTATCATATTAGTCTCCCCTCTCTTTTTGTGATTGATAATATACCACAGTAATCTTTTTTTGTCAAATTTTTGCTTTTAGAGTTTTTTTTCACTGATTCGATGAATCAAATGCATATAAACAGAACGTATTTTTGTTTTATCTTGAGCGAGCATTTTTACAAAATTGAGTCGCAACTGATATCCACTATCCATAGATAATAATATTGCAACCTGATTTGGTTTAAATTCTAATGCAGTAGAAGAAATCGATAACAATGGAAAGAAATGAATTCTTTTACATTTTCCTCTAAAGCCACGTACATCGAACAAAATAATTTTACGATCTGTTAAAACAAATTTATCACGTATCGTTCCATATGCAACATACGGGACCTCACCATCCTCCAAATAATCTGTTACATAATTTGGTAATTTTTGAATATCTAGTTCTTTATAAAAATTAAAATATTGTGTTAACTCTTTATATTTAATATATGCCATTTCTAATCCTACTTTCTTCTAAAAGGCCAAATTCGGAAAGTTACTTTACCAATGAATTCTTTTTTATGAATCAAACCAACCTCTTTTGAACGACCATCTAAAGAATTTTCGCGGTTATCACCTACGACTAAGTAATAATCTTTTGGAATTGTTTCATATCCTAAGTCTTCTAAAGAAAAATCTGCTGTTGTTGTTGTCTTGAATTTTTCCTCTACTACTTCACCATTTACATACAAAATACCATTCTGATAAGAAATTGTCTCTCCAGGAAGTCCAATCACACGTTTGATAAAATATTTGGTGTCATTATATTTGATAGCAGCAACCTCAAACCGTTTTGGATTATGTATTTTATAATGTAATTTATTTAAAATTAGAATATCACCGTCTTGATAGTTGGGACTCATAGAAGGACCTACTACTTGTTGAAGCGATACGACATAAATTACTAAAAGTAAAACTAAAACAGCAATTGCAATATATTTAGATATATCTTTTAATAATTCTTTGATATCCCTTAAATCCATCTTGACACCTTCTATTTTTATTTCTAATTATAGAATAACATAAATCGATTTTTTTTGCTAGTAAATATGAAAAAAAATGAGAAAAAAATCTCATTCATTCAAACACATAAGGACTAATTGGTTTCCCATTCCCTTTTATAATATGTGTATTGGCTTTCATTTCAATAACAGGATAGATATAGTGAATGAAATTGGGATCTGCTGTATCTAACATTCCATTTACATTCATATACCAAATTTTTGTCCCGTTTGTATTAATTGTCCATGTATTTTTTTCTTTCCATAATTCATATAAATAATTTTCTTGTTTACAAGTATCTGAGAATATATTCTCATGACAAGTGAAATCTGTAGTAGCACTTACATAATCGCTAATAGAAGGTAATCCAATTTTTGAATAAGCAGTCCTTCCTGCTTCTAAGGATTTCAATACTGAATACGATACACTATCTGTTATTGTTCCTACATTCCACAACGCATCTTCTTCTATTTTAGATTGGTTATTGATAATTCCATTTGAACTACTATTGTAATATGATTCTAATTGAACTGTTGTAACACTTGCATTTTCGAACAAAGTACCATTATCACTATCCCATGCGTTTGGAATTGGAGTGGTTCCGATTAAACGAATCTTTCCAGTTGTTTTATCAATACTTAAAATTCGATATGTTTCATTACCACCATTTAACTTTGCATAGTTTTCAACTGCACTTCCACGGAAGACATAACGTTCTCCTTCATCATAAAATCCAGCTGTTGTTTGCCCTTCCGTTTTAATCAAATTATTACTTGCATAACCTTCTATAATTGTATTTGCAGATGATACAATTGCATTTTGTTCTGCTTTTTCCCAAGCATTATTCTTATACTCATAAATGAATCCATTTGTAATCGCATTTGCACATGCTGATTCTATGTAATGATATTGATATTGTTCAATTGCATCATCATACACAATGGTAACACAACCATTCATTTGTGTCTTATTCCTTGGATCTTGTAGATTACTTTTTTGTAAATATTCTGAAGTGATTAATGATTCTAAAGAAATAGCAACTGTGTTTAAATGCGTGGCATCTAATAATTCCATATGATCATGAGCCCATTTTGCTCCTGTTTCTTCAATATCACGTATTTGTATCTCATATAAATTTTGTTTCGATTTCTTAATACTATCCATGATTGTTGGAAACACAATCAATGCAACCACACCAATAATTGTGATTACAGCAAGTAATTCTACTAATGTAAACCCTTTTTTCATACTATCACCTATATTCATTGTAACATAATCTATTCGAGTCGTAAACTAGGATATTTCATTTAATTTAGATTGTAATTTAAGTGTTACTGTTGTTTCTGATGTTAATGTAGTTCCTTCTTTAATACTCTGTTCTGCAACAAATCCATAACCATCTATTTGATACGTAATTCCTAACAATTCAAAGAAACTGATTGCATCTTTACGACTCCAATTGTACATATTTGGCATTTGATAATTCGCCTGGTTAGTGATTAAAATTAATTTATCGCCCTCTACCAATCTCGTACCTTCTACCGCAGATTGTTTGATAACTTTATCACCTGTTCCAATTACAATCGCATCCACTTTATTATGAGAAAGTTCCTCTATTACTGTTTGTACGTTTTTATTATAGTAAGAAGAAACATAATAACTTTGTTGTTCTACAGTATTATTTTTTGTTCCAAACATGTTTTTATATTTTGCAATACCTTCCATAACTGATTTGGTTGCATTCGAAAGACCAGTACTTGTTCCAAATTTCGGCAATTTCATTGCAGCATAGATAATAATTTCAGGGTCATCATTCGGATACATTCCTGCAAAGGAAAAAATATAAGAATTTGCTCCTGTCAGGTACTTTCCTGTCACATTATCAAAGATTTGTGAGGTTCCTGTTTTTCCAATAATGTCGTAACCTTCAATATCATAGAAATAACCAGTAGAACCTAAATCACGTCCATGAACGGTGTTATACATAAGTTCTTTTAATTTAGTGACTGTAGAAGTTTGAATCAATTGTTCGCTTTCTTTCTTCTCCCTTTCATAGTAAACTTCTCCCGTATTCGGATTTACAATTTTGCTTACGATGTGTGGAGTTAACATTTTACCATTATTTGAGATGAGCGTTAAAGCTTGCAATTGTTGAATTGCTGTCGTTGTAATTCCCTGTCCAAAACCTGCGGTTGCAACCTCAATTGGATAGGTAAAACGCATACTACCTGGTTGTTCACGAGATAGTTCAATTCCAGTATTTTTTCCAAACCCGTATTTTTCAAAACAGTCTTGTAATTCTTTACGAGAAAGATGACGCTCAATCAAATTGACAATTCCAACATTACTAGAATATTCATATCCCTTATCAAAAGTAATAGTGCCCCAACCGATTCCACCGTTCCAGTCATTGATGGTATCTTCACCAATCTGATAATTACCTGATAAAAATGTTTCACTCCCATTATATTTTCCATTTTCTAAAGCACACATGTAGGTATAAGTTTTCATCGTAGAACCTGGTTCAAATGGTTGCGAGATAAGGGGATTTTCATAATTGATAATTTCGCGCACATTTGGGTCAAATGACGGAGTAGCACTCGTTCCTAAAATATCCCCAGTTTTAGCATCCATTGCTGTAATCATCAACCATTCTGGATTATAAGTTGTTTGGGCATCTTTAATTGCTGTTTCAATAAATCTTTGGATATTGGCATCTAATGTCAAATAAACATCATACCCATCTTCACTTGCAACCGATGTCTCTTTTGTACCTGCAATTTTATAACCATAACGATCTTGTTGATATTCAATGTACCCGTCTTTTCCTTTTAATAAGTCATTATATTTGGATTCAATTCCTAATTCTCCTGTAATTTCTGTAATGGTAGAAGTATTCCCATTATCATCCGTTTCAGTCACTTCTGTATCTTTTGCATAACCAATGACATAAGAAGCAAAGTCTCCGTTTGGATAGTACCTTTTTTGACTTTCTATAAAATCAATTCCTGTAATTCCTAAATTTTCAATTTCTTCTTTTTTTAATTCCGTGATTCCTTTTCCAGCACGACCGAGTTCAATTTGATAAACTCCATTTTCTTTTCCACGATTGAAATATCCCTTTAATGTATCTGCCTCTACTTCTAAAACAGGGGCTAACGTTTCAGCAACCAAATCGGTTTCGCTATCTTTGATATAATAGTCTCCCATATACACTTTACTGCGTTCTAGATGGGCAACTATTGTATAAGAACTGACATTGAGAGCAAGAATATTTTGATTGCTATCGAAAATACGCCCACGAGTTGCTTTAACCGTCTTATGAACTGTATTTCTTGTTAGTGCAAAAGCATCCATGTCTTTCCCATATATTGTTTGTGATAATGATAAGTATCCAAACTGGATATACAATAAAAAAAGACAAAGAAAAAAGAAATAGAAAACAAATTTTGGTACATTCCATGTTTTTCGATTCTTTTTCTTTGTATTCATCTTACACCTCGTTAATCATTGATTACCATGATATTTTCATTATTATAAGCCAAACCCATATCTTTTACAACATCTTTTATTTTATCAAATGCTGTTAACTCATTTACCTGCATTGTTAAACTTTCATTTCTTCTCTCTTGACTACTTACTTCATAACGGACTTTTTCAACACTCATGCTTAAATGTTGGGTGCCAGCACCACAGAAGATTTTTAATAGCATCGTCAAAGAAAAGCAAATAATTGCTGTTCCATATAATAGCTTTTCACCTTTTGTAATACGCATTTTTCTCACTTTTCTTTTTGCCATAATCTTCTCTCCTCATTTTATTCTTTCAATTACTCTTAATTTTGCACTACGTGCACGATTGTTTTCTTCTAATTCTTGGATATTTGCTTCTTTGGTTGCAATACATTTATAATTTGGTAAGTATTCTTCTGGAACAATTGGTAATTTTCCAAGCGCAGGGTCAATTTGACTTACCTCTTTGAATTTATTTTTACAAATACGGTCTTCTAAGGAATGAAATGTAATGACACAAATTCTTCCTCCTATTTTAATTTGGGTTAATGCTTGTTCCAACGCACTTTCAAAAACTTCCAATTCATGATTAACTTCAATACGAATTGCTTGAAATACTTTACGTGCAGGATGTTTTTCACGTCTGTATTTTGCAGGAACACTGGTTTGAATTATTTCTACTAATTCTAAAGTGGTTTCAATTGGTTTTTGTTCTCTTGTTTTTGCAATTGCAGAAGCAATACGAGATGCATATTTTTCTTCTCCATATTCTTGCATAATTCGGATTAAATCCGTGCAAGAGTAAGTATTGACAACATCGTATGCAGAAAAAGAATTATCCCGATCCATACGCATATCAAGTGGTGCATCTTTATGAAAACTAAATCCTCGATAATCTTCATCCAATTGGGGGCTTGAAACTCCTAAATCAAATAAGATACCATTTACTTCTTTGATGTTTCTTTGCTTTAATTCTTCATTCAAATGGACAAAGTTACTTTTAATGATTTCATAATTGGATGCAACTGCATGTAAGCGATTTTTACTATAGTCTATTGCTTCTTGATCTTGATCAAATGCATAAAGAAAACCCTTAGGTATTCTTTTTAAAATCTCACTGCTATGTCCACCATATCCTAGAGTACAATCTACAACAATGCTATCTTCTTTTAAATTTAGATATTGTAAACATTCTTCTAATAAAACACTTTTATGCATTTCACTCACCCAAGTTCTGCTGAGAATAGTTTATCTGCAATATCTGAAAAATTTTCTTCATTGGTTGCGATAAATTGGTTCCAAGCAGTTTGACTCCAAATTTCCAATCTGTCATTCACACCGATAATGACACAGTCTTTTTCTAATGCAGCATATTTACTAAGTGGTATTGGGATGTTGATTCTTCCTTGTTTATCAAAGTTGGTTAGAGTTGCACCTGATAAGAAGAATCGCATAAAGTTTCTGGCATCTTTGGTATTTGGCAATTCTTTATATTTTGCAATTACTTGATTCCATTCTTCTTGTGGGTAAACAAATAGGCAGTTGTCTAAACCTCTTGTTACAACAAATTCATTGCCTAATTGCTCTCTGATTTTAGCAGGAAGTGTTAATCTTCCTTTATCATCAATGGTATGATGATATTCCCCCATGAACATAAAATCACCCACATTTCTCCACTTTTAACCACTCATTACCACTATTTTACTATTTTATTGGATACTTGTAAAGATGTTTGATACAAAAATTATGATTTTTTCATTTTTTCAAAAGTTGTCTTTCTCATATAAAAAAGAAAACTTTTTGGGATTTCAATTTTCATAAAATACTTTCCATATTTGGCTATAATATCCATATTTCCTTATTCATCAATCAGTAATGTTCCACTTTCTTATTTTGCACCTTTATAAGTTATATATCACTAGTTAAATCAATCGTGGTTGGATAATCAATTTCTTCTTAATACTATCAAAAAAAGAGGGTTACCCTCCATTCACAAAAAGTTAACATGGTATTTTTCTACTCGCAAACTATTTTATAATTTATTTTTACTTTTTTCTTATACAAATACCCAATATATTTGCAATCCATTTGAAAGAATTTATACTTTTTTACAGCCTATTTCAGTCCTGCTATTTGTATTTTCGTTAAATCTGTTATTTTAGAAATAATAGAAGTATCCATATTTTCTTCTAACATATTCTTAGCAATTTCTATGTTCCTTTCTTCTATTCCCTGCTTCATCCCCTGTTCTAATTCAATATCAATTCCTTCACCATATCCAACATTGTGTCCCTCATCATAGGAAATGTGTTTTTCCGTATTGAGTATCATCTCTGCATCCTCTTCTAGGGTAATCCAACTGGTAAATACATCTGAATCATTTAAATCTTCTACTTTCTTTGTATATTCTTCCATATATTTGTCTTCTCCCGCTATTTGATTGTGTTCTATCAAGCCCTAACATGATAAGATATTTATATTCTTCTATCTTTTCTTTGTTTTTAGAATACCAAAAATCGGTTATCCTGTCCATATTGTGCTCTATGATTTTCATATTTTCTATATACAAATAGCCATCTTCATCCATTACATAATAGGTTCTTTTTTCTAATTCATCTTTTTTACCATAGGATAAATCAATATGAACAAATTCACTTTTTAAATCAAATTCTTTTCCTTTTCTTGTATTTTTGGAATATTGATTGGTAAAGAAGCAGAAATTCCGAATATGGAGATAATCTTTATGGCTTTGATTTAACTCAATATGAATGTATTTATTCTTTGTTCTCACAAGTAAGTCAACTGTTCTCTTTCGTTCACCCACATCATTTACAGAGAGTTCATTCTGTAGAAACTGGGTTCCATCAATCTCTATTTTTAAAATATGTTCTAAGAATGTTTTTAACATATAAGGATGATTTTCATCACATAGAACTATCTTAAATACGATGTCATAATATCCACTATAAAATTTTTTTCAAATGATCACCTATTAACATAGTGGGCCTTTTCTTCATTTCCTTTTAAAAATGCAAAAAAATCTTTTTTCAAGACTCTTTCGTTTCTATAAAATAGCAACCACCCTGCACTGAAAGTACAGGGTTTGGAGTGGTGACTGAAAGTCACTTTATGCTAAAGCATACTGCCTTTGAATACATCTTCTACACTATCCTTTTGGTTTTCTATGTATTCTTTTACCATTTCTTTTGTTACTGTTCCTACTGTTCTACAAAAATATCCAGTCGCCCACATATGTTGTCCCCAAAATTGCTTCCTTATACTACTCCTCTTGCATTTTCTTTGAACTTCTTCCTTTTATATACTGCATTATTTGTGCTACTGACAAGGATGGTGGTACACTTATCAACAAGTGTACATGATCTGGCTGTATATTCCCTTTTATTATTGTTATCCCTTTTGCACTGCATCCTTGCATCAGTAGCACTTGTAATCTTGAAGCAATTTTTTCCTGTTAGTATCTTTCTTCTATATTTTGTTATCCATACTATATGGTATTGTATGTCATACTGGGTGTGGGCTCCTTTTTGCTTTTGTATCACCTAGTTTTATTTTATACTTCTATTTTCTTTCAAGTCCTCGAAGGATTTATGTGGCTAAAGCCAATGGATATTATCCCCCTGTGCCTAGCATATTATAATTAGTGAATAACAGCTATTTTTATCTGTATTATTGAAAATAAACATTATTTTCTTTTTCATAACCTAATGTTGTACTTTCTCCGTGACCAGGATAACATTTCATATAATCTGGATAATGTTTAATTTTTGCTATACTTTGTTTCATCGTTTCCATATTGCCTGTTTCTAAATCTGTTCTTCCAATTGTATTTTTAAAGATAAAGTCTCCTACAAACATAAATTGATAAGATTCAAAATTAAAAGTAATAGAATCACTAGAATGTCCAGGCGTACGAATTACTTCAAATAAAAATGGCCCAGCTTCATACTTTTGTTCTGATGTATTATACGCATCATAAACAGGTACATTATATTTTTGAACTAAGGGTTTTAGTGCTCCTGTATGATCTTCATGATGGTGTGTGACTAATATACCAACTAGTTTATTTTTGCCCATTTGTTTTTCAATTGCATATAATTCATCCCCAGGATCCACAACAAGACAATTACCATTCTTTTCTAGAATATAACAGTTGGTAGCTAGATATCCCACTTGAATTTTCCTGACATTCATATGTTTTTTCCTCCAATCTTTTGAATAAATCCTCAAAATAAGGTTGTTTTACAAAATTGCAATTTTCCGAATACCACATTTTAACGTTAGATAAAGGCACAAAACATGCATCATCTACTTCTTCTGTTTGTAGTGTAAGTGATTGTAATTCAATATCCTTTTTTAATAAATAAACATCCAAAAACATAGGCTTACTATTTTGCTGAGCGGGAAAGCGAAGTACATATTCTAACTCTGATGCGACTATATCAATTCCCAATTCTTCTTTTGTTTCCCTTATGATTGCATCTATACTGCTTTCAAAGGCACGTACTTTACCACCAGTTGTATCCCACATGCCAGGAAAAGTGCGTTTTTGTAAACTACGTTTTTGTAGTAATATTTCTCCCTTACTATTTTGAATCCAGATATGTACTCCAAGTGTATAATCTTTATCTTTTTTTGCCTCAGAATGTTCTTTGATAGTACCTGTTTTGTTACCATATTCATCTAATACATCAACAAATTCCATTTATAAAATCTCACTTTCTGAAAATATAATTTGAGTGATTTTGTTTTGTAATTCTATAGGTAATGGGCTACCTCCCGCATGCTGATGTCCACCTCCATTATATTTTTGCGCAATTACATTGATATTGATATCGGGTTTGATTGCTCTATAAGAAACACTCCTGTCTACATTAATGATAATGGCAATATCGATTTTATCTGCATACATTTCTGCCATACGATTCCCAAGATAACTTCTATTTTGTTCTGCAAAAACAATTCCTACTCGAATTCCATCTATAGTAGCAAAGCGAATATGCTCTAATTTTTCTTCTACATATCGTTCAGTTTGTTTTTCGAGTACATCTATGATTGCTTTTTCTGTTCCCACAAACGCAAAAGTATCATTTTCTAAAATATAATGATAAAAGTGTTCGATATAATCTTCCCTTCCATACACATCATAAAGGGTCCGAAAGTGAATCGCAGCTTGTTTATGCTCTTCTGTAAAATCAAAGGTGTCATTCTCTCTTATCAACTCAATCATCTGTTTTAAAACTTCTTTTTCAAGTATAGGATGATTGGTTTTTTGTTTTAAATATTCATAAAATAAAGTAGTTCCACACTCTTTTCTATCTCCATTTTTTACAACCACATGTTCAAATGGATAACAATTCAAACCAAGGTTACTCTCATGATGATCATAAACTTCTACTTTTGTGCTTGCTACTTCATTCACTATTTTTGCCATTTCTTCTGAGATATTTAAATCAACAATATAAATTTTTTCATAATCATTCTGAAGTGTTTCCTTTAAAATCCCATCTACTTCTTTTATGTCGCAAGAATAAAAGTCAGCATTGGGAAGTACTAATTTCATTAAGATAATGGGAAAAGCTCCATCTGGATCTGCAATATGTGTAATTAAACAATATGGGTTCATAACAATACTCCTTCTATATATTCTTTTACTGGCCCATAGGTTTTTCGGTATCCTTCAATTAATCCATATTGATAAATTGCTTCTATATGTTTTTTGGTTGGATACCCCTTATGGTTTTTATATCCATACATCGGATATTTATGATCAAGTTCAATCATCATATGATCTCTTGTAATTTTGGCAATCACGCTAGCGGCCGCAATCGAAATACTTTTCGCATCTCCTTTGATAATAGAAGTACTTGGAATATTTAAGTCTAATTTCATCGCATCAATCAGTACATGTTCTAATGGAAGCTTCTTCTGTACTTCTTCAATTGCTTGTTTCATTGCTAGTTTGGTTGCTTCATAGATATTAATTTCATCAATAACTTCTGGAGATACAATTCCAACTGCGTATGCTAAAGAATGTTCTATGATATAGGGATAAAATTGTTCTCTTTTCTTCTCTGTTAATTTTTTAGAATCTGTTAGTCCTTCTAAGACAAAATCTTCTGGTAATACACAACAAGCAGCAACAACAGGTCCTATCAAAGGTCCCCTGCCGACTTCATCTACACCACCAATGTAATGAATATTTTGTTGATATAGTTCTTTTTCATATTGATATAAATCTAACATACTTTCACCATCTTTATTGTAACACACATTATGGATAAATGCATATACTTATGTTAGATAGGAGTGTTGAAAGTTATGAAAAAAGATAGACAATGTGGTGGGGTTCCTTCTTATCCTGTTTACCCACAATATCCAGGAATGGGTATGCCAATGCCAATACAACCACCTTATATGGCACCTAATATGATGCAGGGTTATCCTATGATGAATCCATCATCAAATGGAGTATCTTCTAATACCATTGAACAACAAATGAATAATTTTGAACAACAAGTTACCCTTTTAGATAGACGTGTTACTAATTTAGAAAATATGTATAATAATTCAAATTCTGTTAATTATTCCAATACCAAATACAATAGCTCTAATTATCAAATGATGTAGCCAATTATATTAAAAGGGGCTGTAATGAAATAAAATAATTTCATTCAGTTCTTTTTTTGATTTGCTA
>CAMUMB010000026.1 GCA_947089915.1 uncultured Caryophanales bacterium | reverse complement strand
TTTTTCGTGGTTTTAAAGCTTTTTTATTAGAAACTTCTTTGACAGAGTCCTTTTTATATTCATAAATTTTAGACAAGTAGAAAAATTTATAGTATAATGTATAAGAGGTGGATTATGAATGACATATATGAAAAAATTACAGAACAAATAGAGAACCATGATCACTTTATTATTTTGGCGCATAAATCCATTGATTTAGATGCATTTGGCTCTGCATTATGTATGTATCAGATAATAAGTTCCTATCAAAAAAAAGTAGTAATTTTAATGTCTGATAAACAAAAAAATATATCAATTCAAAAAAGTATGCAGCTATTAAAAGAAAAGGGTATAGAGATTCAATATATAACAAAGGACCAAATGGATTATAAAAATCAAAATACACTAGCTATCATATTGGATACCAATAAACAAGAGTTATTAGAATATCCATCCATTTTAGATCAAATTCCTAATTGTATTTTATTAGATCATCATATTGAAAGTGAAGATACAATTACAAATGTAACCTTAAAGTATATTGACAACAATGTGTCCAGTACTGCAGAAATTGTAACAGGATATTTGAAATCTACAGATAAAACAATAGCAAAAGAAGTAGCCACGATATTACTTGCTGGTTTAACAGTTGACACCAATAACTTTAATATTAAAACCACAAGTAAAACCTATGAAACAGCTGCCTACTTAATGACATTAGGTGCTGATAACATAGAAAAACAGCAATTACTAAAAGAGAACAAAGAAAACTATGTTGCTAGGCAAGATTTTGTCAAAAATAGTAACATGATCAATGACAGTATGGCACTTTGTATTATGGACAATCAAATTCATCAAAATCATGAACTTGCACTTATCGCAGAAGATTTACTTCAATTTGATACAGTAGAAGTTTCCTTTGCGATTGGCTTTATTGGAAAACGATTGGTTGGAATTAGTGCTAGATCTGTAGGAACAATTGATGTGGAAACTTATATGCGTGCTTTAGGTGGAGGCGGACATAAAACAGATGCAGCTTGTACGATAAAAGCGAGTAATTTGTATAAGGTGAAAAAAATGTTATTAAAATTAATACAAGAAAAAAGGTGAGAAAATGAAAGTGATTTTTTTGAGCGATGTAAAAGGACAGGGAAAAAAGAATGAAGTCAAAGAAGTAACAGACGGATATGCGATGAATTTCTTAATAAAAAAAGGGTTTGCAGTACCTGCTACAGAAACAAATTTGAATAAGCGAAACCGCTCTTTATCAGAAGCAGCCTTAGAAGAATCTTTATTGATTAAAGATATGAAAGATTTAAAAAAAGAGTTAGAAAGCAAAATCATAACGTTTACAGCCCAAACAGGAGAACAGGATAGGATGTTTGGACAAATCTCAAGTAAACAAATTCAAAAAGAACTACAAAGCTTAGGATATCAAATTGATAAAACGAAAATAATAATGGACCATCCGATAATGAGTTTAGGAATCCACAATGTAGAAGTAGAATTACATAAAGAAGTAAAAGCTACATTAAAAATTAAAGTGATAAAAGGAAGTTAGGTGAAATTATGGAGAAGGTAATCCCCCATAATCTAGTTGCAGAGCAATCTGTACTTGGCTCTATGTTTTTATCCAAATATGCATTACAAAAATGCATAGAAGGACTTACGAGTGATCAATTTTATTCAGATGCGAATGGTAAAATATTTAATATAATATCAAGTTTATCTGAAAATGGAAGTGCGATTGATCTTACAACGGTAACTGCAGAATTGGATAAACGAAAAGAGCTCAAACAAGTTGGAGGAGTGGAATATTTAAGTGAAATTGCCTCCTTAGTCCCAAGTGCTGCCAATGTCGATGAATACATTAAAATTGTGGAAGAAAAGGCAATTTTAAGAAGATTAATCGATTCTGCAACCGAAATCGCAACCGATGGATATCAATCGACTGAAGACATTAGTGAAATTTTAGATCGTGCAGAAAAAAAGATATTGAATGTTGTAAAAACAAGAAAAGGAACAGAATTTAGGACCATTCAGGATGTCTTATTTAAAACACAAGCTGATTTGGAAAAACTTTCACAAAATAAAGGGGATATTACAGGACTTGCAACAGGTTTTTATGACCTTGACAAAATTACATCTGGTTTACATCCAAACGAATTGATTATTATTGCTGCCCGTCCTGCCATGGGAAAAACTGCATTTGCCATAAATTTAGCAACCAATATTGCTATGAATAACAAAAAAACAGTTGCATTATTCAATATGGAAATGGGCGCCGAGCAACTTGCAACTCGTATGTTGGCATCAGTAGGACAAATTGAACTTGGAAAATTAATTAGTGGTAGACTAGAACATAACGATTGGAAACGTGTCAATGAAGCAATTAGTCGCCTGGCAGATACGAAGATATTTATCGATGATACACCAGGTATGACGATTTCTGAAATACGTGCAAAATGTCGTCGTTTGAAAAGTTCCTCTGATGGACTTGACATTGTAATTATCGATTATTTACAATTAATTAGCGGTGGTACAAAATATGCTGGTAATCGTCAACAAGAAATTGCAGAAATATCTCGTTCTTTAAAAACACTCGCAATGGAACTAGAAATACCAGTTATTGCTTTAGCTCAACTTTCTCGTAGTGTTGAAGGAAGAGATGACAAACGTCCTATTTTAAGCGATTTAAGGGAATCTGGTTCTATCGAGCAAGATGCTGATATTGTTGCATTCTTATACCGTGATGATTATTATAATAAAGAGACAGCAATTGATGAATATACAAGTAAAAGTGAATTTATTATTGGAAAACATCGTAATGGGCCAACTACAACGATTGATCTTATTTTTAGAAGAAATAAAGCAACTTTTGTAAACTTTATAGATAAAAAAGAAGACTAGGTGATACTGTGAAAAAAAACATGCTTACAATTTTAATTGTTTTTATCAGTGTAATTATTTTCCTTTTAGGATTTAATTATAAACAGAGACAAGATCCCAATACTTTTTATAAAGTATATTTAAAAGATGAAGTGATTGGTGTCATTTCTTCAAAGAAAGAGCTAGAAAATTATATTGATAAAGAAAATAGTTCTTATAAGGAAAAATATAATGTCGAATCAGTGAATGTACCAGAGGGATTGGAAATTAAAAAGTTAACAACTTATTCAGATCAAATAGATTCCGTTAAGAATGTATATCAAAAATTAGTCAACAAAGAGGCCTTTACAGTACCTGGGTATCAATTTACTTTACGTAAAGAGGATCGTATGATAACGGTTTATGTGACAAAAAAAGAAATTTTTGATGAAGCGGTAAGAACAGCGATGAAAACATTTGTTGGAACAGAAGATTATAATACCTATAATGAAACTGTTCAAAATGAAATTGTAACAACAGGTAAAGTAATTGAAGATATCTATGTAGAGGAATCTATTACTACTAAAAATGCAAATATTCCAGTAACAGAAACTATCTATACAAATGCAGAAGAGCTCTCTCAATTTTTAGTGTTTGGACAAGATAGAAAAAAAGAAACTTATGTAGTTAAAGTAGGAGATACTATTAGTGATATTGCATATAATCATCAAATTAGTGTGGAAGAATTTTTAATATCTAATTCCAATTTTACAAGTGAAAAAAATTTGTTATTTCCAGGACAAGAAGTTGCAATTGAAATGACAGATCCACAAATATCTGTTGCAATAGAAACATACTTGGTAGAAGATCAAGAAGCACATTATCAAACCAATTATGAATATGATAATGATGCCCCACTAGGGTATGACGTTGTAATACAAGCAGGTGAAAACGGACTAGAACGTGTCAGTAGTAAAGTAAAAGTAGTCAATGGTGTAACCAATTATATTAATTTAGTTTCAAAAGAAGAATTAAAACCTGTCGTAAATGAAATTGTTTTAAAAGGAACAAAATATGAAAGTGGAGTTGGTAGTCCAACGAAC
The DNA here is from genome assembly GCA_947089915.1 of uncultured Caryophanales bacterium. Lineage (GTDB taxonomy): Bacteria > Bacillota_I > Bacilli_A > RF39 > UBA660 > UBA5026. The sequence continues at coordinate 14,263 of CAMUMB010000026.1, read as the reverse complement.
TGGTATTGGCCTACTGTTAGTGGATGGAGAGAATCTTCACCTGTTGGATATCGTATTAGTCCAATTACGGGAAGACGTGAATATCATGCAGGACTTGATATTGGTGGATTAGGATGTGGAACAGAGATTAAAGCTGTAACGAATGGAAAAGTGATTGAAGCAAAGTATCATTATATCAATGGGAACTATGTATGTATTGACCATAGCTACGGAGAATACACTTGTTATAATCATATGTCTAAGATTTTAGTGAAGCAAGGAGATATTGTGGCACGCGGTCAAACAATAGGATTAATGGGAGATACTGGATATGCAACAGCATGTCATCTCCACTTAGAAGTATGGGAAACCTATCCATGGAGAACGAGTGCAGTAGCAGGAACAATTAATCCAAAGATAAAATTTCCGGAGATATTTGGACGATGAAAATTTGTGTATTAGCAAGTGGAAGTAAGGGGAATGCTACTTATATAGCTTCCCCTACTACCAATTTATTAATTGACTTAGGTCCAAGTTGCGCTTATGTCGAAAAACAGCTACAAGAAATTCATGTAAATCCAAATCAAATTGATGGAATACTGATTACACATACTCATGTCGATCATATTGGCGGGTTACGTGTGTTTATCAAAAAATATAATCCTGTAATTTATCTAACAAAAAAAATGTACGAAGAATTAAGTACGATGTTACTTATTTCCAATTATCAATTCATTGATGCTGATTTTTCTATCAATGACATTGAAGTCAAAATCATTAAAACGTCTCATGATGTAGCGGATTCGAATGGATATATATTGGAGAACAATGGAAAATCTGTTGTTTATATTACAGATACAGGCTATATTAATTATAAGAACCATAAGAGATTACAAAATAGAAGTTTATACATTATGGAAAGTAATCATGATGTCGAAATGTTGATGAATGGAAAATATCCTTATCCAATCAAACAAAGAATATTGGGAGATCGTGGACATTTATCCAATCAGGATTCGGCCTATTATTTATCACATTTTATTGGCGATGCGACAGAATGCATTGTACTTGCCCATTTAAGTGAAGATAATAATACAAAAGAGCTAGCTCTTTCTACTTTAGAAGAGGCATTACAAAAAGAAGGACAACAAGTAGATTATATTGTAATTGCTACACAAAAGGATAGAACGGAATTATTAGAAGTATGATCAAGATTATTTGTGTTGGGAAAATAAAAGAAAATTACTTAAAAGAAGCAATTTTTGAATATCAAAAAAGGATTGGAAAATATACCAAATTAGAATTGATTGAAGTAATGGATAGTACAGGTGATGATATTTCTAAAATATTAATAAGTGAAAAAGAGAAAATAGATAAGTATATTCAAGAAAAAGATTATGTTATTACATTAGAAATTGAAGGCAGAATGTTAAATTCTATAGAGTTATCTCAAACACTAGATCAAATTACACAGCATCACGCGAATGTTACATTTATTATAGGTGGTTCTTATGGACTAGATGAAACCATAAAAAAAAGAGCAAATCTAGCCCTTTCATTCTCAAAATTAACATTTCCGCATCAATTATTTAGAGTACTACTATTAGAACAAATATATCGTTCTTATCGTATCTTAAATCATGAATCATACCATAAATGAATCTAGTATAAAATCTAAATATTTTAATGAAAGATTTTATATTAAAGAAAAGGTGATAATAATATGTGTGAGGAAGAAATATATGAGGAATTAAAACAACAAAAGAAAGAAGAAGATTATGGATATCAAGCCAGAATTTTAAATCAAGATGGCTATGTGCCTGAAAATAGTTCAGTATACTATAGAAAGGGATTTACAAGAGGATATACCGATGGATATCAACATATTATGAAAGGAACAAATGAAGAAAATAGATAAAATTTTCTTTTTTTGTATAAATTACAATTTTTTGTACATTAAAAAATAGAGGTGGATAAAATGAAAAAAGTAATTATTATAATTGGTATTTTCTTTTTATACAGTATGTTGACAGGATCAAAAACATCCGCAAGTATTATCCCAGAAGAAGCAATTCGATTTCGTGTAATACCAAATAGTAATACAGAGGAAGATCAAGCAATTAAAATAAAAGTAAGAGATCAGTTACAAAAAGAGTTGTATTATATGTTAAAAGATACAAAGGGAATTGATGATGCAAGGGAAAAAATAAATGAGGAATTAGAAGAAATCAATTATAACATTGAATCTATTTTAGCAAGTGAGAATTATCATAAAGGATATCAAGTTTCATTCGGAAGAAATTATTTTCCAGAAAAAACCTATAAAGGAATTATATATGATGCAGGATATTATGAATCCTTAGTAGTTACTTTAGGAAAAGGAGAAGGAGATAATTGGTGGTGTGTATTATTTCCACCGTTATGTTTATTAGAAGCAGATGAAAGTGAAGAAGAAGTAGAATATAAATTTTTCTTTCAAGAATTAATTGATAAATACCTATAAAAAAATCATAAAAAGATAACCTCTCAAGTAAAATACCTTAGGAGGTTTTTTATGTCAATTGTAATGGTGATTATTATAGCAGTTAGTTTAAGTATGGATGCCTTTTCTCTATCTTTAGCGTATGGTACTTTGAATATGGAAAAACAGGAAATGAAATTACTTTCCATTATTGTTGGAATTTATCACTTTGTAATGCCACTTATGGGAATGTGGATTGGAAACAAAATTCTGAATTTTCTTCCAATTCGTCCAAATACTGTAGTTTTCATTGTACTACTTGTCATTGGAATCCAAATGATTATAGAATCATTTAAACAAACCCGTGAAGTGAGTTTCATGAAATTTAGTGAATTATTAATTTTTGGATTGGCAGTAAGTATTGATAGTTTCTCGGTTGGATTAAGTTTACGTGTGATTTACAGTAACCCGTTTATATGCGCTGTTATCTTTTCATTATGCAGTTTTTTATTTACTTATCTAGGCCTTTATCTTGGAAAAAAAATCAATGATATTGTAGGCCATATTTCTACGCGTATTGGTGGAATTGTTCTTATCATAATTGGATTTTTCTATCTTCTCTAAATAGGGTACAATGTAAATAGAATTTGTCTTTTCACGAAAAACGTATTATAATGTTAAGAGTGATTAGAATTTATAATATTAGGTAGTAACAACGATGCTTAATATTTCATACAATATGACAGGAGGAAACTATGAAACGAATCAAAATAGAGGGTGGACATATATTAAGCGGAGAAGTTGCGATTAGTGGAGCAAAAAATAGTGCAGTTGCATTAATTCCTGCTTCTATTCTATCGGATGGAATTGTCCGTATCAGTAATATTCCAAATATATCCGATATTGATGCTTTAAATGAGATATTAAACTATTTAGGTGCTAAAGTATCAAGAGAAAATGATTATATAGAAATAGATGCATCCAAAATTGAAAATAAAGAAATTCCAGAAAGTATTTCTAAAAAATTACGGGCATCCTATTATTTTATGTCTGCATTACTTGGAAAATATAAAAAAGTAGAAATGTATTTTCCAGGCGGATGTTCAATTGGTGCTCGCCCAATTGATCAAACATTAAAGGCATTTGAAATTTTAGGTGCCAAAGTAATAGAAAATAATAATAAATTTACAATTACTGCTGAAAAATTGATAGGTGGAAATATTTACTTAGATATGCCAAGTGTTGGTGCTACAATCAATGCAATGTTAGTAGCCGTAAAAGCAGAAGGAATAACAACGATTGAAAATGCAGCGAAAGAGCCCGAAATTGTAAGTATCGCAACATTTTTAAATAATATGGGAGCAAAAATTAAAGGTGCAGGAACAAGTTCAATTACGATTCAAGGTGTTCAAAAATTAAATAGTTGTTTTACAGAAGTCATTCCAGATCGTATTGAAGCAGGAACTTATCTTTTAGCTGGTGCTTTGATAGGAGAAAATTTAATGATTACGAATGTGATTCCAAAACATATAGAAGCACTTACGAATAAATTAAAAGAAATGGGATACCCATTAATGATTGGACCAGATTTTATTACGGTTTCTAAAATAGACCATAAGAAACCTGTTCATATTAAAACATTAGGTTATCCTGGTTTCGCAACAGATCTGCAGCAACCGATTACCGTATTGCTAACACAATGTGATGGAGAATCTATTCTAGAAGAAACCATTTATGAAAACCGCTTTCAAAATGTAGAATACTTGAATAATATGGGTGCAAATATTCAGATCAAAGAAAGAAGTATTTATATCAAAGGTCCTAAAGAATTAGTTGGAACAGAAGTGGAAGCAACTGATTTACGGGCAGGTGCCTGTATGGTACTAGCGGCCCTAATTGCAAAGGGTACTACTACAATTGGTTCCATTGAACATGTCTTAAGAGGATATGAAAACATTATTGAGAAACTTGAATCTGTGGGTGCTAAAATTGAGTTAGAAGAAATATAATGAAAGTAGATTGAATCTACTTTTTTATTGGAGGGATTTTTCATGAAATGGAAAGCAATTCTTTTTTTAGCAATCGTATTCTCACTGGTCTTTGTCATTTATTTGACAACGCTAGATCGAAAAGTATATTATTTAAATTTAGGAGATGAAATTGCACTTGAAGAAGGAAATTATGGTGAATGGATTCGTGATTATATTAAATCAAAGGGAAAATTAGAAAAATATGTATCAGAATTTTCCGAGGAAGATTACAGAACCACTGATTTCATTCGTGATATTAAGGATAATCGAAAGGTGTTCAGTAATGGAAATAATATTGCATTAAAAAATGCTCTAATCAAAGCTGATTTGGTAACTTTATCAATTGGATCAAATGATATATATTATAAAATAACAACTTCCTCTCCTAGAGAAAGCTATGAATATATGGATCAAGTATTAGTGGATCTAGAGCAACTTTTAGAGTTAATTAGAGAATACTGTAAAGAAGATATCGTAATGATTAATTATTATAATACCTATCAGGAAAACTATAATGAAATATTCGAGTACATGAATGATAAATTAGAAGATTTAGCTAATGTGTATGAAATACAAATAGTAAATATAAGAGATATTATGTACAATAATACAATGGAAAATCGTTTACCGAATATAGAACAATATGAGCAGATTTATAATTGCATGAAAAAAATTATAGATCGACAATTATTCCATTAAAAAGACTTGCATTTTTAAATATTCATTGATATACTATATAAGAATTAAATTTCTATGGCATATGTTATGTCATGGCGGAAGGAGATAAATCGTGAAAAAAGGAATTCATCCAGAGTATATGGAAACAAAAGTAACTTGTTCTTGTGGAAATACATTTACTGTAAGATCAAACAAAGAAGAATTACATATTGAAACTTGTGATAAATGTCATCCATTTTATACAGGTGTACAGGGCGCAGTTGCTAAAACTGGTCGCGTAGAAAAATTCAACCGTAAATATGGATTAAACCAAGATAAGAAAGCAGCGTAAGCTGTTTTTAATTTAAAAGAACTAGAGTTGAATTTGCATTTTTCCTCTATTTATAGTATTATAAACAATAATTTAAACGTTTTGTAAAAACTGACCAAATAATCTATGTTTTTGAATTAAGGGGAAATTTATTATGTCAAAAATTATACAAGATGAATATCGATATATTGAATATGAGATGTACCAAAATACTAAAGATGTATTATTTCAAACAGTACAAAATGAAAAAGTAAATCTTGATTTATATCATATTACTCAATTTATTTATCAATTAACATTACAAAATCCAAACGATCCTAATTTTTATAATGTAGTTGGTGAATTGAAACAAAATTATCAAATGCATTTACAATTCAACTTCAATACTTGGAGTTATCAAATAAAATATAAAGGTTATACTTTTTTGTTTCGTTTGCTTGCTCCTCAAATCAATAGCGCAGAGATGCAAGCAGAATTATTTTCAGATAATAGGTGTAGAAAATGTCATGAGCGAACCATTCAACTATTTCACCAAAATCAGAAATTGGTAACGGGATATATAACTGATATTCAATATCCTCATCTAAAAACAATTCATAGTTGGTTAGAACAAACAATAAATAATGAAGAATATGTAATAGATTATGTAATGAATATAATCATATCAAAAATGGATTATTATAAACTAATGAGTATAGATAAAACGAATGAATTGAAAGATTCTAATATCATCCAAATTTATCAACAGACATTTTTAATCTTTGGAAAATTATATTGTTTAGCAGGAAATGAAATCGCAATGGAAATCAAGCAAAAAATTTTGTTTAATGACATTTTTTCTAAGATATAGTATAATACTAAAAGTAAGGTGATACTATGTTAGAAAGTTTAACAGATCAAGAATTTAATCAATTCTCAGAAAAACATCCGAACAATATGTTTTTTCAATCATCCTATTGGGGCGATTTAAAAGAATCTACAGGTTGGAAAAAGCATTTGGTCGGAATCAAAGAAGATGGAAAAATAATCGGGGCTACATTACTATTAAGTAAAAAAATACCAGTACTCAATAAAAATATGTTTTATGTCCCTCGAGGCTTTTTAATTAATTATCAAAATGAAGATATGATTACTTTATTTACAAAAGAAATCGTACATTATGTGAAAAAGAATAATGGTATTTTCTTCAAAATCAATCCAACGGTTGAATATCAACAAAGAAATACGGATGGAGATATTGTTGTTGATGGTACACAAAATAAGAAATTGGTAGATTTTTTAATAAGAATTGGATATCAGCATAATGGTTTTACCATTCGTTATGGAAAAGATTTGGAACCTAGATGGATTTCAGTTTTAGATATTGAAAATAAAACAGAAAAAGAAATTTTAAAAGAAATGAGACCAACTACAAGAAATGGAATTCAAAATTCTTATAAACATGGACTAAAATTAATTGAGATTGATAAAACAAGATTAAAAGAGTTCAAACATCTTATGGAGCATACGGGAGAAAGAAGAGGATTCATTGATAGACCCCTTTCTTACTACGAAAAAATGTATGAAGTATTTCATAAAGATGGCAAAATTAAAATCATGTTAGTAGAATTAGATACGAAAGAACATATAGACCATTTAAAACTTCAATATGAAACAACCAAAACAAAAATGGAACAAGCAAAGAAAGAGGGTTTAAAAAAAGAACTACAAAGTCAATTAGAAGCTGTAGATAGAAAAATAAAAGATATTCAAAAAGTACAACAAGAACATGGAGAAGTAATAACAGTCGCAGGTGGACTTTTTATGACGTTTGGAACACAAGTATTATCCCTATTTGGTGCTTCTTACCGTGAATTTATGCATTTTAATGGACAATATTTTTTGAATTTTGAAATGATTAAATATGCAATCAATCATCATTACGAAAAATTTAATTTCTACGGAATTACAGGCGAATTTAATGAAGATTCTCCAATGTATGGATTATTTAACTTCAAAAGAGGCTTTCATGCAGATGTGGTTGAATTGATAGGAGAGTTTACTTATGTTGTAAATAAACCTTATTATTTCTTATATGACAAAATGTTTTCAATCTATAAAAAATTAAAGAAATGGAGGAATCATAAATGAAAATAGGAATTGGATCAGATCATGGTGGATATCTTGTCAAAGAAGAAATCAAGCAATATTTAAAAGATAAATATGAACTTATCGATTTTGGAACGACTAGTACAGATTCTGTTGATTATCCTAAATATGCCTTTTTAGTAGGAGAAGCCATTCAAAAAAAAGAAATTGAAAAAGGTATTTTAATTTGTACAACAGGAATCGGAATGAGTATTGCATGCAACAAAGTATATAGTGTAAGATGTGCAAAAGTGGATAACTTAGAAGAAGCAGTTCTCACAAGAGAGCATAACAATAGTAATGTGATTGCAATGAGTGCTAAAAAAAATATCGAAGAGATGAAACAAATCATTGACACCTTCTTAACAACGGAATTTTCAGGCGAAGAAAGACATGTAAGAAGAGTACAAATGATAGATGGTTATGAGGGTTAAATGAATATTAAAACAATTTTATATTTAGTAACAGTTCCTCTCATTATTTGGGCAGTAGAAAGCATCAATGTGCAAAATTTATTTAAAAAAAATAGAAAATATCAAGCAACATTACTCTATTTAATTATTAGTATTAGCCTATCTTATTTAGCTGTCAATTTCTTTTATGATTTCTTTTTAAATTCAAAATTTGTATAAGCGCTTATTAGCGTTTTTTCTTTCGACAAAATTTAAGAAAACATGAGATTATAATATAGAAAAAAGAGAATAAAATAAAGAAAGGAGTGAATTTATTTTGAAAAAAATCATTATCGCATCTATTATTATTCTAGTTATTCCTTATATTGTTGTAAGCCTATGTATCAAAGAAGAAAATTTACATTTTGAATTTATGGCAAACAAAATGATACGAGTAAAAAGAGAAACAACGGGAAATATTGAAAAAGTTCCTTTTGAGGAATATATAACTGGGGTACTAGCAGGAGAGATGCCTGTTACTTTTGAATTAGAAGCTTTAAAAGCACAAGCTGTCGCGGCTCGAAGTTACGTAATGAAAAAAATAGAACAAAATCAAAATCAAGAATTTGATGTAGTAGATACTGTTTCCAATCAAGTCTATTTGGACGAAGCAACATTAAAAGAAAGATGGAAAGATGAATTTGAAACAAAAATAAATAAGATTAAAACGGCTGTACATGAAACAGAAGGCGAGTATCTTACTTATGAAGGTGACATTGTAGAAGCATTTTTCTTTTCAACAAGTACAGGAAAAACTGAAAATGTAGAAGAAGTTTTTGTGCAAGCACTTCCTTATTTAAGAAGTGTCGATTCCAGTTGGGATGAAGAAGTATCACCTGTTTTTCAGGTCACAACAGAATTTAGTTTAGTAGACTTTTATAGTAAATTAAATTTACCTTATCAAGAGACATTACAAATAGAATTTACCAAAACAACTAGTACAGGAAGAGTGAAAGAGTTAAATATCAATGGAACTGCCTTCAAAGCCAGTGATGTTTCCTCCAATTTAAATTTAAGATCTACCTTTTTTTCATTTGAACAAATTGTTGATAATGTAAAAGTAGAAACCAAAGGATTTGGTCATGGTGTTGGAATGAGTCAATATGGAGCACAGGCAATGGCCAAAAAAGGATATACATATGACCAAATTTTAAAACATTATTATCAAGGTGTTGAAATTGTAAAAATTAAAGTATAAAAAAAATAATTTTGCCCAAACTGATATTAGAGGTGAAATTATGACAGAAAGAAGACTTAAAAAATCAGTCATTTATGGAATTTACAGTTTAGGTATTATTGCTTTGATTGGAACAATTTATTTGATTGAAAATTCAATTGGAAAAGGAAATTTAAAAGGAAGTGACGATTCCACTTATGTAACAAAAACAATATTCGATGACAGTATTCCTGTGATTGCCGATGATGTAAAGATTCTAAGACCATATAGTGATGCTGAAATTAAATTAATCAAGAGTTACTATGATTATCAAGCAGATGAAGAATCTCAAAAAAATGCAATTATTTTTCATGAAGATACCTATATGCAAAGTAGTGGTGTTGCTTATGGTGGGAAAGAAAATTTCGAAGTGAAATCAGTTTTAGATGGAACAGTAATTGATGTCAAGGAAGATAAATTACTAGGAAAAATAGTAGAGATTAAGCATAGCAATGATGTTATCAGCGTATATCAAAGTTTATCTGAAGTTGCGGTTACCAAAGACGCAGTCGTAAAACAAGGAGATGTCATTGGCAAAAGTGGTGTTTCTAATATTTCTACAGAATTAGGAAATCATTTATATTTTGAACTAATTGTCAAAGGAACCACTGTAAATCCAGAACAATATTTTGATAAACTTGTAAAAGAAATATAAAAAATCGATAATACCTATCGATTTTTATCTTAAGGAGAAATAATCTTTTTCATATAAGGCAAAGCTTCTTCTCGAAAATCATGGAGCAGTTTTGTACTATTGTAGAATCTATCATTGGTTTTATTTATAATATCATTTAGTTCACTACTATCCATATGTGGTTTTAAACTACTTTCTTCAAAGCGTTTCATCTGTTTTAAAATTTCTCTATAAGATTTGTTATTAAAAAGCTTATCTATTACAGGAACGTAATATAGAAAACGTTGAATATCTTTTGGTTCATATTGAATCGCTTGAATAGCAGTAAAACAATTTATAAAATAGAAATATTGTTGATTATAAGAATCATGGATATAATATTGCCCATTATATTCTATTAGATTGGAAGCGTGGTCTGCAGTAAAAAATTTGGGATCCTTATGAATTGGTGGTTTAAAAAGCTCATTTGTATTCCACTTATAACAAAAAAATATATCATTGAATAAATGTAATTTATGAAATATAGCATTATGGATACTTGCAAAATGTCTGCAACATCCTTCTTTACGAATGATATCAACTCCCAAAAAACCACTTAAATCTATCGGCATTATATTATCTTTTTCTCTATATGGTGTTAACTGTGCATCAAAAGAAAGATAACCCTCTAGTATCAAATTTTCAATTACTTGTGCATAACTAATGGAATTATTTGGGCTACCAATTTTTATTACAATATTGGAAATTATAGAAAGAAGTTGTTGATAATAATGAATTTGAATATTAAAAATAGGATCTTTAAACGAATCAATATCTTCAACTTCTTGGATCTCCTTTATTTTGTGCGAAAACTCTGATTCGCTATTTTCTAATTGATGTAAATCTTTTTGAATCAATTCATAAATGATTTTTTGTTTTGCCATATCCATGAAATCCTCTCCTAATGGGAATTTATTATAACACTGAGCAAATATAATGTCAAAAATTAATTCTTGTATTTTTAACACTAAACAAATTTTTCAATAAAATCCTATTTCGTTTAGGTATAAAACAAGATAAATACCAATAAAATGAATTAGGGGGAGTAAAATGAGTCATATCAATGAAAGAGTTTTAAAAGAAACGGAATTTATTTTAAAAACGGGACATACTATTAGAGAAATCGCATTACAATTTTCTGTATCCAAAAGTACAGTACATAAAGATTTACACGAAAGATTATATCAAATTGATAAAAACAAATATGAAAAAGTAAAAGAAATTCTAAAATACCATACTGACATTCGCCATATTAGAGGTGGTGAATCGACAAAGAAAAAATACTTAGAACAAATTGAAGCATAGTTAGAAAAGAGGTTATTGTAATGTTTGCAAAAGATATTGGAATAGATTTAGGAACTGCAAATGTACTCATTTATATCAAAGGGCAGGGGGTTGTGTTAAATGAACCGAGTGTGGTTGCGATTGATAGTGAAACTAAAAAGCCACTAGCTGTTGGCCATGAAGCGAGAAATATGTTAGGGAGAACACCAGGAAAGGTCCATGCAGTAAGACCAATGAAAGATGGAGTAATTGCGGATTTTGATGCAACTGAGATTATGTTAAATCATTTTATTCATGAAGTAAATGGAAGAAGCATGTTTGTACGTCCCCGTATTTTAATCTGTTGCCCATCCAATATTACACAAGTTGAAAAAAATGCCATTAAAGAGGCAGCCGAACGAACAGGTGCAAGGAAAGTATTTCTAGAAGAAGAACCTAAAGTAGCGGCAATTGGTGCTGGAATGGATATTTCGAAGCCAAGTGGAAATATGGTAATAGATATTGGTGGTGGAACAACGGATATCGCGGTATTATCGATGGGAGATATTGTAAACAGTACTTCTATTAAAATAGCAGGAAATACATTTGACAATGATATTATAAAGTATATTAAGAAAAAATATAAATTATTAATAGGGGACCGTACTGCGGAAGAAATAAAATTAACAATTGGAAATGTATATCCAGATACAATTAAAGAGAAAATGGAAGTACGTGGTAGAGATTTAGTAACGGGATTACCTCATACCATTACATTAGACAGTACTGAAATAGCAGAAGCCCTCAAAGAAAGTGCCGATATTATTGTACATACGGCGAAAAGCTTACTAGAACAAACACCGCCAGAATTATCTGCTGATATCATTGATAAAGGGATTGTAGTAACAGGTGGTGGAGCTTTAATTCGAGGATTTGATCGATTATTAATGGATGAATTAAAAGTTCCTGTCAAAATTGCGGATAGTCCACTTACCTGTGTAGCAGAAGGGACTGGTATTTTACTTAGTAATCTACACTTGATTGACAAATAAAACATTACCAATATAAAGTAATATTTTTCGTATCAATTGAAATAGACATAGAAAAATATACATGATATAATGAACATGGTGGTATTATGAATCAAGATATAATAACAAAAATAATTTTAATGATATTGATACCGTTTATATTTGTAGTGTTGCTGATTCCTTACATTAAGAAGATTGCATTTCAAATTCATGCGATTGATGATCATATTGGTGGAAGACATATACATAAACAACCAATTCCTAAATTAGGAGGGTTGGCAATCTTCCTAGGTTTCCTATTAGGTTATATGATATTCGGGACTCATAGTGCAACGATGAATGCAATTCTAATTGGAAGTTTTATTATACTAATTGTAGGTGTCATAGATGATATCACAGAACTAAGTGCCAAAACACAATTTATTGGGCAACTAGCAGCTACCTGTGTGGTTGTTTTTTATGGAAATATTTTAATTCGTGATGTAAGTGCATTTGGACTTTACATTGAATTTAGTTGGTTGTCTTATCCACTTACAATGTTATTCATACTAGGTTGTATTAATTGTATTAATTTAATCGATGGACTAGATGGATTATCTGGTGGAATTAGTGCAATATATTATTTAACAGTCGGTATTATTGCAACTATGCAAGGAAAGCTAGGATTAGACTTTGTGCTTGCCTTTGTTATGCTAGGTTCTACTTTAGGATTTTTGGTTTATAATTTTAATCCGGCCACTATTTTTGCAGGAAACTCAGGATCCATGTTTATGGGATTTATCGTTGCAGTCATTGCATTACTTGGTTTTAAAAATGTAACCATGACTTCTTTAATTATTCCACTTATTATTTTAGCGATTCCAATATTAGATACTTTATTCGCAATCATTAGAAGAACTTTAAAAGGAGAAAGCCCTTTTCATGCAGATCGATTTCATATTCACCATCAACTATTGAATCGAAACTTATCGCAAAAAACAACTGTCATTATAATCTATGTTGTAGATTTATTGTTTGCTTTTGCTTCTATTGTATACGTATTAAAAGACGCTACTTTAGGGTATGTAATATATGGAATTTTACTTATTATCGTAATTGTGTTTGTTGCAAAAACAAATGTAATCTTTGATACAGATACTGTAAAAAAGAAAATAATAAAGAATCATACCAAAAACTAGATACACACAAGTATCTTTTTGTTTTTAAATCACATACTAAGCATAGGTGATTTTATGCAAAATATAATAGATGCACTTATGATTGTTCCAAGAAGCTTATTTTCTCTAGTTGCTTTATTTTTAATTACAAAATTAATTGGAAGGAAACAGGTATCAGAGCTTTCTTTATTTGATTATGTCATTGGTATTTCTATTGGAAATTTTGCAGCAGAAATGACAATCAATTTAGATGCCCCTTATACACATGGTATTATTGCAGTTATCGTATTTGGCCTTTCTGCTTATATTGTTTCATTCGCAACGATGAAAAGTATTCAACTAAGAAGATGGATTATTGGGACACCTATTTTAATGATTCAAAACGGGAAAATATTAGAAAAAAATTTAAGAAAAGTTATGATTGATGTGAATGATTTATTAGAACAGTGTAGGAGTGCGGGATATTTTGATTTGAATGAAATTGAATATGCAGTTATGGAAGCGAATGGGAAACTCAGTATTTTACCAAAAAGTGAATATAAACCACTTACACCAAATGATATGAAAGTGAAGACAAGTAAAGCTTGTTTATGCGCAAATGTGATTATAGATGGTAATATTATGAAAAAGAATTTGAAAAATATGAATAAAACCGAAGATTGGTTAAAACAAGAGCTAAAAGTAAAAGGATATCAAGATACCAAAACTATTTTATTAGCAACCTTAGATAATCAAGAAAAATTAACAATATATGAAAAAAACCAAGACATAAAAGATTATGATGTTTTAGAATAAAAGTAATGAAAAGTACCTTTCTCAATGATATAATAAAATTAGATAGTGTGAAAAGTTTTATGGAAAATCATCAACACTAGATGAAAAAGAT
>CAMUMB010000025.1 GCA_947089915.1 uncultured Caryophanales bacterium | reverse complement strand
TCATTGAAATATAAAGGAAAAATAAGTGGTAGTGTATATAACTTTTCACACTACCACTTATGTCATGGGGTGATACTTATGATAGAAAGAACAGAATATCTTGAGCAACTAAAAAGATGGAAAGATAAGGATTTAATCAAAATAGTTACTGGAATAAGAAGATGTGGAAAATCTACATTATTTGAATTATTTATAAAATATTTAAAGGATAGCGGAATTCATGAAAATCAAATTATACAGATAAATTTGGAAGATGTTGCGTATAATTTTCATGATTATAAGGAATTGTATGATTATGTAAATCAAAAAATAGATTCTAAAAAAAAGTATTATGTTTTTTTAGATGAGGTTCAAAATGTTCCAAAATTTCAAAAAGCAGTTGATAGCTTATATATTAAGAAAAATGTTGATGTATATATAACAGGTTCAAATGTTTATCTATTATCTGGTGAACTTGCAACTTTATTATCTGGTAGATATATTGAAATTAAAATGTTACCATTATCTTTTAAGGAATATTTTAGTGCCTTTGACCATAATTTAAATAAAAGTTCATATGAATATTTTTTGGATTATATGAAAACGGGTGGAATGCCAGGAAATATACCAATATTAAAAGACAACCCGAATGATTTAGATACTTATCTAGAAGGAATATTTACGACAATAGTTTATAAAGATATTATAATGAGAAACAATATAACCGACAAAATGTTATTAGAAGGTGTTTTAAAATTTATATTTGATAGTATTGGAAGCCCAATATCAACAAAAAAAATAAGTGACACGTTAACAAGTAAGGGTATTACAACAAGCAATCATACAGTAGAAAACTATATTTATGCTTTTATTGAAAGTTTCTTAATATATAAGGCAGAAAGATTTGATGTAAAAGGGAAAAATCTATTAGCCAGAGATTATAAATATTATGCAGTTGATCAGGGTTTAAGAAGCTATTTATTAGGAAAAAAAGCAGATAGTGATATGGAATATATATTAGAAAATATAGTATATCTTGAATTGTTAAGAAGAGGGTATAAAGTATATGTTGGTAAAGCCGATAATTTAGAAATTGATTTTGTTGCTGAAAATAGAGATGGTTTAAAATACTTTCAAGTGGCATTATCTGTTAGAGACGAAAAGGTATTAGAAAGAGAATTGAAATCATTACAAAAGACCGGAGATCATTATCCAAAATATTTACTTACATTAGATATGGACTTAGAATCGGATTATGATGGAATCACAAAAATAAACATAGTAGAGTGGCTATTAAACAAAAAATAGAAATTTGTGGAATTATTATTGCAAATAGGAAAAATCTGCATTATAATAGGTGGCATAAAGGGCTAGTATAGACTTTAATTGTTTATACTGGCTTTTTTAGTAGGATGTGAGATTGTGAAAATAGAAATAAAGAACTATAAGAATATAAAAGATTTAGAATTAAATATAGATGACCATAAAATAAACTATATTTTTGGTATTAGTGGTAGCGGAAAATCATCAATTGGACAAGCAATTACGAAAGAAGTAGTGGAAGAAGATATTATGATTGGAAAAGAGTTCAAAGATGTGAGTATACTAGTAGATGGTAAAAATACAGATACTTTGAATGTGAATATCTTTAACGAAAATACTATGAAAAATCTGATATTAGATGAGAGTGCAGGGGAGTCTATTTATCGAATAATGTTTTCAAATGGAGAAAAAATTTTCGATTTACAGGATAAGTTTAAAGAACTTACCAAGGGTTTATCAGAACATCTAAATGCACTTTGGGCATATGTTGGAAAAATTGATACTTTAAATAAAAATTTTGGTGGACGTGTGTCTAAAACTGGAAAATTATATGCAACGGCTAAAATTGAAAAGTATAAAAAAGAATTTGAAAAGAATGAAAAGTATATTTCAAAAATACGAGAAAACGGGAATCATTATCTGAGATGGATGACAGAAGGTACAAAGTTTGAAAGATATATAAAATCTATATGCCCATTTTGTGATGAAAAATTGGGTCAACTTAAAAAGGAAGAAATTGATGAAATAACAGAACATGTACCCGATAATTTTTCTGTTTTATATGAAGATGATAGTATATTAGAACAATTAAAAATTGCTAAGCCTGATTATAGTACAAAAGATGGTATTGAAATTTTTGAAGAAGAAATTGTAAAAAAGGTAAACTTAAAAGAGGAAATATTACACATAATAGATTTAATTAATGCTTATCAGAAAATAGACCAACAATTTACAGTAGAGCCAATCAAAACGACAGATTATTTTAACAAAACGTTTCCAAAGTTAAGGGGCCCAATTACAGAAGTGAATGCTAGTATTGATGAGTTAAACAAGTTATCAGAACAGATTAAAAGCACCACCAACCAAACAATTCATGATAATCTGGAAAAATTAAATGGTAGGTTACGAAAATTTGGTATTCCTTATGAGTTTAAATCAGATGATGTGAATATGATTGACGCTAAAGCTAGCTATATTTTATATCATGTGGACGATAAATCACAAAAACAAAGGGTAAATGGACTTTCCTTTGGAGAAAAAAATATCGTAGCACTTTTACTATTTATTTTGAGTAATCACAATAAAATAGTTGTCATTGATGATCCTGCTTCTTCATTTGATGACTATAGAAGACATTTAATATTCGAATTCTTGTATGAAACTCATTGTAGAGAGACATGTTTAGTATTATCACATGATCCTATATTTATTAAATATGCTAGTTATTCTATCAAAAAAATGAAGAAAGATTTTTCTCAAAAAACAGGTAAAATATTTCACTTTAGCAATTATGAATCTAATGTTTCTTTAGCAACAATTCAGTGGGAAGATTTTAAACCAATCACAACACATATTCAAAACCATTTAAAAAATAATCCAACAATGCCATATTATCAAAAAATAATGAATTTGAGATTATTAGCAGAATTAGAAAAAGACAGGGATGATTCATATAATTTAATTTATCATTATATATCTGAAATTTTGCACAATGGGACAGATACGATAGCACAATGGTTACAAAACAAGAATCTTACTGAACAAGACATATTATCCGAAATTAAAGAAAAATTAAAAATTACATTGGAATCTGCCCCAAGCGATTTATTAGAAGACTTTCACTTAAATAATCTAACTAATTTTGAAAAAATTGTGTATTTTAGAGAAAAAGAGAATATTAGTGGTGATTTAATTCATGAATTAAATGATATTGTACATCTAAATACTGCTCTTGCTGTTTTATTAAATCCATATCAATTTGACTATTTTTCTCCACATATATATAAAGAGATAAATAGATTAAGCAAGGAGGAGGTGAATGCAGATGAACTTCATATCAGTAGTATCGAGTAATTTAGAAGCGATTGCTTGTAATGGTGATAATTTAGTCATTAAATTTAAAAGTGGCGGAATATATGAATACATTGGCGCAGCAAAAGAATTTGACAATTTATACAATGCTCCAAGTAAAGGAAAATATTTTCACCAATTTATAAGAGATAATTACAAAGCAGAATCACTAAATTAATTACTTAAAAATTCTTCGCTTTGAAGAGTTTTTTCATATTGTAAAGTAATTGTTTCCAATTTCTGTATATGTGCGTAATAAAGTTGACAAATATACAAAATTATTATAGAATGGTAATAACAAACAAGGAAGAATAACATAGAATTATAATATATGAATAAAAAATATAACCCGTTAACTATTTGCAAACGAGGGGGGTAACCCCTATTTTAATGTATCAAAGAATATTAGGAGTGACTAAAATGAATGAAGAAATTATCAATGCTGGGAGTATAGAATTAACTGTACCTAGACATAAAAATATAACAAGGCAACTTTTACATAAAAATTATTTATTGGTAAAAAGAACATTTGACATTATAGTTGCGTTAATCGGTTGTGTTATGATGTTGCCATTAATTGCAATTGTTAAATTAAGCTATATGTGCAGTGGGGATTTTAGTTCTATATTTTATTCTCATGAACGTGTAGGAAAAGATGGAAAAATATTTAAATTATATAAATTTAGGTCAATGGTTCCAAACGCAGATCAAGTATTGAAAAAATTGTTAAAACAACCAAGATATAAAAAAGAATGGGACGAAAATCAAAAACTAGATAACGATCCGAGAATTACAAAAATGGGTAAAATTTTAAGAAAAACATCATTAGATGAAATTCCACAATTTATTAATGTATTAAAAGGAGATATGTCTTTGATAGGACCACGTCCTTTGATTAAAGGAGAATTAGACGCCCATAATGGAAATCACAAACTTTATGAAAGTGTCCAACCAGGAATGACAAGTTGGTGGGCAAGTCATGGAAGAAGTGCTACAACCTATGAGGAAAGATTAGATTTGGAATATTATTATATTAGAAACCAATCTTTAAAATTAGATATTAAGTGTGTATTTGCAACTATAAAGGCCGTAATTGATAAAACAGGGGCAAAGTAATTTTATTGCATTTGTTTATTAAAAAGTGGAAGCAAAGAGCTTCCTATTTTTTTAAAATAACCTTTTTAATCAATTAATTGTTCAAATATAAGAGGAGGTAACACTATGAAATTGGCAATTGTCCACGATTGGTTAACGAATATGGGTGGTGCAGAACAAGTCGTTCTTAATTTTAAAGAAATATATAAAGACGCACCTATCTATACTACCTTTTATAATAAAGAAAATATGGATAAAAAATTTGAAACGTTTGACATTAAAACAAGCTTTTTGCAAAAAGATAAACCTGTAGTTGATCATAAAAAATACTTTCCGTTAATGCCATTTGCTTTTCAAAAATTTAATATGAAGGATTATGATTTAATTTTATCCAGTTCCTCTTCATGTGCTAAGGGAGTAAAAAAAAGAAAGGATGCCATTCATATTTGCTACTGCCATACACCTATGCGTTATGCTTATGAATTTAAACATGAATATACCAAAGATATGAATATTATCAAAAAAGCATTAGTAGAAGTTTTATTGTTTTTTATGAGAATATGGGATAAAAATAATTCTAAGCATGTTGATTATTTTATCGCCAATTCAACAATTGTAAAAGAAAGAATCAAAAAACATTATGGTAGAGATTCCGAAGTAATTAACCCACCTGTCAGATGCGATTTGTTTAATATTTCTGATGTTGATGGCGATTATTATTTAGTAATGTCTAGATTAGTAGGTTATAAAAGATTTGATTTGGCTGTGCAGGCATGTAGTGAATTAAATAAAAAATTAGTTGTAATAGGAGATGGCCCCGAAAAAGAAAGACTGGAAAAACTATCTAATACTAATGTTCAATTTATGGGTAGATTACCAGATCAGGATGTAAAAAAATATATGGCTGAATGTAAAGCTTTATTATTTCCAGGATTAGAAGATTTTGGAATTGTTCCGGTGGAAGCTCAATCTTGTGGAAGACCTGTTATTTGTTATGGGGTTGGTGGTGTGATGGATTCTGTAATAGATGGGGAAACGGGAATTTATTTTCAAGAACAAACAGTTGAGTCTTTAAAAGAGGCAATTCTCAAGTTTGAAACAATGACATTTGATAAAGAAAAAATAAGAAAACATGCTTTGAAATTCGATGAAAAAGAATTTCAAAAAAATATAAAAAACTTTATAGATAAAGTGAGTTGATAATATGAGAGTAGCCATTGATGCTAGAATGATAAAAAGCTCTGGAATTGGTGTTTATATGGAAAATTTAATTAAAAATAATGATTATACTATAGCCTTAGGAAATCCTGATGACTTAAAAAAATATCAATTTGAAGCTATCATTCCATTTACAACAAAAATATATAGAATGAAAGAACAATTGAAATTCCCATATAGAAAGTTAAAAAAACTAAAACCAGATATTTTACATGTACCACATTATAATGTACCTATATTTTATAGAGGAAAAATGGTGGTTACGATTCATGATGTAACGCACTTAATATTTCCAGAATTTTTACCTAATAAATTTGCAAAAATTTATGCAAAAATTATGATTTGGATTGCTACGAAAAAAGCGAGTCAAATACTGACGGTATCAGAAAACACCAAAAAAGACCTTATTAAAATGTTTAAAGTGAAACCAGATAAGATAACAGTAATCTATAACGGAGTGGGTGGTGAGTTTGTAAAAAAAGAAAAGAAAGAATATAGTTATTTATATGATAAATATAAAATTGATAAAAACAAAAAAAATATAATGTATGTTGGCAATTTAAAACCACATAAAAATTTAGAAAGATTATTAATTGCTTTCTCAAAATTAGAAAATAAGGATAATTATAATTTAATACTAGTGGGAAAAGCTTTTGGAAATTATAATGTCTTAAACGAAAAAGAAGAAAGTTTAGGCATTAAAGATTCTGTTATTAAAACAGGATTAGTAGAACAAGAGGAACTAGTAGATCTATATAATTTAGCCGATTTGTTTGTATTGCCATCTTTATATGAAGGATTTGGAATTCCGGTAATAGAGGCATTAGCTTGTATGACCCCTGTCATATGTTCTAATAATTCCTCCTTACCAGAAGTAGGACAAGATAAGGTTGGCTATTTTGATGCTTTCAATCCTGATGAAATACGAGATAAAATTGATGAGTATATAAATAAAATATATACAAAAGAGGAATTGGAAGAATTAAGAGAATATGCATTAAGCTTCGATTGGAAAGATATTTCAGAAAAAACATGGGATGTGATGAAAAATGTTAATGACAAATTATAAATTAAAACAAGTAAATAATATATTTGTAATATTATTAATATTTTTTATTTTATTTTCAAGTGCATTAAATTATACTCATATCCCTTATTGGTTTAGTTATTTAAAAGATACAATTATATTTTATTTTGGATTTTTATTAATTTTAAAAAGAAAGCAAATAAGTTATCCTAGAATTAATATATCTTTTTATATTCTGCTTATAATGATTACTTTGGTATCATGGTCTGGTTTATATTATTCAACAAATACAGAGGTATTTACCATTATTTCTCATTCACTAAGGTATATTGAATTTTTTATTCTATTTTTTGTGTTTACTAATTTAGAAAAATTATGTACAATTTCTTATAATAAATTAATAAAACTATATTTAATCTTATCTATTAGTTTATTATTTATTCACATATTTGGATATTTTGTTCCAAATGAAATTGTTAGTATCTATATAACTGATAAATTTAGCCATGGATTTTATAGAAACAGAATCAGTATAGGACAACCTGCAATTGCTATCTATCCAATGATTATATCCTATTTTTATATTTTGATTTTTCATAAAATAAATGTGAAAACGATTATAAAAATCCTTTTATTATTAGTTGGTATTATCATTGCAATTCCAGTAACAGGAATTCTATCTGTCCTAGCATGTACATTTGGTTTGTTGCTATGGGCTATCATAAAACACGAAAAAGATATTCTTTTAAAAAATCTAACTACAATTGTTTCTATTGTTATTATTTTATTCGTTGGTATTCTACTTGCGAAGTCTAATTTAACTTTAAATCAAATATATGAAAAACAGAAAGATTTATTAGAGATAAAAATTGGATCTTTAATTGAAGGTAATATTGAAGATCCATCTATCAATATCAGAGATGAAAAATATGAACAAATACTTTCCGCTAATACCAATACTTTTCAAGATGTTTTTGGAGTCGGAAAATATGGATATAACAGGGGAGAAGTAAACATCATAAATATGGAAAATTCTTATCGGATATTTAGAGTAGAATATGGTTATTTAGGTATTATCATGTTTGTTATATTTATTTTTTCCAATATTTTAATCTCTATCTACCAGTCATTTAAAAATAAAATAAACGAGAAAAACTATATTTTTATTTCTATATTATTTATCGTTTTGGCCTTTCATGCTTATACATTAGATGTTTTATATTTGCCAACGATCTCTTATACCATTTCTTTGTTTTATTGTTATTTAATAAGAAAGGATTTTGTAAATGAAAATACTGATTGTCAATAGCTTTTATGATCCAAATATTGTTGGTGGTGCTGAAAATAGTACACAATTATTAGCGGAGGGATTATCAAAAAAAAATATTGTGAAAGTATTTACGATTGATTCTTTAGCTAAGAACTCAATTGAAGAAAAAATAAATGGTGTAGAGTTATATAGAAGTAGTGGTGGTTTTTTTCATACAAAAGTAAGATTGACGAAAAAAGGTTCCAAATTGATTAAATTATCAAATAAACTTATTGAATTATATAATTTTTCTATCAAAAAAGAATTTAAAAAATTACTAAAAGAGTTTAAACCTGATATCATACATACAAATAATGTTTATGGAATCTCTCCCTTAATTTGGAAATGGGCTTATCAAAATAATATAACATGTGTACATACGATAAGAGATTACTGGATTGTAAATCCTAAAGTTGTATTGCCTAAAAAAAATAATTTATTTTTATCCACTTATCAAAGTTATTTTAGAAAATATTCCAATTATGTGAGTGGTGTAACAGCTCCTTCAAAATTTACATTAAATAATGTTATGCGATTTTCTTACTTTAAAAATTCAATTATAAAATGTATTCCCAATAGTATTGATTTAGATTATGAAAAAACACGAGAAATCATCAATGAAAAAAGACTAAAAAATGATGCAAATATTCAATTTTTATACGTTGGTGTGTTAGAAGAACATAAAGGGATTATGAATTTATTAGAAGCATTTTCTAAAATAGAAAATAAGTATATTTCATTAACAATTTGTGGCGATGGCAAATTAAAAGAAGTAGTAATTTCAGCCTCAAAAAATGATAAAAGAATTAGTTACAAAGGAAAGCTAACTAAAGACGAAGTAAATGAAGAATACAAGAATAGTGATGTTTTAATTATACCTTCTATATGGGATGAACCATTTGGAAGGGTAGTGATTGAGGCAAATCAATTTGGAACACCTGTTATTGGTGCTAATAAAGCTGGAATTAAGGAAATACTAGAAAATATGAATTCAGGAGTTTTATTTCAATATGATGATGTATCTGATTTAATAAAAAAGATAAATGATATGTCCAATCGAGATCATATCAAACAATATTATGATGCTATATTAAAAAATATCAATCAATATTCTACACAAAATCAAATCAAACAGTTTGAACAATTTTATAGTATATTTTGTTTCAAAAAAAATGAAGTGGTGATAAAATGAAACAAAAAATTTGTTTTCTTATGAAAAATCCATTTACTCTAGGTGGGGAACAACGTGTTGTTTCGGTATTATCCAATATTCTTATCAATCATGGTTTTTCTGTTACCATATTATGTACTGATTCGTTTGTTGCAAATTATGATCTGTATCAATTAAATCGTAAAGTAAAAGTAGAACAGTTAAATATTACAGGTCATTTATTATATAAAATAGTTAACTTGTTTTATAAAATAATTAGATTTGTAAATAGAAAAACTAATCTTTTGAAAAGGAATTATGGGATTTTAAATGTCATTTATTGTAACAAATGGCTGAAAAAAAATCTAATAAAAACAATTGGAAGAAATCATTATAATTATGTAATTGGTGTAGGAGGAACATACACATTATTTGTTGCTTCTATTAAAAAAATGGTTAACTGTAAAGTTATTGGATGGCAACATAGTAGTTATGAAGCATATTTTTTGACAAAAGATAATTGTTCTTGGCATCAAGATGTATTATTTGAAAAGTCATTAAGTCAATTAGATCAATATATTGTTTTAACTAATTATGACAAAGAAAAAATTGATAGTAGATTTTCTATTCAATCTAGAGTTATCCCTAATCCTAAAAGTTTTGAAAGCGCCATAGTAAGCAATTTAGACCATAAAAGTTTTGTTGCAATGGGGAGATTCGAATATGTAAAAGCTTTTGAAGATTTAATTGACTCATTTTATATATTTAGCAAGAAAAATGCAGATTGGAACTTATATATATATGGAAATGGATCTTATAAAGAAAGATATATAAACAAAATCAAACAATATCATTTGGAAAATCGTGTTTTTATAAAAAATTATACAAATGATGTAAAGAAAGTATTATTGGATGCATCTATTTATCTATTATCATCGAGATGGGAGGGTTTTCCCATGTCAGTATTAGAAGCTATGGAAATGGGTTTACCCGTTATTTCTTATGATATATCAGCTGCAAAAGAAATTATTACAAATAATAGCGGTATTTTGGTTCCCTCGAGAGATATTCAAAAATATGCAGATGCAATGTCAAAATTAGTAAATAATCCAAATTTGTTACAAAAAATGGGAGAATGTGCTAAAATAAACGTAGGTAAGTATTCTTATAACACAATTTATGAAATTTGGTATTCTATGTTTATGGAACTTGATAGCAAGTAAAGAGGTTATAAATATGATATTGTAAAAAGAATTAACAAACATTTATTTAAATTTTTTGACAAGCTTTTCCACCCATATTATATTTGTAAAATTGGAAATTGTAACAATTTTAACTTCAAATCATAACATCAGTAGAACTGATATTCCTATGTGTAAACAAAGGAATACAGATTCTATTCCACTAATCATTGAAGATGATGTTTGGATATATGATAATGTTTTTATTATTCCAAGTGTAAGAAGAATCGGTAAAGGTTCTGTACTAGTGGCCAATGCTATAGTTACGAAAGATGTAGAACCCTATACAGTAGTAGGAGGAAATCCTGCAAAAAATAATCAAAAAAAGAAAGTAGGTTTGATATATGGATTCTATTTTGGTAAGTGTAATTACTGTTTCTTATAATAGTGAAAAAACAATTGAAAAAACTTTAAAGAGTGTTTTGAATCAAACCTATCAAAATTTTGAATATATCATCATTGATGGGGGTTCAACTGATCAAACATTAGAAATAATTGAACAATATAGAGATAAATTTGGCGACAAATTAAAAATAGTTTCTGAAAAAGATAATGGTATTTATGACGCAATGAATAAAGGTATTAAAATGTGTACAGGAACTTTAGTAGGAATTGTGAATAGTGATGATTATTATGAACTAGATGCGTTAGAAAATATTGTTTCAAATTATAATAATGAAGAGTATCTAATTATATATGGATTGATTAGAACTTTAAAAGAGGGCAATGAAAATATGATATTATTAAGAAATCATATGTTTTTAAATGAAGGTATGATACCGCATCCATCAAGTTTTGTTACGAGAAAACTATATGAAGATTTTGGCATGTATAATTTAAACTATCATTATGCAGCAGATTATGATTTTATGGTGAAAATGTCCCGAAAAGAAGAAATTCAATTTAAACCAATTTATGATATTATATCTAATTTTTCATTAGGGGGTGCTTCCTCTAAAGCAAAATCACAATATGAAAAGATAAAAATACAATATCATTATGGTTTTATTACAAAAAAAAGATATTATTTCTTATGGATGAAAACGAAAATAATAGAATTGATAAAAGATTAAATTTTTAAAAGAATTTGTAATTATAGTCGTGTTAAAAATAGAGGAGGAAAAAAAGTGAAAGTATTGATTGTAGTAAATGAATTAAATGTGCGAGGTGGAACACATAAACAAGTACTTAGATTAAGCGAATATTTAAGCAAAGATCATGAGGTAACAATATATACTAGAATATATGAACCAACTAAAACATATCCAGAATTTAATCAATTTAAGATTGTATCTCCCAATGTAAAAAAAGTATCTAAAAAAAGTATTATTCAGAAAATTCAAAATCGTTTAAAATTTTGTAAAGAGGAAAACAGAATTTTTGAGGAGTTAGTAAAAAATTCAAATCTTGTAAATATTCATGATCATAAAGGAATTCGTTTGGCTAAGATAGCAAAAAAATATAACAAAAAAGTTGCGTTACAATTAAATGATTTGCCATATTTTTTTCTAGAAGGCGCGGCTAAAGGTATGCAAGATAATTGCAAATTTAAAATGAGAAGATTTTATTTTTTAAAATTACTAAAATATGTGGATGAAATAACAGTTAATGTAACAAAAAATAAAGATCTCGTTAAGAAATGCTTTCATCGTGATGCGAAAGTATTTTATTGTGGTGTCGATGTCAATAAAGATTTGAACAAACATGAACAAATTCAGGATAAAAACAAATTAAATTTATTTTCATCTGGGGTTTTTTTTCCATATAGAAATTATGAAACTTTAATTCAAGTAGTAGATAAGTTTAGACAAAATGAGATTGATGTACATTTAAATATTATGGGTTCTACAGAGTTTGATAAATCATATACCAGTAAAATAAAAAATATGATTTCTGATATGAAGTTAGATGATTATATTACAATTTGGGGTCAAGTAGATGAAAAAAAGTACGTAGAATTACATAATAATGCAGATATATTTCTATTTATTAATATCAATCAAAGTTGGGGATTGGCTGTATTTGAAGCCATGAGTTGTGGTCTTCCGGTTATTGTATCTGAAAGTGTTGGTGCAATTGAATTATTAGAAGATGAAAAAGATGCAATTATTGTCAATCCAGAAAATGTAGATAAGGTATATGATGAAATTATTAAATTAATGGAAAATAATGAATATTATAAAAAAATTTCTAATAGTGCTTATGAGGCTGTAAAAAAATTTACTTGGGATAACTTATATAGTTCTAAAATGTTAAAATTATTTAAGGAAATTAATGAGGAGAAAGAAAAATGAAATATTTGATTTTAGGAGCTGGTCCTGCTGGGCTAACATTTGCAAACAAATTAAAAGAAAAGGGAGAAAATGACTTTTTAGTGCTAGAAAAAGAAAAAGAAGCAGGGGGACTATGTCGTTCTGTTCAAGTAGACGGATCTCCTTTTGACATAGGTGGTGGACATTTTCTTGATGTGAGAAGACCTCATGTAAATGAATTTCTGTTTCAATTTATGTCGGAAGAAGAATGGAATTTATATCAAAGAGATAGCCGAATTGTTGTAAATGATAACGTTATCGGACACCCAATAGAGGCAAATATTTGGCAAATGAAACTTGATGACCAAGTGAAATATTTAAAATCAATTGCTGTTGCAGGCTGTAATTTAGGTTTAGAAATGCCTCAAAAGTTTACCGATTGGATTTATTGGAAATTAGGAAATAAGATTGCCGAAGATTATATGATACCCTATAATCAAAAAATGTTCAATAAAGAATTAGACCAATTAGGGACTTATTGGTTAGAAAAACTTCCTAATGTTAGTTTTGAAGAGACTTTACTTTCTTGCTTAGCAAAAAAAGCATACGGAAAGCAACCAGGACATGCTGAATTTTATTATCCAAAAGAATATGGCTACGGTGAATTATGGCTAAGAATGGCTGATAAAATTAAAGATAATATTTTGTATAATAAATCTGTTACTGCAATTGATTTTAATACAAAAACTGTAACAACTATTGATGGAAGTAGTTACCAAGCTGATTTCATTATTACAACAATTCCATGGATGGAATTTTCTGAAGTAATAGGAATGCCAGATGAACTGAAAAAAACAATTCAAGATTTAAAATATAGTTCTATTGAAACAGAATATTTTAAAGAAAATTTAGAAACAAAAGCTCATTGGATTTATTATCCAGATCCAAAACTTCCTTACCATCGCATTTTGGTACGACATAATTTTTGTGAGAATAGCAGGGGATACTGGACAGAAACCAATTCAGAAAGATTAGACTTGAAAGAGGATAATCCTAATTTTAAATATTTAAACAAGTACGCATATCCATTAAATACAATAAAGAAACCTGAAATCATGAAAAATTTATTAAAATGGTGTGAAACAAAAAATGTATATGGATTAGGTAGATGGGGAGAACATCAACATTATAATTCTGATGTAACTGTTGATTTAGCAATGCAGTTAGCAGACAAATTAAGTAAATAGTGTAAATATTATATAAAATTGAAATGAAAGGGAATACCATATGAAACAGAAGTCTTTAAAAATGAATATGATTTTAAATGGAATAAGAGGGTTATTAGGTGTTTTATTCCCCTTAATTACATTTCCTTATGTTTCAAAAGTTTTAGGTGTGGAAAATATAGGTAAATATAATTTTGCCAATTCAATTGTAAGTTATTTTATTTTATTGGCAGGATTAGGAATCAGTACTTATGCAATTAGAGAAGGATCAAGAATTCGAGAGAGTAAAGAAGAACTAACACAGTTTATTAAAAAAATATTTACGATAAACATGATTTCTACAGTTGTATCTTATGTTTTGCTATTTATATGCATAATACTGATTCCTAATTTTAACAGTTATTCAATATTAATATGGATTCTATCTACCCAAATTGTTTTTAAAACCATTGGAGTGGAATGGATTTATTCTATCTATGAGGATTATAAATATATCACTATAAGAAGTATTCTATTTCAAATATTAAGTATTGTATTGTTATTTCTTTTTGTGCATACAGAATCTGATTTATATCATTATACATTAATTACTGTAATTTCAAGTGTTGGATCTAACATTTTAAATTTTATTCATTCTAGAAAGTATAATAAGATATCATTAACTACTCATTTAGATTTCAAGAAACACATAAATTCTATATTAATATTGTTTGCTACAACAGTTACCATTACAATATACGTAAATTCTGATATTACAATTCTTGGATTATTAACAAATGATTATCATGTGGGATTGTATTCTGTTTCTACAAAAATATATACAATTCTGAAAAGCTTATTATCATCTATCATATTGGTATCAATTCCTAGATTTTCATTTTTATTATCCAAGGATCAAAAAGATGAATTTAAAAATACAGCAGAAGATGTATATAAAACATTATTAACCTTAGTCATACCATGTGTAGTAGGAATAATAATGTTGAGTAAAGAGATTATCTTAATTATTTCAGATGTGACATATATAGAAGCAGCCTCATCTTTGATTTTGCTTAGTATTGCCATTTTCTTTTGTTTGGGAGCTTATTTTTGGGGACAAGCAATGTTAGTGCCTTTAAAACAAGAAAAAAAAGTATTAAAAATTACAATTGTGAGTGCAGTTGTGAATATTGTATTCAATTTGTTATTTATACCAATTTGGAAAGAAAATACTGCAGCTTTTACAACAATTATTGCGGAAGCAATTGCTTTTCTATATTGTAAACATGAAACCAATAAACATGTTAAATTAGAAAATTTTTGGAAAATAAGTATAAAATGTATTTTAGGGTGTATACCAATTATCATAATGTCTTTTATAATAAAAAAATTGATTTCAAGTTTAATTCTCTCAACAACATTGATAGTTATTTCAAGTATTATTTGTTATATAATTATGGAAATTTTATTAAAAAACGAAATTGTATTACACTATCTAAAACTAATTCAGGATAAGTTAAAAATGATAACAAAAAAGAGAAAGTCAACCAATTTATAAATTACTAGAGGAAGATTTACTAATTCTAGAAAAAAGGATATAATGTGTATATAAAGTGAGGTAGCAAAATGGAAAAAAGCGCAAAAATATATGTAGCAGGTCATAGAGGAATGGTTGGCTCTGCAATTGTAAGAGAATTAAAAAAACAAGGGTATACGAATATTATTACACGCACACATAGCGAATTGGATTTATGTAATCAGTGTGAAGTAGAAAGATTTTTTGAAGAAGAAAAGCCAGAATATGTCTTTTTAGCGGCTGCTAAAGTAGGAGGTATTATTGCCAATCAAGAAGCATTAGCAGATTTTATGTATGATAACATGATGTTAGAGATGAATGTCATTCACTCTGCATGGAAAAATGGTTGTAAAAAATTAGAATTTTTAGGATCTTCTTGTATCTATCCTAAAATGGCGCCTCAACCAATGAAAGAAAGTTGTTTACTTACAAGCGCCTTAGAACCAACCAACGAAGCATATGCGTTAGCCAAAATATCAGGGTTAAAATATTGTGAGTATCTAAATAGGCAGTATGGTACAGACTTTATCAGTGTTATGCCAACCAATCTTTATGGACCGCATGATAACTATCATCCAACGCATAGTCATGTATTACCAGCGCTTATTAGACGCTTCCACGAAGCAAAAGAAAATAAGTTATCATCAGTTACTTGTTGGGGTGATGGGACACCGTTAAGAGAATTTTTATATGTTGATGATTTAGCTAATCTATGTGTATTCTTGATGAATCATTATAGTGGTAATGAAACTGTTAATGCAGGAACAGGCAAAGAAATATCCATTAAAGAACTTACAGAATTAGTTGCGAAAGTAATAGGTTATGAAGGAGAAATCTTATGGGATACTAGTAAACCAAATGGAACACCAAGAAAATTATTAGATGTATCCAAAGCAACAAAATTAGGTTGGACGTATCAAACAGAATTAGAAGACGGTATCAGACTTGCATATCATGATTTTTTAAATAATCCAATGCGTGCTGAAAGATAAGTGGAAGGAAAGATATAATGAATATAATTTTATTATCAGGAGGTTCTGGAAAAAGACTATGGCCTCTATCAAATGATATTCGATCAAAACAATTTATAAAAGTATTTAAAAATGAAGCTGGAACGTATGAATCTATGATTCAAAGAATGTATCACAATATAAAGAAAGTAAATAAAGATTCTTTGATTACAATTGCAACCTCTAAATCTCAAGTTTCTACCATTAAAAATCAAATCGGAGAGGATGTTGATATTTCTTTAGAACCATGTAGAAAAGATACGTTTCCTGCTATCGCTCTTGCAACCTCTTACTTACATGATATCAAAAAAATTGGTTTAGATGAAACAGTAGTTGTTTGTCCAGTAGATCCTTATGTAGAGGATGCATATTTTTATACGTTAGAAAAATTGTCTCAAATTGCTTCTGATTCTAATTACAACTTATCATTAATGGGAATTAAGCCAACTTATCCAAGCGAAAAATATGGCTATATTATTCCTGAAAATAGCCAGGAAATTAGTAAAGTAAAAATGTTCAAAGAAAAACCGAGTGAGGAGATTGCTAAAAAATATATAAGCGATGGAGCTCTTTGGAATGGTGGCGTATTTGCTTACAAAATAGGTTATCTTTTAGAAATTGCGCATCAATTAATTGATTTTAAGGATTATAGTGATTTATATAATAAATACGAAATGTTAGAAAAAATCAGTTTTGATTATGCTGTTGTGGAAAAAGAAAATCAAATTCAAGTAATTCAATATGATGGTATATGGAAAGATTTAGGCACATGGAATACTTTAACAGAGGCAATTGAAGATTCTATTTTAGGAAACGGCATGCAAAATGAGACATGCGAGAATACCCATATTATAAATGAACTAGATATACCTATTTTATGTATGGGCATGAGGAATGCGATTATTGCAGCAAGCCCTGATGGTATATTGGTAACCGATAAAGAACAATCGAGTTATATCAAACCATTTGTAGAGCAAATGAATCAACAAATTATGTTTTCGGAAAAATCATGGGGTAGTTATCGTGTTATTGATGTACAAGATGAAAGTTTAACAATTCTTGTTTCGTTGAATTCACATAGTCAAATGCAATATCATTGCCATGATTATCGTGATGAAATATGGAATATTATAAGTGGCGAAGGAAGGGTTATTATTGATGATGTAGAGAAACTAGTAAAAACGGGAGATGTTATAACGATTCCAGCAGGTGCCAAACATACCATTATCGCAGAATCAGAATTAAAAATCATCGAAGTACAATTTGGAAAAGAAATAAGTGTTCAAGATAAACATAAATATGAATTCACATTATAATTTATAAGACATTAGTAAGAGGAAGTGATAACATGGCTAGAAAAAATAAAAAGAAGCAAATAATATTTTATCAACGAATCGGGAAAGTAATTTCTTTATTATTAGGAATTGTTTCTGTTATCTTTTTTGGTATGATTTTCAGCATGAATATTTTACCAATAAAATATATGACTATATTACTTGGAACATATACTCCAATTGTGATCATTTTAGTATTACTTATGTTAATGAAAAAACTGAAGTTAAAAATAAAAATACCATGTGAGATCATATCGGTAATTCTTATATTTATTCTATTTTTAGGAATATCTTATCTAAATAAAACAATGAATTTTATGGGAAAAATTAAAGATAAAAAATACCAAACAGAAAATTATTATGTAGTGGTATTAGAAAGTAGTCAGTACCAAGATCTAAATTCACTGAAAGATAAAACCATTGGAATTCATACAAGTACATTAGAAAGTCAAGAAGATGCATTAAGTGATTTTAATAAAAAATTATCTTATAATGAAAAAGATTATGATGATTTTATGAAAATGGGTAATGATTTGGTAAATAAGAATATTGATGCAATGTTTATCAATGGATCATATTTATCGATTCTACAAGATGAAGATGAAACATTTGGTAGTAAGATTAAAATATTAGAAACGATTGAAATTAAAATAAAAAACGAAACTGTAAAAAAGGATATTGATGTTACAAAAGAACCATTTAATTTATATATTAGTGGTATTGATATTTATGGAAATATTACATCTGTATCTAGAAGTGATGTCAATATGATTGTAACAGTAAATCCAGTTACTCATAAGGTATTATTGACATCCATTCCAAGAGATTATTATGTCAGATTACATGGAACAACAGGTTATCGAGATAAACTAACGCATGCAGGTATTTATGGAGTGGACATGTCTATTTCTACATTAGAAGATTTACT
Source organism: uncultured Caryophanales bacterium (assembly GCA_947089915.1). Taxonomy (GTDB): domain Bacteria; phylum Bacillota_I; class Bacilli_A; order RF39; family UBA660; genus UBA5026. The sequence continues at coordinate 899 of CAMUMB010000025.1, read as the reverse complement.
AGGTATTGATATTAACTATTACGCTAGAGTTAACTTTACGACATTAATTAAATTAGTCGATGCGATAGGAGGAGTAGATATTTATTCTGATGCGAATATCACTGCCCATACCAATCGCAATTGTAAGTTTGTATTAGGAAACAATCATTTAGATGGAGACTGTGCTTTGGCCTTTGCTAGAGAACGTTATGCTTATAGTTCAGGAGATCGCCATCGTGTTCAAAATCAACAAGCGATTCTAACAGCTATCATTAATAAAGCTTTATCTTCTAAAACGTTAATTACAAAATATACCAATATATTAGATTCATTACAGAGTAGTTTTCAAACCAATTTAGGTAGCAATAAAGTTTATAGTTTAGTGAATATGCAACTAGATAAAATGCCATCTTGGGAAATTACTTCTATTAGTTTAGATGGTAATGGTAAAAGTGAATATACGTATTCTTATAGTGGTGGGAAGTTATACGTTATGGAACCAGATTTAAGTACAGTGGAGGATGCTAAAGAGAAGATAAAAGAAATAATGAACATTCAGTAAATATTCGGACAATTATTGTTGTTCTTTTTTTACCTATGAACAAGATAAAAACATGAATAAAAGAAGAAATGGTTAGAAAAGCCTTAATATAGAAGGAAAAATGACCATTTTTTTGATGAAAATTAATGTGCAAGAATGTTGAAAAAACGAAGAATTTCGTTTTCGTAATCTAAAGATATCCAAAACCGAATTCTTTTAAGACTGCGATTATATATTCTTTTTACATCATTTAGAAAGGCTAAAGCAAGTTTTTTAAGAATTTGTAGATTGAATAAGGCATTTTTATCCATAGTGGAATTGTCATCGAGAGTATAGAAAAAGTTGTGTAAATAGAAAAGCCATCCGATATGATAAAATA
>CAMUMB010000024.1 GCA_947089915.1 uncultured Caryophanales bacterium | reverse complement strand
AATGGAGAGCAGATGGAATTGGACCTACTGAAATAGCAAATAGACTTAATAAAGAGAAAGTTCCAACACCAAGTGGCTATAAAAAAACTAATTATTCATCAAGATTAATTGATCGAGATAATTGGAATATTTCCACAGTAAAAAAGATTTTATGTAATAGGATTTATACTGGGGATTTAGTACAACATACTCAAACAAAAGTTAATTATAAATCTAAAAAGAAAATAACCTTAGATGAAAAGTTATGGATAATAGTTGAAAATACACATGAAGCACTAGTAGATAAAGATACTTTTAATTATGTTAATACTTTAAGAAAAAGAAATACTAGAAATTATGATGTTAAAACCAACAGAGAAAAAAGATTATTAGAAGGAAAATTATTTTGTAAAGAATGTCAAAATAGGCTAACAGTTCTTTATAGAAAAAAGTTGGATTATTGGAGTGTTAATTGTAATAGATATTCTAGAGATCCAGTAAGAGGAAGATGCTATTCACATTTTTACCCATATAATTATTTAGAAGAACAAATTTTAGAACAAATAAATAAATCATTGTCTAAATTAATTAAAGAACTTGATCTAAATGAATTAAATAATGAAGTTGTTAAAAATATTCATAAAGAAACAACTGATATAGATAAAGTTATTAAGGAATTACAGATAGAAAAAGATAAAGTAGCTAATAGATTGACCACTTTATATAATGATAGATGTGATGGTGTAATTTCTGCAGATACTTATAAAGTATTAGCAAGTGAATCAGAAAGCAAACTAAAACAGATAAATGAAAGTATTGAAAATGAACAAGTAAAAAAATATAAAATAAAAAATAAAAGTAGTGTCTTACCAAATTATACAAAAAAAATTAAGAAACTATTGGATTTAAACAAACCGAAAAAAGAATTGGTATATACTCTCATAGATAAAATAGTAATTGATAAAGATAGAAATATCACTATTAAATATAAATACGATGTAGTACCAGAAGTAACTTTTAAATATGAAAATAGAAATTTAGCAAGAAATCCATATGGTAGAAAAGGTAAAAATAATATATAATATTAGTAACTAAATGAGAGGTACAAGATTATGGAGAATAAAATTACTTTTTATAAATTAAATGGTGAAATCAATAGTGAAGAATTATTAAACGAAGAATCTTTAAGACATACTAATGGAATGATGCTAAAATGTTATATGAAAAATGGAGCAGAAGAAATAGGATTTGCTGATCCATATCGTACTCATGATAATGATTTTGATGATTCGGTTCATGACTATATTAATCTTTGGACATGGGATAATTTAGATGAAGATAATCACGAACTAATTGGAGATAATGATTCAAAATACAATCAAACTTTTAAAAGAGTAAATATTAAAGATATAATTCGTATTGAGGCAATACTTCATTCTAATCCAAGATGGGGTGGAAGATTAACAAATAGGTTTGATTATTTTGCATCTCGTTTTGCTAATAATAAATAATAAATTTACTCTTGTACCACAAAATGATAAATTGTTGGTACAAGAGTAAAAAAAATAATACAGTACTAATGGTAAATGAACCCATCAGGTGTGGATGGTGTTGATTAAAGTTACATGTAATATAAAAATTGAAGACTTGCAAGAATACTCCATAATAGTATCCTTTTCTTTTGTCTCCAAACTGGGCAACTTACATATAATGACTTAGGAGGAGATTATATGAATAATTTTCAAGTCGTTGTAGATGCTGGCCATCCTGAATACTCTTATACACAGGACAATGAAAAATAAGGTTGAGGCTAGATAATACCATAAAAAAAGCGATTAAATACTAATCGTTTTCTTTTTTACCTGTATCTCCCTTGCTCTTAAGATTTTCTAGGGCATATTCAATACATTGGTTAATAAGTTCATTTCTACTTATATCAATTTTTCCTGCTAGTTTGTCTATTTCTTCTAATGTTTTTAAATCAACACGAATTGTAGCAACTACTTTTTCAACTGATGTTGGTTTCTTATAAGGTTCAAAATCTTTCATTACTTCACGCCCTTTCTTTATATATTGTAATGTTTAAATCTTATTATTCATATACTTAAAATGCGAATTATGAATAGATTATATGATTAATTACAAAAATGTAATTGACATAAAAGAAATAAAGTAGTAAAATTAAATTGTCGGTAAGAAGTGCTAAAACCCGACATTGTAGTAATGTTGGTAGCAGTATGTAGTTATACCAACAAATGCAGTATTGGGACACAGCAGTATTTAGTGTTCCCTTTTTTTATTTAGGTTATAACATTGTTAGATGTTTAGACATAGAAAGTGAGAGGCGAGAAAATGAATAGTTTACTTGAAAAAGGAAAGGATATTTTTATAAAGATTAAAAATCAAGTTATAAAAATAGGAGTTAAAAAAGTTGTAATTGGTGGTGCTATTGTTATTGTTGGAATAACTGGAATTGCTTTATTAAGTGGTGGAAGTAGTGATAAAGTAGTTTTAGCAAATGTAGTACATCCTACATCAACAGACTATCCTTATTATACATTTAACGAAGTTAAAAATTATAGCAAAGTAAATGTTAGTGGAATTAAATTAAAGCATAAAGAAAATAAAGTAAATAATAATCAAACACTAGCAGGAGATGTTGAATATGTATTTACTATAAAAAATACTTCTAAAGAAACACTTGATAATATTGGCTATACTTTTTTCGTTAGAGATACAAATAACAGACCATTTGTTATAAGAAGTAAAGACCCAATAACTTTAAAGGCAGGAGAAAAAAAGAAAATAAAGATATCTAGTATATGGTGTGATGATGATTGTGATAAACAAACTACTCAAATACTTTTTATGGATAATTATGACAAAGACTATTCGATTTTAAATATTTATGAGGTAATTAATACAAATTCAGATGGAACAATTATTACAAAGGAATTATAGGAAAGGAAAATGTAAAATGAAAAAAATAAAATATTTAAGTTTAATTATGATAATAGCATTTATGCTAACTGGGTGTGGGTCAACTACAAATAATGAGAAGAAAGATGATAATAAACCTATAGCAGTTAACCCACCTAGTGAAACGAATTATAAGGGTGTTAAAAAGATAGTATATTTAGACCCTACTAATTTAAACAAAAAATGTACTGAAAGCGATGTAAAAAGTGATGATGAAACAAGAAGTGGTTGTATGAAATGGTATGCATATAAGGAAGATAAAGACACTTATACAATGATATTAGACCACAATACAACAAATCTTGTTTATTGGTTGTCTCTAGAAGATTATGAAAAAGCAGGAGGGAATGTTACATATAATCAATTTGGCGACCCTAATTTGAAAACTGATAAAGGTCCTATAACAGCCCAAAAACAATTAGAAAGTGACACATCATATTGGGAAAAAAGTTTAAATGCTAGATTAATTAAAGTTTCTGAAATAAAAGAAATAGCTGGTAATATAGATAATACGTGTTTAGATACTAATTCATCAAATAAATATAATTGGTTGTATGATAGAACATCTAATTATTGTGAAAAATATGGTTGTTTGAATAATGCAACAAAAGATGCATTAGGATATTGGACTGATACAGCTAGGGATGAATATAGTGCATATCGTATTAGTCCAGGATTTAATCAAGATATCCTTTGTGGTGGTCAGTTATCTTTTGAAAATGGTAGAAGTGGAATTCGCCCAGTTATAACAATACAAAAAAATGCTCTTACTTTTATTGAAGAAAACGAAAATAACAATTAAATAATTTAAAATGAAAAGTAGTATTTATAAATTTTTAAAAGATTTTAGATACTACTTTTATTTTGTAGTTAAAAGGAGTAATTTTATGTTAGAAAATATATTTAAAATTTTAGGTATCATAGGTTTTATTGCTATTTGTGTAATGGCTTTTACAATACCTAGTAACCCTTTTGAAACCATAAAAGGTGTTAATTATGACTATCCCATATTTTTATGTATAATAATGGGTGGTGGTATTTTATACTTACTTATTTTATATGGTGTTTATTCAATTATAAATAGGATGTATATAAAATATCTTAATAGAAAAAACATAGTAAGAGTAAAATAATTTTAGATCATAATTAATTATTCTAAAATTATTTTTTGTTTGAATATTTTATATAAAGTTAAATAATGATATAATAGAGATAGTTTAGGAGGTGTCCTATGGCTAAAAAAGGAAGAAAAAAAGAAATAGACCTTTTTCATCAAGAGGGCAGAGCACGTTATATTAAGGATGAGAAGATACAAACATTATTAAGAAATTTTTTTAAAAAAGGGTTTGCAGAAGAAGAATACTATATTAGAAATGGGATAATTTCTAATCGTATTATGAAAGAACATAATAAAGGACATAGACCTATTAATCATATAGAAAAAGAATATTTTGAAGAGCTAGGGTTAAATGTGAGTATGAGGTTTTTTAAATGGTATTTAGAAAAACATTGTACTTATTGCGACTGTGAAATATGTGGATGTGATAAAAACTCTTGCATTTGTAAAGATTTTGATGAATATGATGCAGAAGTAATGGGAATAAATTTTTATGATATAGTAGCTTGTAGCGAAAAATTAAAAACAGAAGATTTAAAAAAGTTAAAACAAGAGTATAAAAATGATACTCAAACAAAAAATTTAAGTGATGAGTATTTTTATGCAAAAGTAGAACATTTTATATCTCCCACTAGATGGGAAAAAATAAAATGTGAAAGCTTTGCTATTGTGTATAGAGACTGGGCTCATATTAAACCAAATGGGAAAAATTCTAAAGTTCAAATAAAGAGTGAACCTAAAGAATTTAATGCAAAAATATTAAAAAAATATTATAGAAGACCTGATGAAATGTCAAAAGATATAGCAGAAGAAATTATAAATAAATTATTTAAATCAAATCCTAATTTAAGGTTAGCAAAACCTATAAAAGAGTAAAAATAATTAATCACTAATTTTTTTGCAATACTAATCAAACCCTTTAAATATAAGGGTTTAAGGGACTTTATAATTTTGTGAGTTTGTATATATATAAGAGAAAATAAAAACACATTGGTAAGTGTATTTAATATACTTACTTTTTTTGTGTTTTGAAATCTCTGTATTTAAATGGAAAGGAGAAAATGACTATGGATTTTAAAGTAAATGATATCGTTGTAGATTTCACAGCAACATTTGGTAAGAACTTCACACTAGTTGATATTTTACAAAAACCTGTTTTTAAAGATGGTATTAGAACTGATGAAGTAGTTAACGTTTATAACGTGGTTTGCTTGGATAAGAAGCTAAAACACCTTAACGTTAAAATTATGGGTAGTCAAAAAGTACCAACTCCACAAGATGGCGAATTTGTAAATGTTAGTTTAGTTGGTGCAGTTGCAAGACCTTATGTGATGAATAATCAACTTGGTTTCTCTGTAGTAGCAGATGATATTAAAGTAATTAAAGATTAAGAGAGCTTAAATGCTCTCCCCTCGCAAGAGAGGGAGAAAGGAAAAATAAATATGGTAAAGAATTTAAAAGAGCTTCAAAAAGAAGAAGCTATCAAACGATTAGAAATATTAACAAATAAATTTGATTTAAAATCAAATATACTAGAAGATTTTAAAATGGATAAGATAAGTTTATCTATTAACAAATATCTTACAACTATAGAAAACAATTCTACATTTAGAAATATTATAGATATACACGAACAACAAAACAACTCACTAGCTTATTATGGAATTGTGTTTAAAGCTTTTGATATGTTGATGTTTGCTATTTTAACAATTAGTCCCAATATAGAAGACTGGGAAAAAGAAAAAGAATTATTAAATAAATATGAAAATTTTATATGTTTAAGTGGTTATGCTTATAATTTGGATATTTTAAATAAGTGTACTGAATTTGTAAATATGGTTATAACAAGTGAAGATGGAGCTTTAATTTTTGAGGATGGTTTAGTAAAACTTCCTATTATACAAGATATTAAAAAAATTATGGAAAAGGAGAATATTTAATGATAAAAACAATAAATGAAATAATTGATATTGAAAATATCAAAAATGAAGAAATAAAGGCTTTATTTATAGAAGCTAATAATTATATGAATAGTGATAATGTAGAAAACAATATGAAAGCATTATTAAATTATGACAAAATAATAGCACTTGCTGAAAAAATAGGAGATTATGCAATATGGCCTAAAGCATATTTTGGCTTGTATCTAGTATGGGCTAATTATTGTAAAAAAAATAAATTGCAAGAAAGAAGTAGTTTATTACTTCATTTCATAGATTTTGCTACTTCTTATGCTGAAAGTTTTAATCGAAACAATAACAGTTCAGTGAACTGTTATTGTTAAGGGTTTAATTCCCCGCTGCTTGCAGCGAATTATAGATAACATACCTTGTGATACCCCGTCTGCTCTGCAGCGGGGTGGTTCATTCAAAAAGAATTAGCAGATAAAATATGGCAAGTATCCGAAGAGTATATAGAAAAGGAGAAAGAATAATGGAAGAAAAATTTGTGCCTATTATTGATTTAGGGCAAAAACGAGAAAGGCTTTTAAAAGAAGCTGAAATTTATAGAGAAAATGGCGAGATAGCAAAGGCACTATCAAACTATAATGAATTTTTAAATATTGGAGAAAGATTTAAAGATTATTCTAGACATCACGAGGGATATTGGGGTATGTATCTTACTTGGTATAATCATTGTCTATTGTGTAAAAACTGGAATACTTTAGTTGAAGATTTATACAATGTAGCTCTAGTATATGCACCTAGTGAGAAGCAAGAAGAATATAAAAAGATTTATAATAAAAATTTAAAAATCTTTAATCAAGAAATTTCTAATAAGTAATTCAAGAGAGATACATTCTCTCTTCCCTATTATTAGGGAGAACAGGAGATTTTAATATGTATAACAATAATAATTCGATTTTAACTAATAATGTGAAAGGAAAATCTACAACTTGGCAACAAGATTTACTTATAGCTAGTAGTCAATTATTAAACCCTATAAATGATGTTGTATTGGGAGTTAGTACATTTTCAATACCATATCTTAATTCAAAAATATGTAATATAAAACCTTTTATAGATGGTAATAATGTAATTAATATTTTTAAAAAAATATTACAGCTAGAGAATACCCCTATTATAAAAGACATTTCTTTAAGTCTTGTTGCAAGTTCTATCCCTTTTTGCATATTAGCAATAATCATATTAAGGCCTTATGACCTAAATAAAAAAGCTAAAGACTGCAAAGACCTAGAAATAACAGATAATGGAAAGAAAGATGGCAATACCATAATACCTATAAGAAGTACAATATCATTTAAAGACCCTAGATTAAAGAAGATTATTTGTTATAGTAATGGAGTTTTAGCAGATGATTTTAAAGTTGGAGATAAGTTGCAAAGACTATCTCGTAAATGGAAAAGGTTTGTTGTAGATGCAGAAGATTACAAAGAAGATAAATTGATAATATATTATAGAAGACATAAAAGTAATAAAATGTTATTTTGGAAAAATGAGTATTTATCTAAAAATGATTTTGAATTAGTATTAGGAGAAGATAGTATTGGTAATAAAGAATTAGTAAATTTATCAAAAACCCCCCACCTAATTATTTCTTCTAATAGTGGTGGGGGCAAAACAACGTTATTTAAATGTATTCTAATGCAAAGTTATTTAAAGGGAGCTTTGTGTTTAATCATAGATATGAAAGGTTTATTGGACTTTAGTAAAGGATGGCAAAACTTAAAAAATTGTAAATTAATTGATAATGTTAATGATTTATATGATGTATTAGAAAATAATATTATGGTTGAAGCTGAACGAAGAAAAAACTTACTAAATAAATATTGTTGTAAAGATATTGAGGAGTTTAATTTTAAAATTGATAACAAAGAAATCGAAGAAGAAAAACTACAAAGAATTGTTATAGGTCTTGATGAAGCTTCGCAAGTGTTCTCAAAAGCTAGAAATAAAAAGATAGAGGAACAATTAAATATCATAAGAGAAGACTTTGAGAAAATTACAGAATTATTTAGAGCTGTTGGTATCCATCTAATTATTAGTACACAAGTTCCAAGCTCTCAAGTATTAAGTGAAAAAATTAGGCATAATTGCGATTTTAGGGTATGTGGTAGAGCTAATAAGATATTAAGCAGTATTGTTATAGATAGTGAAGAAGCTTCTAAAATACCTAAAAGTTCAAGAGGTCAATTTATTACAAATGAGGGTAAAAAATTTCAAGGTTATATTTTTTATGAGAAAGATGTTTTTGATGAGTTTAAGCAAGTAAACAACAAAAACTATAAATTGCATTTAGGTATTAAGAAAAATAAGTAAAATATGTTATGTGTTAAAAATTAAGTTATCGTGGTCGCTTGGCGATTAGCCAATGCGATCCACGACTTGACTTGATATCTTATAACACAAAAACATATATTATCTATATTGAAAATAGAAAGACTGAAAAATAACCCCAAAATAAATCTAAATGCAGATAGTGAAGTTGTAGTTGTAGAAACTGGTAACCAAACAGAAATAAAATACTCTATCAATAATACTGGTGGTTATATACGCAAAATCTCAAAAGACTTTTACTATGACATAAGAAGTGGCGAGGTAAAAGAATATAACCATAGTGCTACATCAAGAAAAGACAATAAATCAAGCATTAAGAGGACTATGTCTAATCTTCGAAAGCTTATAAATACAAACATCACAGATTATAGAAAAGTTATCTTCGTAACTTTAACTTATAAGGAAAATATGACAGACCCTAAACAACTTTATAATGATGTTCGCAAGTTCCACCAAAAACTAAAAATTTACTTAAAAAATAATAATCTACCCTATGATTTTGGTTATATTTCTGCGACTGAATGTCAAGCTCGTGGAGCATTCCATCAGCATAATTTGTATTTTTTCAATACTACTGCTCCATATATCCCTAATGATAAATTACAAGAGCTTTGGGGTAAGGGGTTCACTAAAACTAAATCACTTAAAAATGTGGATGATATAGGGATGTATTTAACTGCATATTTAACAGATTTAGATTTAAGCGAAGATATAGAAAAGCTAACAGGTAAAAAGGTAGATAAAGCTATTATAAAGGGTGCTAGATTAAAGTTATACCCTAAAGGGTTTAGAATTTATAGATGTAGTAAAGTTAAGCGACCCAATGTATATAAAACTACTGAAGCAGAAGCACAACAAAAAGTTAATAATTCTGTTCTAACATATGAGAAAACACTTCGTATATCCAACTATGAGGGTAAAACAATAAATATTATAAATTATAGAAACTATAATCGTATCTCAAAAAAGAAAAAATAACTTATAAATCTTGAGGAAGGAAAGGTTGTCATTTTTTTTAAAGGAGTGATGACTAATGATAAATAAGTTAAAATTTTTCATAATAAAAAATCTAATCACATATTTTTCTATAGAGGGGTTGCTCTATGGAAAATAAAGAGATAGTTATTACAAATGAGATAGTTACTAATGCAGAAACAGAGGAAGACTTAATAAAAATATTTAATGAAAAGTTAGCAACTATCATTTTACATTTAGAAACAAAAAAGGGTTAGAGGTTGAGATAATGCGAAGAATACGTTATAATATGGATGTATTATTTAGACCTCAACTTTTTATTATTGGAGGAATAATATGTTGAGGATAATTAAGGAGAGTGAGTTAACTAATCTTAATAATACTGATACAAGTTTAGTTTCTATTGAAGAAGAATATTATAATACTATTGAATTTAAGAGCATTAAAAAATTAATAAACGAAGAACATCTAGAATATGTAACAGAATACTTAAGAAACTTATTAAAAATTAAGAAAGCAAATAACCCTAATTGCTTTAATATTAAAGGTCGCTTTATTTCATCTGTAAGTAATGGTAAAAGGGTTATAATTTATGTTCGTTTATCTGTAGAAGATTTAGAGAAAACAGAGGGTAATGTAAGTAAAAGTATTTTAAACCAATTATTAATGCTATTGAAGTATTGTAGTGATAAAGAATTAGAAGTTGTAGGAATATTTTACGAAGAAGATATAAGTGGTACAGATGGAACAAGAACAGAGTGGAACAAGTCTTTATTATTTTGTGAGCTAGGTAATACAGATATTTATATTTGTAAAAGTCAGTCTAGGTTTGCTAGAAGTATTGAATTTGTAGAAAAATATTTACATAAGAATTTTATAGAGTGGAATATTCGCTTTTTAAGTATCGTAGATAATATTGATACAGAAAGAAAAGGAAATAAAAAAGCAAGTCAAATAACAGCTATGACAGACCAATGGAGAGTTGAAGACCAGTCTATAAGTACAAGAGAAACATTTAAGACTAAAAATGAAGCAGGTCAATGGACTGGGTCATTTGCTCCCTATGGATATATAGAAGACCCAAAAGACCAATACCATTTTGTAATTGATGAACCAGCTGCAAAAATCGTTAGAGAAATCTACGAGCTTTATGCAAATGGAAATGGATATTACAAAATAACTCAAGAATTAAATAATAGAAAAGTACCAACTCCAAGTAAATATAAAATATTACAGGGTTCTAATTATGTTTGTCCTGTTGCTCCAGATGGTAGCGAATTTTGGAATACAGATACAATTAGAAAAATACTGATGGATGAAACTTATGATGGAGCTTTAATACAACATAGAACAGAAAATATCGCTTACAATATTGATAAGAGAAGAAAGATACCAAAGAACGAACAAAGAATAGTTGCTTGTTGCCACGAAAAAATCGTTGACCCTACTATTTCAAAAATTGTTCGCCAAAAATTCAAAGATAGAAAAGAAAAAGCATTATTAAAAGAAGCAAAACAAGAAGCTAATAATTTAATATCTATTGTAGAAGAAAAACTACAGACAAATAATAAAATACCTAGTAAAAATTTAGAAGAACTTAAGTCTAGTATATCCATTTTAAAAGATGTTTTATTAACATCTAACTTGGAAGATATTATTGATAAGTTTAATATATTAAGGGAATTAAGTGCAAAAATAGATAGTGAAATGCTTATGACTATTCAAGATAACGTACAGATATTAACTACAACACAGACTAGGTCAAGACCAAATAAGGATGGCGAGATACATATATTTAGTAGAAAAGTATTTTGTAAATGTTGTGGTAAAACTTTTCAAAAGAATAATTGTAAGTCTGGTCCTAGAAAGAACCCAACTAAAAAAGCATATTTACAATGTAGAAACAAAAAAAATACAGGTGGTTTAGCTTGTGATAATAATAACTCTATAAGATATGAAGTATTAGAGGAGTATGTATTAAATGAGTTAAATAAATTAATAGAAAAATATTTTAATAGAACAGAACTTGAAGCAAGTTATTATGAGAAAAAAATTCACTCTAATTTTAAAAATGATATTGAAGCATTGAATAAAGAGAAGAAAGATATTGAAAGAAAAATAAAACTAACAGAAGATAAATTTAGTATGTTATATGATGATAAAGCAAATGGAATTATAACAGCTGATGAATTTATGATATTAAAAAATAGATGTTTCAATGATAAAGAAAAATATAGTTTAAGAGTAAATGAGATAGACTATGAAATTATAGAATTACAAGAAAAAGAAAATCAAGAAGAAAACGAGAAAGTATTTTTTGAAAAATATAAACATATTGAAAAACTTGATAGATTAATTGTTGAAACTTTTATCTCAAAAATTATTATTGGAAGAAAAGACCGAGTAACAAATGAAAGAGATATCAAGATAATTTGGAATATGTGTGTATAGCTCTGTGTTTAAAGGTAACCAGCACATGGAGGGAGCGACCCAGGTGCTGTTGCCAATGGCGTACAAGAAAAAGATTTAAATTTACAAATTGCTCGTTATATGTATGAACAGTTTCAAAATAAAGGGATTCCTGTTACTTTAATTCGTAGTACTGATGAAACGATTAGTCCAACAGAACGTGTGAATAGAATCCTTGCTGCTTATGGAGATAATCCAAATGTCATTGTCATTTCTAACCATATTAATGCATCAGGATCAGCAACCTCAGGAGCAGAAGGAGCTGAAGTCATTTATGCTCTAAGAAATGATGATACACTTGCAAAAAATATATTACAAGCAATTGGAAATCAAGGTCAAGTTGTAAGAACTTATTACCAAAGAAGATTACCAAGCGATACTTCAAAAGATTACTATTTTATTCATAGAAATACTGGTAGTACCCAACCTGTCATTGTAGAATATGGATATATTGATAATCCAACCGATTTAGCGCGTATTCAAAATAATTATAAAAAATATGTAGATGCAGTTGTAAATGCTGTTATCGCAACAGAACAGGGTGCTACCATTCCATCTACACCAGGAACAGGAACTACGTATGTTGTAAAATCTGGGGATAGTTTATGGAGTATTGCCAACCGTTACAATACCACTGTAAATGCGATAAAAAATCTAAATAACCTAACCAGTAATAATCTATCCATTGGTCAAGTTTTACAAATTCCGACTAGTACAGGAACAACACCAAGTACGGGAACCACTTATACTGTAAAATCAGGAGATAGTTTATGGAATATCGCCAATCGTTATAATACAACGGTAGATGCCCTTAAAAGCGCGAATAACTTAACCAGCAACACATTATCTATCGGTCAAGTATTACGAATTCCAACTAGTGTAGGAACAACACCAAGTACAGGAACTACTTATACTGTAAAATCTGGAGATAGTTTATGGAGTATTGCCAATCGTTATAATACAACAGTAAATGCCCTTAAGAGTGCCAATAATTTAACGAGTGATGCATTATCTATCGGTCAAGTATTACAGATTCCTACCACTACATCTAGTACAGGGACAACTACGTATGTTGTAAAATCAGGGGATAGCCTATGGAGTATCGCCAACCGTTATAATACAACAGTCGATGCGATTAAGAATGCAAGTGGAATCATCAGTAACAACTTAAGCATTGGTCAAGTACTAACGATTCCAACTAGATAAACGGACTTTCCGTTTTTTCTTTTGGATTGATTGCTATTTGGCTCGAATTGTTATAAAATGAATTTGGTGATTTATATGTGGAAGATAGGCAATGTGATAATTCCCAATCAAGTGGTACTTGCCCCTATGGCAGGGATATCGAATAGTGCTTATCGTACCATTATTAAAGAAATGGGTTGTGGATTAATCTATGCGGAAATGGTGAGTGATAAAGCAATAGAATATGGAAATCAAAAAACGATTGATATGCTTTATATGACAGACTATGAAAGACCCATTGCCCAACAAATATTTGGATCCGACCAAGCATCTTTTGTTACTGCTGCCAAATATATTTATGAAACCATGCATCCTGATATTATCGATATCAATATGGGTTGTCCAGTACCCAAAGTGGCCTTACGTGCCCAAGCAGGTAGTGCATTACTAAAAAGTCCAGAGAAAGTATATGAGATTGTTGCCGCAGTCGTTGCTTCTGTCCCTATTCCAGTTACCGTTAAAATCAGAAGTGGATGGGACCAAAACCATATTAATGCCATCGAAATTGCGAAGATGGTAGAAAAAGCAGGAGCCAAAGCCATTGCCATTCATGCAAGAACGAGAAGCCAAGGGTATAGTGGTAGAGCAGACTGGAATATCATTAAACAAGTGAAAGAAAATGTTTCTATTCCTGTCATTGGGAATGGTGATATATTATCTTGCTATGATGCAAAGCGTATGCTTGAGGAAACTGGTTGTGATGCCATCATGATTGGAAGAGGTGTTCTTGGAAATCCGTGGCTCATTCGGGATTGCGTTAATTATTTAGAAAAAAAAGAAGAACCCATTTTTGTTTCTGCAAAAGAAAAATTAGAGATGATGCTCAGACATTTAGAATTATTACAAAAAACCAAACCAGAGCGAGTTGCTATTTTAGAAATGCGTAGTCATGCAGCATGGTATTTAAAAGGAATCAAAGGCACAAGTGAACTTAAAAATCATATATTTCAAACCAAAACTGCGCAAGAACTTAAGCAATCCGTCTTACAATTTATGGAAAACAATTTAAAATAATACATAAAATTACTAGCCATAAAGACACATTTATGGTACGATTATTACAACAATTCCTTTGGGAATCGATTAGATGAGGTGAAACAATGCGAGAATTTACAGAACAAGAATTGGTAAGAAGAGAAAAAGTAGAAGCGATAAGAGAATTTTGTAATCCTTATCCAGAACGATATGAAGTAACACATACCCTAAAAGAGGTAAGTACATTAGAAGATGGAATAACAGATGTTTCTATTGCAGGTAGAATTGTATTCATGCGTAAAATGGGAAAACTAAGTTTCGTTCGCATTCGCGATTTAGAAGGTGATATGCAACTAGAATTTAAAATTGATATCGTGGGAGAAGAAAATTATAGTTTCTTTAAAAAACAGATTGATACAGGAGATTTTATAGGTGCGAAAGGAGAAATCTTTACAACTCAAACAGGAGAAAAAACTTTAAGAGTACAGAGTTTTGCATTCCTAGGAAAAGCCTTAAGGCCACTTCCTGAAAAATTCCATGGACTCGTGGATACCGAAATCAAATACCGTCAACGCTATGTAGATTTGATTATGAACGAAGATAGCAGAAAAGTATTTTTAGGTAGAAGTAAATTTTATACATTCCTTCATCAGTATCTAGCAGAACATGGCTTTTTGCAAGTGGAAACCCCAATTATTCAAACCGCAGTATGTGGGGCAAGTGCGAAACCATTTTATACGCATCACAATGCATTGGATTTAGATTGTAACTTAAGAATTGCTCCAGAAACTTATTTAAAACAATGTATTGCGGCTGGTTTTAATCGAGTCTATGAAGTAGCGAAATGTTTTCGAAATGAGGGAATGGATTCTGAACATTTACAAGAATTTACGCAAGTAGAATGGTATGCTTCTTATTGGAACTATGAAGACAATATCAAGTTTTATACAGGATTTATCAAAGCACTTTTAGAAGAACTCATTGGTACAACCAAAGTAACATACCAAGGACAGACATTGGATTTTGGAAAAGAAACTTGGGATAGAATCAATTACTGTGAGGAAATGGAACATGTATTGGGCTTTGATTTCTTATCGATTGAAGAGCCTAGTGTCTTAAAAGAAAAGATAACCGCATCTGGATTATTTCAAGTAGAAGAATTGGAAGAATACAAGTCATTAAGTCAAATTATTGATTTTGTATATAAGAAAAAGATTCGTGCGAATATTGTAAATCCAACAATCATTTATAATTATCCAAGTGTTTTGATTCCACTTGCAAGAAGAAATGATGAGGACGTGCGAAGAATCGATGTCTTCCAAGTAGTGGCAGCTGGGACAGAATTGTGCAAAGCCTATTCCGAATTAGTGAATCCAATGGAACAAAGAGATGCCTTTGAAGGTCAATTAAAGGCAAAATCCCAAGGGGATGATGAAACAATGGACTTAGATGAGGATTTCTTACTTGCCATGGAACAAGGTATGCCACCGATTTCCGGTCTTGGATTTGGAATTGACCGCCTTATGATGTTAATTTATGATGTTGCTTCTGTAAGAGATGTTGTATTATTCCCAATCATGAAACCAATTGAAAAGGAAAATTAATGTATTTAGTAGTAGTGAGACATGGTGAAACGATTCGTAATATTGTTGGACTTGTGCAAGGAGATACAGAATCCATGCTTTCTGAAAAGGGAAAAGAACAAGCAAGGGAAACTAAGAAAAAACTAGAAAATCAAATATTTGATATTGTCTTTTCTTCCCCATTATCTAGAGCTTATCAAACCGCTGAAATTATTACGGAAGGGAAGTTATCAATCATAATTGATGAACGACTGAATGAACGTGATTATGGAGATTTTGAAGGACATACAAGAGAAGAATTTGATTACATCGATTATTGGAATTTTGATTATAATTTAAAAGAAAATCATGGTGAAAGTGTACAACATTTATGTATGCGCATTGAAGATTTCTTAAAAGAAATCAAGGAAAAATATCAAGATAAAAAAGTACTTGTTGTAACGCATAGTGGAGTTGCAAGAGCAATCTATTATGTAATTCATGGAATTCCTGATGATGGGGATATGAGTGTTATCGATATTCCAAATTGTATGATTATGGAATATAATATATAAATGGAAGGTGAAATAATGAAAGTATTATCAGTAAATGCAGGTAGTTCTACATTAAAATTTCGTTTGTATGAAATGCCTGAAGAAAATGTGTTAGCAAAAGGTGCGTTTGAACGTATTGGTTTAGAAAACGGAAACTATAGTATTAAAATGAATGGTGAGAAGATTGAAAAATCGCTTGATATGAAAGACCACAGTGATGCGGTACAAGCTTTATTAAAAGAATTAGTAGAACAACATATGATTGAAAGCTTGGATGAAATTGGAGCAGTTGGTCATCGCGTGGTACATGGTGGGTCTAAGTACGCAAGAAGTGTTATCATTGATGAAGAAGTTATGAAAGAAATTGAATCGATTTCTGACTTAGCGCCACTTCACAATCCTGCGAATTTAGTGGGAATTCGTGCGTTTATGCATGCCATTCCAACTGCTATACAAGTCGCATGTTTTGATACGGCATTCCATCAAACAATGCCTGAAAAGAATTATCTTTATCCAGTACCACATGAATGGTATACCAAATATGGTGTTCGTAAATATGGATTTCATGGTATGAGTCATAAGTTTATTACAGAACAAATGAAGTCGATTTTACATACAGACACTCCAAATTTGATTATTTGTCATATTGGAAATGGAGCAAGTATTTCCGCTATTCAAGAGGGAAAATGCATGGATACTTCGATGGGATTTACGCCAAATGCAGGTATTATGATGGGTACGCGTTCAGGGGATATCGATTATACGATGATTCAATATTTGAAGAATAAAATGGATGTATCTTATGAACAAATTGATACTATGTTAAATAAAGCAAGTGGCTTAGAGGGAATTGCTGGTAGAAGTGATTTAAGAGACCTAGATGATGCCTTTGAAGCGAAAGAAGAAAAAGTGGTACTTGCATTTGAAATGTATACAGATAGAATTGCTGAATATATCGCAAAATATTATGTGAAATTAAATGGAAATGTAGATGCGATTTGTTTCACTGCAGGTGTTGGTGAAAATGATTCTATTATTCGTAAAGAAACACTTCGTAAACTTACTGCTCTTGGTGTAATTATCGATGATGAGAAAAATGAAGCTACACTTTGTAGAAAAGGCGTAGAAGGTGTGATTACAACATCTGATTCTAAAATTCCATGTTATGTACTGGGAACTGATGAAGAATTGATGATTGCAAGAGATACATATCAATTAAGTGAAGTATAGAGAACAGGAAATCTGTTCTTTTTCTTTGATTTCTTACATTTATATAGTATAATGGTAATGGTAGAAAGAAGGATAATTATGAAAATAATGTCAATTAATGCGGGAAGTAGTTCCTTAAAATTCAGCTTATTTGATATGAGTCAATCTACTTGTATCGCAAGTGGCTATTTTGAAAGAGTTACGTTACCAAATAGTTTTTATACAATTAAATTTAATGGGGAAAAAATCAAAGAAGAAGTAGATATGCCAACGCATAAAGTGGCAGTAGAAGTGTTATTAGAAAGGCTAATTTCATTACACATTATTGATTCTTTAGAGGAAATTGGTGGAGTTGGACATAGACTTGCTCATGGAATGGATAAATATAAAAAATCTGTATTGATTACGGATGAAGTCATTCAAGACTTAAAAAGCTATATTCCACTCGCTCCTCTTCATCTTCCAGCTCACATTTTAGGAATTGAGGTTATGAAAGAGATATTACCAAATGTGCCTATGGTGGGGGTATTTGATACTGCCTTTCATCAAACGATGGATCAGACGAGATATATTTATCCAGTACCTTATGAATGGTATACCAAATATGGTGTTCGTAAATATGGTTTCCATGGAACAAGTTATTGTTATATTAGTAAACAAATTCCAAGATTACTTGACAAACAAGAATACAAAGCGATTATCTGTCATTTGGGAAGTGGAGGTTCTATTGCTCTTATTGAAAATGGCAAATGTTTAGATACGACAATGGGATTTACGCCATTAGTAGGAATTATGATGGGAACACGTTCAGGAGATATTGATCCTTCGATTGTGCCTTATATGATGGGACAAACAGGAAAGTCTATGGATGAAATTATGAATGATTTGAATAAGAATTCTGGTTTCTTAGGACTCAGTGGAAAATCCAGTGATTTTAGAGATATTTATGAAGATGTAAAAGCAAATGATGAAAAATGTATTTTGGCTTTTCATAAGTATGTAGATACCGTTGTAAAATATATCGCACAATATTATGTAGAGGCTGCAGGTGTAGATACGATCATATTTACAGCTGGTCTTGGTGAAAATGCAGTGGCAGCAAGAGAAGCAATTATAGAAAGACTTGGATGCTTGGGAATCTATCTAGATCATGAAGCAAATCAAGTAACTGGTGAAGAAATCCGCATCAGTTCTGCAAATTCTAAAGTTTCTGTCTATGTCGTTCCAACCAATGAAGAGCTTATGATTGCACAAGATACATTAGAAATTATTGGTGGATAATATGACAAATCGGGTGTTCAAGAAAATATATCAGCAAATTAAGAAATACGATACCATTGTCATTGCCCGTCATGTTGGACCTGATCCAGATGCAGTAGGGAGTTCCATTGCGCTCAAGGAAATTATTTTAAATACTTTTCCAAATAAAAAAGTGTATGTAGTAGGATGCCCTGTTAGTAAATTCCGTTATATGGGTGTGATAGATAAATTTACAGAAGATATGTATCAAAAATCATTACTAATTGTAACAGATACACCAGACAAAAAAAGAGTAGATGGTGTAGATACAGATTTGTTTTCTTATAAAGTTAAGATTGATCATCATCCATTTATTGAAAAATTTGCTGACATTGAATGGATCGATGAAAATGCCTCTAGTGCTTCTCAGATGATTATGGAGTTAACCTTTTCGACCCCTTTAAAAATGACAAAGTCTGCTGCAGAAAAACTTTATATTGGGTTAGTTGCAGATACCAATCGTTTTCTATTTTACTATACAACGCCAAAGACATTTGCTTTGGTATCCAGGTTATTAAAAGAAACCAATATCGACTGTCCTGCATTATATGAAAAATTATATACAAGGCCTTATAAAGAAATCAAATTTGAAGGGTATATAACGGATCATTTTACAGTCACAGAAAACGGCTTTGCTTACGTGAAAGTAACAGATGAAATTTTAGAAGCATATGGTGTGGATGCCGCTACTTCTGGAAATATGGTGAATGAATTTAACTATATTGATGAAATTATTGCTTGGGCTATTTTTACAGTGGATAAAAATAATGAAAATATCAGAGGTTCGATTCGTTCACGTGGTCCTATAATCAATGAAGTAGCAAGTCATCATGGCGGAGGAGGACATATTTACGCAAGTGGTGTTCGTTTGAAAACCTTTGATGAGGTAGATGCACTTATTCGTGATTTAGATGAGGCTTGTAAGGAATATAAAAAAGGTATGGAATAATGTCCATATCTTTTTCTTATAAATATTCTTTTAGAGAGTATAGAAAAAGTTGTGTAAATAGAAAAGCCATCCGATATGATAAAATA
>CAMUMB010000023.1 GCA_947089915.1 uncultured Caryophanales bacterium | reverse complement strand
TACTTCAATGGCTAATCCACTATCATTTTATTTTTTCATTATTTTATCCTGACAAAAAAAGGTAGTTTACGCTACCCTATTTTACATTTTTACTTTTGTAGAAATATCGTACATTTCAGAATCTGCTAGTAACATTTCATCATTTGGAATATGAAACATAATCGTATCTAATACTGCTCGCATTGCTCTTAACTGTAATAAATTAGATGCAACTGGTTCAAAGTGTGTTTCAATTTCTATATAATCATCCTCAATAATTACTTCATCTTCTACTTCTACCTCAACTGTAGAATCATCTACTGGAACATAAGTTGTATCTTCTTCTACACTTGGCGTTGGTGTTAGAGCCGGAGTTGATTCTTGTGGTGTAGCAGAATTTGTATTACTCTCTTTATAGCCTTCCTCTGAAGCAGATGTTTGGCTCTCTACTGTTTGATTTTCTGTAGACTCAAACTGTGTCGTAGATTGAGAAGAATGGTTTCTATCAAACTCTTCTCTATCCGCCCTTCCTTCAGAGTATCCTATCTCATATCCAACCATATAACTTGTTGAATTTGAAGATGAATTTTTTGTACTCAAACTATTTCCTGCTGCATATCCATCTTGATATCCTTTTATATAGTCAGCACTATTTACATTAACGCCAGAGACTACTACATTTCCATTTGAATCAGCAATCGTATGCGTCTCACTTGTTTGTGCTTCTTGTTCAAATTGTTGCACAACAGCAGCTTCATATTCTTCTTGAATTTGTTCTGGTGTTTTTCCAGTTGGATCAACACCTACACTTTCAATTTCCTCTACAGATACTTCAACTTCTTCTCCTGCTTCTGTTTGCATAGGAACAGAAGGAACTATTTGTTGAGATGTACCCCTACTTACATATGATGAGAAAGCAGGATTCTCTACAAATGGATAATCTAAAATACAATCTTGTACACCATTATAGATCTCACACTCTACTTGTCCTCCTGTTAACAACTCTATATCAGAAACATTGAATAAATCTTGGTCACGATATTCTCTTGCATAAGCTAACTTATCATCTAACATTTCGCGAAGAGAAGTTTCAGCTTGTGCTCTTTCACTCTTATTTTTCTCTCCTGTTGGAGCAATAGCATTACAATTATATAAATCATCACTTAAGACATCTGTTAAATCGTATGGTAATCTACCATGTAAAATTTCATCAATTGATTTAACCATTCTACCAACTATTTCATAAGTGGCACGTGTATATAGACGACCATCTTCTAATTTAAAATTATCTTCTAAGAAAGCTATAATTTCTCTTTCTAAATCTCTTTTTTCAGATGTACTTTCCGCAACATTGTATTGCGCAACCAATGACTGAATATGCATCAAAACTTCTGCGCTATCTTTATCGGCAATAATCAAATCATATGGTATCATTGTATCTGGAGTCACTGTATACATGTCTTCTTTAAGTTGATTCATACAAAACTGATAATTATCTATTATGGATTGTGATGTTTTGTTAAAATATCCCAAACGTGCATAATCCATAGGATCAATCTCTTCTAAATTTACGACTAAATAGAAATCCACAAATTTGCGAATAGCATCTTCTGTTGAGAAGTCCACACCACAAGGACGATTTTCTAATATAAAAGAAATTGACTGTGCAATCATAGCTTTATTATCATTGACATCAAATGATAGATAAGAAGGCAATATATTTTCTTGCACTGGTACTTCTTTTTTGGCATTGTCTTCTATATCCTTTACCACTTCTTGATCCATGTGATGAATGTTAGAATCATCTTGATTAAAAGCCATATTTTCTTTTAGTTCAATTATTTTAAGAGATGTTGCCTTTGTTGCAAACCCAGCTATTGTAAAAGCTACAAGACTTAGACCCCCTGCAACAAGTTTAAAATGTTTGCCAGAAAACTTATTATGAAAAATCCTCTTTCCGCTTTCTTTATTGATTTGATGCATTAGCTTATCGAGTCTCTTTTTTTCTTTTGCACTCACTTCTCCTGCAGTTGATTCAACTTGTTCCATTGGTTCTTGTTCTATTGTTATATCTTTTATCTCTAACATATATGCATTTTTTGAAATGGAATCAATTGTACTACATAAAGTATGTTTTTCTTGTTCAGAAACTTTACTTGTATTTACCGTATCTTTAAGTTCCTTAGCTTGACGCTTTATTATAGCAGGACTTAATTTCTTTGTTTCTATCTCCGATTTAAACATATTAATAAATCTCAGAAGTTCATCATGATTAAATTCTTCTATTTTCATAAACCTCAACCCTTCCTCATTCTATATTAAAGTATATTATTTTTCTCGTTTTTGACCAGAATACTCATATCCATCATTTAATAATTTCGTATCATTATAAGTACTCCATTTTTTATCTTCTTTAATAGAAGTTACATATTTTCTTTTTTTATAACTGTAAGTTTTTACTTCTTTTGTTTCATAAACTGGTGTTTTTGTTGTAGTTGTTTCATATCCAGTAATTTTCTTTACTTCTGTTGTAAGTGGTATTGTTTGATATACTGGTTCAACACACTTATATTCAGATAAATTTTTTGTAGATAATTTCCATACTTTATAAATTGCACCAACTGTAGAAGTACAATTGTTTGGACAACTTTCATCTACAGTACGAACAAATTCATATTTATAACCTGCTTGATTTGGTGTTTCATAAAATGTTTGTGTTCCTACATAAATCCATTGATCACCAGCAACAGTTTCACCTGTAGGTGCATAATCATATTTGTTACATGTCAAGATTGTTTCTGTCCCAATAGTCTTTATTTCAGTAGAATAAATTGGTTTAGACTTATCTGTTGCAGTTGTAACATTATATCCTACCAATACTTTTTGTTTAGTGGTTTTGGTACGAACAGCTGTATATTGGTCTGCTTGTACAGGTGTTGTAGAATATTCTGACCAATCGCTTTCTTCCCAATGACTATTGTCAATTTTCTTAACATATTCCCATTCGTATTCCTTTTCAGGATCTTTTGGATCCTCTGGATCAGTTGGTTTGTCTGGTTTCTCTGGGTCAACTGGTTTTTCTGGGTCAACTGGTTTCACAGGTGGATTAATCACTACATTGTTATTGGTTACATTATTGTTAATCGTTGTATTGTTATTGGTTACATTATTAATGGTAGTATTATTTACAACTGGTTTTGTTTCCACTGGTTTTGTTGGATAAACAACTGGTTGTTTTACATCACTTGTTGTCTTTTCACAAATGGCTGTTTGACAGTAATCATAACATCCCATATATACTAATAAATAGTTTTCTTGCTCTGCACATTTTAAATTAACCTTCATAACAAATTCATTATCATGTTTTGCTACTTCAACATAAGAGTCA
The DNA here is from genome assembly GCA_947089915.1 of uncultured Caryophanales bacterium. GTDB lineage: Bacteria > Bacillota_I > Bacilli_A > RF39 > UBA660 > UBA5026. The sequence goes on along the minus strand of CAMUMB010000023.1, from coordinate 16,460 downwards.
ACTAAATCACATTGTTCCCCATTACGATCAACAAAAGGTAAAATAATCTTTTGATTTAACATTTCCCCTAATGTCATTTTAACAGTTTCTCCAACTGTTTTAGGTAATCTCTCAGTTGTATAATAAGATTTTGCTGCATCTTTCATTGCAACAACATTATTATTGAAGATTTGATCATAAAAAACAGCAACGTTATTTTCTTTATTAATTCCGTTAATTGCATTCTTTAAATCACTCTTCATTGGAAATAGCCATATTAAAATAAAGATAAATAAGGCTACAAATAAGAATTGTATCATTACATTTCTTATTGAAAAATTATTTGTTTTTTCTTCATACATATAAATTCCCCCTCCGTTTATGCCCTGTATAATAGCATAAAACCTATTATTTGTCAAATGCAAACAAAAATAACCAAAAATTAACAATTTTTTTCATTTTCCAAGCATTTTTCACTTTCATGAATGGCTATTATATCATTATTTTTCCATTTGTCAAATTTTGATTTGCACAATCGTACACCCTGGATTAAAATAATGAATTTGATATTGTAATACATTTTTATTTTTCTTTAATGTCTCATGCGTTGTCTTACGAAGTATTCCACTTCCAATTCCATGAACAATCAGACATATTTCTTGTTTCATACGCAAATTGTCACGAATAAAATCATCAATTGCAACCCTTGCAGTCTCTCTATCATAACCGTGTAAATCAAGTGTTGGAAAACGCTCTAAAAACAAAATACTATTTAAATTCATTCTAAACCATCCAATCCCATCCTATTCGGAAAAATAAATTTTATCACAACCATTGTATAGAAAAAAAGATTATTGTGCAATCTTCTTTCGACGAAACCAATTATACAAATAGATTCCTACACTAGATCCTATCAAATCTATAAATACATCTTTTAATTGTCCTGAACGCCCTGAAACAAATACTTGATGAATCTCATCAGTACAAGCATAAACAAGACATATTAATAAAGAAAGTATATGCCATTTTTTATGAGTAAGTGTTGCATTTCCAACAAGTAGTCCCAAAACAAAATATAAAAAGAAATGTGCCGTCTTTCGAATAAACATAGTAATCAATTCAAGGGAAATACTTGGTATTAAATGTGTGAAAAAAGGTTCTGCCTTTTTTACAAAAAATTGGCTAGTTTCCGTAGAGTCTATTCCAGACTCACTTGAAAATAGAAATATGAGTATCATCCATGCAAATACAAGAAACCATTTGATATACTTTTTCATTTTTCCAATTTTCTTTCTAAAAATAACATAGCTGAATATAACCATCTATAATAATAGTATAATTCTTTATATTTTTCATTTAATAAATAAGTAGAAGTATGATAAGTGGTAAGCCCCATTTCTTTTAAGCTAACAGGATCTTGATTTCTACATAAATAAGAAAGCATTTCTTTTACCTCTTTTTGATTACAAATGGATTCCATATACGCTATCAATTCATATTTGTTATATCCCCCATTTTTTCTAAGTTGATAAAATAAATAGGTAAGCTGGTATAACATTTTTATGGTTGCTAAACCTTTATAATGCTTTTTATCCTTTATTCCAAAATCAGTAATTGCATTATATAGAGCGTAATGTACTTGGCACATATCATTTATTTTTTTACGAAGAATCTCTATATCCATGGATTTCGTAATACCGTCCATATTTTTTCTATAAACATAAAGTTCGTCAGGAATAAACAAAATAGATTTCATTTCTTTATAAATCGCTAAATTACAAGCTAAATCTTCATTGTATAGCAAAGTGGAATTTACTGATGTAATTTTACACATTGTTTTTTTACAAATAAGTTGGCGACAAATGGAATTACAGTTATTGGTATGATATAGTAAATCAAAAAATTGTGGTTCAAATTCTTCTACAGTCATTTTTACATTACGATTTAAAATATTTTTAGGTATTTTAATTTCCTTACCCTTTAACTTTTTGTATTGGCAATGTACAATATCTACTTTATATTCTAATAAATTCTGGTACATGATTTCAACCATGTCCCTTTCAATCCAATCATCACTATCTACATACATAATATATTTTCCCTTTGCATTTTCATATCCTTCGATACGACAAAAGCAAGTTCCTTTATTTTCGTGTGATAAAACACAAATCCGATCGTCTTTCTTAGCAAATCTTTGGATAATTGACTTTGTTTTATCTGTGCATCCATCCAATATTATCAGTATTTCTAAATTTTGATAAGTTTGCTTGCAAATAGATTCCAAGCATTCCTTTATATATTGTTCTGTATTATAAGCAAGTACAATTATACTAATCAATTCTTGTTTCATAGTACTTCTCCTATTATTTTTTGTTGTCTTTTTTCATTATACTTGTTTTATAAAATTTGTCAACCAAACGATACATAAATGATATGATTATCTTCTTAAAAAATAGTAGATTGAAAACCCTCACTTTTTATCGATAATCCTAATTGTATTGTAATCAATATCATGTTAATTTCCATTAGAATCTAAATAAGTTCTATTTATGAAATAAGTCATACTATTATATATATAATAAATCTATAAGTATGATTTCCCTTTTCTTTCATTTAATCTATTTCAAAATGAGCAACAACCTCATTAATCATATCATCTAAGTCAGCTTTACCATCATTTATCATTACTTTAAATTTTTCTTTCCTACACTGCCTCTCTATTTCTTTAGAAAATAGAAAATCTCTCTCCATCCAATTCTGAAATGCCTTTGCTTTATCTGAACATCCACTTAGCATTTTAGGAACATATTCTCTTTTTTTGTAATGATATATTTGAAATTTTTTTGTTGGAATTATCGCTAAATACATATTATCTGCAATACCTAATTTTTTCATTAATGATGGAATATAAGCACATCCTTCCGTAATAATATTCTTATCACAATTTATCTGTTCTAATTCCCTTATTATACTATCAAATATTTCCTTGTATATGCTAAATTCTTCATTTTTTTGTATCATAGGATTTCTCATCCATATTTCTTCATTTGTCATAGATAAATTTTTTTTACAGAATGATTTGCCATTTAATGCTGCCATTTTCATATATTTATCTAAATAATCATCAACCTTAAAATAATATAAATTATATTTTTTAGCGATAATTTCACATATTGTACTTTTACCAGCACAGGGAGAACCACCTACAAAATATATTTTTTTCATACTTCTTTTCTCCTTTAAATTATTTTTAAAATCTTGTTTTTCTGCTATTGAATTGTTATTCTGAATAAATAATAATATTTCTTTTATGAGAGTTGTGAATGTTATTCTTGAGTGTTTATGATAAAATTTCAACTTTAGTTTAATAATAAATAATCGCATTTTTAATACCTCATATTCCTACCATGCAAATACAAAATAAGACTAAGATTTGCAATTATAAGCCATCTTAGTCTTTAATATTTTAACTAAAACACATTTTCACTCTTTGTGAACTATCTTATAAACTTAGAATATAATCTTTAAAAATTATTTATTCATTCTTTCTTGGATAGCGGCCTGTGCAGCAGCCAAACGAGCTACAGGCACACGATATGGAGAACATGAGACATAGTTAAGTCCTATCATATCACAGAATGCAACACTGCTTGGTTCTCCCCCATGCTCACCACAAACTCCAAGTTCAATTTCAGGTCTTGTTTTTCTTCCACTTGTAATCGCATATTCCATCAAAAGTCCAACACCTTTTTGATCAATCTTCGCAAATGGATCATTTTCAAAAATTTTCTTTTCATAATAATCTTTTAAGAATTTAGAAGCATCATCTCTAGAAAAACCAAATGTAAGTTGTGTTAAATCATTGGTACCAAAACTAAAGAATTCAGCTTCGGTTGCAAGTTCATCTGCTAACATACAAGCTCTTGGCGTTTCAATCATAGTTCCTACTTGATAGTCAATCTTAGTTTGATTTACTTCTAATACTTTTTCGGCAATTTCTGTTACTAATCCTTTGACATATTTTAATTCTGTTAAATCCGTAATCAAAGGAATCATAATTTGTGGTTTTACTGAAATTCCCTCACGAGATACCATAATGGCAGCTTCTAAAACTGCTCTTGTTTGCATTACCGCAATTTCAGGATACGTAACATCCAAACGACATCCTCTATGTCCCATCATTGGATTGAATTCTTTTAAAGAATCTATTCTTTCTTTTAGCGCCTCAAATGTCATAGAAAGTGAATCTGCTAATGCTTTGATTTCATCATCCGTATGTGGTAGGAATTCATGTAAAGGTGGATCTAAATAACGAATCGTAACAGGAAGTCCTTTCATGGTTCTAAAGAGCTCAACAAAGTCTCCTCTTTGCATTTCTAGTAACTGATTCAAAGCTTCAATTCTCTGTTCTTTCGTTTCTGCGGTAATCATTCTACGTACTTGGAAAATTCTTTCATCACTAAAGAACATATGCTCTGTACGACATAGACCAATTCCTTCTGCTCCAAACTTCATTGCTTGCGCTGCATCCCTCGGTGTATCCGCATTTACTTTTACCTTTAATTTACGATATTTATCAGCCATATTCATAAATGTTTCAAAATCTCCACTGATACTTGGTTCAACTGTTGCAATTTGCTCTCCGTATACCATTCCTGTACTACCATCGATAGATAGATAGTCTCCTTCATGATAAACCGTTCCATCTGGTGTAGTTAATGTTTTTCCCTCTTCATCCACAATTAAACTACTACATCCACAAACACAGCATCTTCCCATACCACGCGCTACAACAGCAGCATGAGAAGTCATTCCACCACGAACTGTTAAAATTCCATTTGCCTTTGCCATTCCAGAAATATCTTCTGGGGAAGTTTCCAAACGAACAAGTAATGTCTCTTCTCCTCGTTCACTTGCTTCCATTACATCTTTGGCATGGAAATAGATACGCCCTGTTCCTGCTCCTGGAGAAGCAGCAAGTCCTTCTGCAATCACTTTCCCGTTTTTTAAAGCAGTTGATTCAAATGTTGGATGCAATAATTGATCCAAATCATTTGGACTGACACGTAATACGGCTTCTTCTTCTGTAATCATACCTTCATTTAATAAGTCAAGTGCAACTTTTAAACCTGCACTTGCAGTACGTTTTCCATTACGTGTTTGCAACATGAATAATTTACCATTTTCAATCGTAAATTCCATATCTTGCATATCTTTATAATGATTTTCTAAGGTTGTAGCAATTTCTGTAAATTGATCGTATACATCTGGCATCACTTCTTTTAAGGTTTCGATACTAGCAGGTGTACGAATTCCCGCAACCACATCTTCTCCTTGAGCATTCATAAGATATTCTCCATATAGTTTTTTCTCACCTGTTGCTGGATTACGCGTAAAGGCAACCCCTGTTCCTGATGTTTCGCCACTATTTCCGTATACCATTTCTTGTACGTTAACAGCAGTTCCCCAACTATCTGGAATCTCATTCATTTTACGGTATACTTGTGCACGTTCATTATTCCAAGAACGGAATACTGCTTGAACTGCTTCTAATAATTGTACTTTTGAATCTTGTGGAAATGGATTTCCATCTAATTCTTCATATAACTTTTTATAAGATTGTGTAATGTCATACATATCATCTGCTGTTAAATCTGTATCAAATTCAACATGCTCATTTGCCTTTTTTTCTTCCAAAATGCGTTCGAATTGATTTTTATCAAAGCCTTTTACTACATCTGCAAACATACTGATAAAACGACGATAAGAATCGTATACGAAACGTTTGTTATTTGTTTTATTAGAAAATCCTTCTGCAACGATATCATTTAAACCCAAATTTAAAATGGTATCCATCATACCTGGCATACTTGCACGCGCTCCACTACGTACAGATACCAAAAGTGGGTTTTCAGAGCTTCCAAATTGCTTTCCAGTTTTGGATTCCAATTCTATCATTTTTTGGAATATTTCTGTTTGAATTTCCTCGCTAATTTGTTCCCCATCTTCATAATATTGATTACAAGCTTCTGTCGTTACTGTAAAACCACTCGGAACTGGTAATCCAATGTTAGTCATTTCTGCTAGATTTGCTCCTTTTCCACCAAGCAAATCTCTCATATCTTTATTTCCTTCATGGAAAAGATATACATATTTTGCCATATCATAGCCTCCCTTTATCTTAATAAAACCATTATAACAAACCAAATTATTTTATTCAAGTAAATTTTCTTTATGTTTACAAATGAAAAACAAGCTATTTTTTACTTGCCCTAGGATGTGCATGTAAATAAACTTGTCTTAAATGTTCATTCGATACATGGGTATAAATTTGTGTCGTCGATAAATTCTCATGTCCCAGTAACTCTTGAACACTTTTTAAATCGGCTCCCTCATTTAACATATGGGTTGCGAAGGTATGCCTTAATACATGGGGACTAATATGATATTTTAAAGCACCTTTTTGAATAATTTTATTTAAAATCGTTCTAACTCCCGCTGTTGTTAAAGGATTTCCTAAATGATTGAGTAAAAGAAAATCATTGCTTTTATTCCTAAGTAAGACAGGTCTTATATTAGAAATATAATTCTTGAGCAGAGATTGTAAACGAGATCCATATAGAACATAACGTTCTTTACTACCTTTTCCCATTACCCTAATTTTTTGATCATAAAAATTGATATCCTTTATTTGAATTGCTACCAATTCACTTACACGAACCCCAGTTGCATACATCAGTTCTAACATGACTGCATCACGAGCTCCAAGTGGTGTTTCCTGATCTGGAATCAAAAGTAAATCTTCTAATTCATTGGTATATAAAAATTTAGGTAATGTTTGATCCAATTTGGGATTGGGAATTAATTTCATTGGATTTTGTATAATAATTCGTTCTTTCATTAAATATTTATAAAAACTTCTAAGACAACTAATATGTCTAGAAATTGTTCTTTTTGAGTATTTTTTAGAATATAAATAAGCTAAATAATTTCGAATTATTTTATAATCAGTATCCTCTATTGTAATGTTTTCTTGAAATAAAAATTGTTTAAAGTCTTCTAAATCTGTTTGATAAGATGTAATCGTATATGAAGATCGATTTTTCAATTGCAAAGAATTTAAAAATTGAAAAATATATTGTTCTACTTTATTCATATACTTTCACTTTTTTCCAGTCATCATCTGTTAAAAATTCTTCTTTGCTGGTATCTTCCGATTCCTTTTCGAAGTCTATAGCCTGTTCAATAATTGATTTCTGCCCAATCACACATCCATACTCCATTGTTTTCAATTTTCTAAACGTAAGATAGGAAAGCATTTCCGTTAAAATATCATTTCTATATTCTATTTGCTCATCATGATCAGTAGATTGTAGACAAGAATATATTTTTTGTGCTAACTTCCTAGGAATATTACGATTATCCAACAAATGCTGATTTTCTTTTATTTGATTTAAAATACTATCTCTATAGTATGATAAAGAAGATTTCATAGAAGAAAAGTCTGTTGGTAATGCACTTTTTTTGAATTCAGCAAATAGCTTTGTTTCTGTCTTACCATTATGATAGCGATACTTATTGTGAAAGTTTAATACCTGAATTAATAGCTTATCCCTTACATTATCCCCTATAAATAGAAGTGGCAAATAACAAGTATTATGATTCATTTGATATTGAATATAACTATATACACTATTCCAATCAAATTGATTTGGGGCGAGATTACTTCTCCTTAAATTATCTATAAAAGCTTTTTTTCCTAAAGAAACAGTTAATAAATCAATTTCATATAATTCATTTTTTTCTTTATAATTCTTTCTATTTCGACTCAAAGGAACACAAAAGCGATTCAAATATTTATCGGAAATCCATAAACTATACTTTGCCATACTACCACCCTGATTTTAGTATAACATAATTTTTAAAAAAGAAAAAGCGACTATTTTTCATAGTCACAAGCACTACATTTAACTTTATTTTTCTTAATTGTTAACATATTCCCACACTCTGGACACTTTTCTCCAGTTGGTTGATCCCAATAGGCAGTTTTACAAGTAGGATAATTATTACATCCATAAAAGACTTTGCCTTTTTTACTCTTTTTCTCTACAATTTTTCCATCACAATTAGGACAATCACAAATCTCTACTACTTGTTTTGGATCCGATTTAATATATTTACATTCAGGATAATTACTACAAGCAATAAATGAACCATATCTACCTTTGCGAATCACAAGTGGATTTCCACAATTTGGACAATCTTCTCCTACTTTTTCTGGTTCTTTTTTCTCCATCTTATCAAAAGCCTCTTTTAATGCAGGATCAAAATCATGATAGAATTTTTCTAATGTTTCATACCATACTTGATTTCCTTCTGCAATTTTATCGAGATCATCTTCCATGTCTGCCGTATATTTTACATTGATAATATGACTAAAATGTTCTTGCAATTTATCAGTTACTTCAATTCCAATCTCAGTTGGGACAAATTTTTTATCTACTAAATTGGCATAACCCCTTGCTTGAATCGTTTCCATTGTTTTGGAATAAGTACTAGGACGTCCAATACCTAGTTCTTCCATTGCATGTACCAACTTGGCTTCTGTATAACGTGCAGGCGGTTGCGTAAAATGTTGTTCTTTATCAATTTGATTAGAAACAAGTACACTTGATTGATAAGAATCAAGTGGTGGTAACGATTTTTCTGTTGTATCTTCATAATCTGCATATACTTTCAAATAACCATCAAATGTAATAATTTGCCCTGTTGCTTTAAATTGATAATTGTTGTTATCAAGAATAACAGTAGTATTATTTGTTTTTGCAACACTCATAAGGCTTGCAAGTGTTCGATAATAGATTAGGCGATACAATTTATATTCATCATCTGTTAAATAAGATTTGACAGAGATGGGATCTCTCGTAATACTAGTTGGACGAATGGCTTCATGAGCATCCTGTACATTTTCTGTTTTTTTACCCTTTTTTACAGTACCAATATATTCTTTTCCATATTTGGCTTCAATGTGATGGAAAGTTTCATTTATAAAATCACTAGAAAGTCTTGTCGAATCTGTACGCATATAAGTAATTAATCCGACAGTTTCATCCGCTAATTCAATTCCTTCATATAATTTCTGTGCAATCATCATCGTTTTTTTCGTACGCATTCCTAACTTAGAAGAAGCAACCTGTTGTAAAGTACTCGTGATAAATGGCATCGGGCTTGCCTTGCTTTTTTCTTTTTTGTCAACACTTTCAATTTGAAATGCGTTACTTAATTTATCTAATATTTCATTGCAAGCAATCTCATCTTTTATTTCTAATTTTTTATGATTATACTCATATAAATCTGCATCCATTTCCGCAAAATGTGCTGTTACGGTCCAGTATTCTTCTTTTTGGAAAGCTTCAATCTCACGCTCACGATCTACAATTAATTTTAATGCAACACTTTGTACACGTCCTGCGCTAGATCCGCTTGTTTTCGACTGCATCAATTTACTCAAACGGAATCCAATGATACGATCTAATATTCTTCTCGTTTCCTGCGAATTGACTAAATTTTGGTCAATCTTTCTTGCATGTTTCAACGATTCTACAACTGCGTTTTTGGTTATCTCATTAAAAACAATTCGTTCTGAATTATTTTCATTTAGGCCAAGTACATCATATAAATGCCAACTGATTGCTTCTCCTTCACGGTCAGGGTCGGTTGCAAGATAGACAAAATCTGTTTTTTTCACATCTTTTTTTAAAGAATCAATTACACTTTTTTTCCCTTTTATTGTTGTATAATTTGGTTCAAAGTGATTTTCAATATCGACTCCAAGTCCATATTTTCCTTTGGTAGATAAATCCCTAATATGACCCTTTGATGAAGTTACTAAATAATCGTTCCCTAAATATTTTCCAATTGGTTTTACCTTAGCAGGCGACTCCACAATGACTAATTTTTTTGCCATATGCCACTTCCTTTTTTGATTAATACATTTATACACTATTCATTTAAAAATGTCAATTTCGAAAAAAAGAGTTTTCAAAATGCATCTTTTTTGGCTTCTTTTCCTACATCATTATATATCAAATTTTATTTCATAATATTCTTCTTATAACTACGAATTTCAAAAGGCATCACTAAAATTTTCCACATTTACTCCCCCAAGAGTCTACCAGTTTTTGATCTTTGTATATTTTTAATAATTCGCAATGATTACTACAACGATTACATTCCATTCCTTTGGTTTCAAATGAAATATCCCTAATATTTAATTGATAAGTTTTTCCAACTGCATTATTGTGCGCTAATATAGCGATTCCGATTGCGCCCATTAAATGACTATTTGGATCGACGATTACTTTTTCTCCTAACACTTCTTCAAAGTACTTCACTACCCCCTTATTTTTACTCACGCCACCTTGAAAAACAATAGGACCTTTTATCTTTTTTCCTTTTCCCACATTGTTCAAATAATTGAGTACTATACTTTTGCAAAGTCCCGCTACAATATCTTTCTTCTCATATCCTAATTGTGCTTTATGAATGAGATCTGATTCTGCAAATACTGTACAACGAGCAGCAATCTTAACTGGATTTTGACTTTCAAGTGCCATAGAACCAAACTCCTCAATTGGAATTCCTAAACGCTTGGCTTGACTCGATAAAAAAGATCCAGTTCCAGCTGCACATAAAGTATTCATAGAATAATCTGTTATGATTCCATTTTCCAACAATATAATTTTAGAATCTTGACCACCAATTTCTAAAATGGTATGCACATCAGGATAAGTAGAAAGAGTTCCTATCGCATGTGCTGTAATTTCATTTTTAACAATATTCGCATCAACCATTAATCCAATCAATTTACGAGCACTTCCAGTAGTTCCAATTCCTTTGATTTCATAACAGTCTGGCAAATCATCTTTTAACCCATCTAATAGATTTCTAACTGCCTCAATTGGATTTCCTTCTGTCCAAATATACAAAGAACGAATGATTTCGTTGTTCTCATCTAAAATAACACCTTTTGTTGAAATTGATCCAATATCAATTCCTAAATAACATGGTTTCATTTTTTTCGCCTCATTTCAATCATGTCATAAAAAGCTTCCAATCTCGTTTCAATCCCCACCTTAGATGTATTTGCATCAAAAGAAAAGAAAAGAACAGGAACATCATATTGATTACAAATTTTATTAATAATTGGCATGGCTCCAATTTCTGGTGTACAGAAAGAAGATTTGATATGAATAATGCCATCATAATCGTGAGTACATAAATACTTTGTTCTTCCAATATTATCTGCTGCATCTGCGCCCATTCGATATTGAATATATTCCCGTGCATATTTTAAATATTTTTTAACTTCTTTCTTTTTCTCAAATAATAAATAATGTGCATTGGTATAGCGCTTTACTTCAATACCATACTTGGCTAAAATCATTTCCAAATCATAATTCGCAAAAGGCTCCATTAAAGTATAGAGTTCCCCAATCACACCAATTTTGAAACAGTTGGAAGGTTTTTCGATTGGAATTTTCTTTATCTTCCGAAAATGTTTCAAATACATATGCCTAAGATGAAAAAATCCTTTTGCTTTTTTAAAATCTTCTAACATTAATTGATTGGCATGAATAAAGGAATCTTTTTTGATCTCAAATCCAATATTCATACGAATATAGTCATCTACATGATCCATATATTTCACCATTTTGGAAGTAACAAAAAGATAATACAACGCTTTTATAATATGAAAATGGGAATCTATCTTTTTAAATTCTCTATAGATTTTACATATATCTGTCTTTCCTTGACTAATCAAATTAATATAAGTAAATTGATATCCTAAATCTTCTAAAATTTGATTCTGTAATTCACTATAATATCCATAACGACATCCCCCGCCAGCTTGGATTAAGATATCTGCTTTCATATCTAATGCTTCAATAAAAGTACCTAATGTATATTTAAAGGGAGTACAGACGAATTCAGGACTATATTTGGTTCCAAGTTCAATCGTTCGTGAACTAATTTTAGGAGCAATTAATATATTAGCATCTACAATATGATGTAATAAATATTCAACAGGAATGCTATAGTTTCCCATATGTGGGAATGAAATCGTTTTTTTAGACATGCTTTCGTTTCCTTTCTTGCATAATATCTACAAAACTTTCTAAACGGGTCTCAAAACCTGCCCTACCATCGATATCGTCCAAAATTAAATTGATATATGGAAGATGTATTTTTCGCATCACGAGTTCATTTACAAGTGAATCTGGTCCACAAGGAAAAGTGGATAGAAAAATAATTCCATCTACTTTGTTTTGGACAACGGGTATTGCTCCGATACTTTCTTTATTGAACTTCCAATACAGTTCTCTAGAAAGTTGCTTTGATATTGGACCTGTTATACTGGAATAAAAAAGATCACTATAAATTACTTCAACATTTAGTTTCTCTAAAAAAGAAATAATCGGTCTTCCAATATAGTCATCATACATATTATATGGATGTCCTATCAATAGTACTTTTTCTTTCTCAGAATTTAGTTTTTCTATATTTTTACGAATCAATTCTTGTTTTTTATTTTGTACAAACGTCTTTGCATCCCGATAGGCTCGTTGTATTTCTTTTTTAGTAAACCCTAATTTTCTTCCCATCTCTAAAAAACCTTTTTCTTCTGTTTGATGATGTGCAACATCAATATTGTAACTTAAAATATCTTGAGAAAACATATTATTAACAATATCATATATTGCCAAAAAATTTGTACAGGTTTGGTTTTGAACTCCATAGTTATCAATGCGAGGAATGATGATATAATCACATTTTCCTTGTAAATAAGAAATATGTCCAAGTAAATTTTTCATAGAAAGACACATTTCATCATTCGCATATTGTATTCCTTTTTCCATAATTTCTCGGTTTGTTCTTGGACTTACAATTACATCACAATCAAGTTTTTTGAAAAAATTTATCCATAAATCTCCATAGTAATAATAATGGATACTTCTTGGAATGCCTATTCTAATCTTGTCCATAATCTCACCTATATCATATTATTCTCAGAATAGGCATTTATGAATTATTTTAAGAATTTTATCCATAATAAACACAGGTGATAGAATGAAAAAGGAACAAAATCAATTAATCGATTGTACGGTTCATGACTGTGAACATTGTAATTGTCTTTGGAACAAATGTAAATTAAATGAAATTAAAATTTGTAATTGTCATGGTAAAGATGGAAATAAGGAACTAACTATGTGTGATAGTTATCAAAAAAGGGAAAATTAAATTTCTCTTTTTTCATACAATTGGTTCCTGATAAAGTAACTCTGAAATAAATACAAGTTGTAGATTGGTTTTGAGCTTACAAGTAATTAATATCAACGTATTTTTTTGATCATTTTTGTGAACTTGAAAATAACCTGTCTTTTCAATTTCATAGCGACTAGATAGTTGATACACATATTTAACTCCTTGGTAATATAAGAAAATAAGATCTCCGATTTGTAAGTTATCCAAATGCTTAAAATAAGCAGATTTCCCAATTCCCGAATGCCCCGCCAATATCATAGTTCCATTTTCTACATTTGGAAAATCGGACTCTTTTAAAATTTGAATATTTTCTTCAATATTGTTTCTATCCTCTTCTATATCAAATAATCCCCTGATTAATTGTAGTTTTGGAATTTCTAACACAGCAATATAATTGCTATCCGTTTCTGGTTCAATATCTTCATTTTTTATTTCAACTAAATCAACTTCATTCCTTCGTCCTTCTTGTATAAAAAACTGTTCTATTTTTTCATATTCTATTTGTTTTATATTTTGCTGTTGAAAAATATCGGTTAGTAACAATATACTAGCAACTAAAATAGAAAATATTCCTATTATTGTAGCAAACCCCTTCTTATAAAATTTTTCCATAGGTCAAAGATATAAATCCTAACATCAGAAACAGAATACTGATATATGATGATTTATTATAACGTGTAGTTGCAGTGTCTGGAACTTCTATTATTTCAGAATTTTCCATTAAGACAGTTACGGTTTCACCATCCTCTTTAATTTCAAAATCAATCTTTCCTTCAAAATTGATATATCCATCTGGGGCTTTTTTCTCTATAACGTAATATCTACCATATTCCAACCCTTCAAATAAAATCTTACCTTCTAAATCTGTTGTTCCACTTCTAACCAATTTTCCATCCTCTGTATATATTTCAACTGTAGCGCCCATTAATGGTTTATTGGTGCCTTCTCCTACTTTTAAAAATTCTAGCGTCCCTTTGACTTTAGAATCTTTCATTATTACAGTAACAACTCCACCATTTTCTCTAATCTCAAATTCAATTTTTCCTTCAAATTTAATATACCCATCTGGGGCTTTTTTCTCTATAACGTAATATTTACCATATTCCAGTCCTTCAAATAAAATCTTACCTTCTAAATCTGTTGTTCCACTACCAACTAACTTTCCATCCTCTGTATATATTTCAACTGTAGCGTCCATTAATGGTTTATTGATACCTTCTTCTACTTTTAAAAACTCTAGTACTCCTTCAATTTTTATATCCTCCATAATAAGCTTTACAACTTCATTTTCTTCCTTAATTTCAAAATCGATTCTTCCTTCAAAGATAGTATATCCTTCTTTTGCTTTCCTTTCCACGATATAATATTTACCGTATTCAAGTCCATTAAATCGGATTTCTCCATTTTCATCTGTTACACCACTTCTTACTAGATTACCATTCTCTGTATATATTTCGATTGTAGTATCAGAAAGTGGTTTATTGGTATTTTTTTCTACTTTCATAAATTCTAAATCTCCTTTTATTTTTTCATTTTTCATTTTAATCTGTATCAATTGTTCATTTTCTATTACATTAAAATATAACTTATCTTCCTTTAATTGATAACCCTCTACACTTTTTATCTCTGTAATATAAAACTTACCTGTAAATAAATTTGCAAGATGGATTTCTCCATTTTCATCTGTAAATCCATGATATATACACGCATCATTTTCTGTATAAATTTTTATTTCCGTATTCGGAATCCTTTCTCCTGTTTGGGCGTCTACTTTAGTAAAATGTAACTCTCCTTTTGGTAAAACATTTTCAAATGTAAAGGTTTTTAAAATGACTGGTGTATATGGATCTTTATATTCCAATGTAAATGAATATTCTTGGTCATTTATCAAATGGTTTCTTGTACTCTCAAGTTCTTTTAACATATAAGTTCCAAGTGATAAGTTTTCAATTTTCAGGTAACCATTTTCATCTGTAACATGTTCTTCTATTAAATTTCCATAAACATCATACAATCCAAATTTTACATCCGGTAACAAAATTTGTTCATAAACATAAGTATTATCCTGCATCATTACTTGTTCTCCGTATTTAAAAATTTCAACTATACCTTTGACAGGTTGATTTTCAAAATATAATTCCACTACAGGTCCATAGATTGGATCTTCAATCAATTTTGAA
Source organism: uncultured Caryophanales bacterium (assembly GCA_947089915.1). Taxonomy (GTDB): domain Bacteria; phylum Bacillota_I; class Bacilli_A; order RF39; family UBA660; genus UBA5026. The sequence goes on along the minus strand of CAMUMB010000023.1, from coordinate 975 downwards.
CTATCTTTGATAGAAAATTCAACTGGTTCAGTTGTAAGTAAATATCCGTTAGGCGCTATTACTTCTTCTATCAAATAATCTCCGCTAGCTAAAGGTAATGGTGTATATAGAATTCCTTCATCATTGGTTTTAAAATCACAAATAACATCATCAGTTGTTTGACAAACATAGGTATTGGTTTTTTTATCTTTTATCCTAAATGTTATATGAGAAGAAGGAATAGGCATTTTCGTTTCTGAATCTATTTTAAGCAACTTTAATCTTGCCATAATACTACCATCTTTTAAGTAAAAATTTTGTACAAGTTTTGTTTGCTCTTTTACTTGAATGGTAAATGGAGAAATCCATTGATATCCATCCATTCCAGTTATCTGTTTCACTGTATATTCACCATAGGGCAATTTTACAGTTGCATGCCCATTTTCATCTGTTTTTATAGTAGTCACTACTTCTTTTTTATGATTCAAAATTTGAAATTGAGCATTTGCTTCTGTATGAATGATACCAGTATCTACATTCCCATAAAATTTGTAAAATTGAAACTCATTTTTAATGATAGGCTCTTTCACAATGACTGAATAGGTAATGTTTTCCAAAACTGCTTGCAAATATACTTTATTATTCAAATAATACCCAGTAGATGCAGATAATTCTCTCACCTCATAATTTCCGTAAGGTAGAAATTGAGATGTTGCAGTACAATCATTTCCAATAGTTAATGTTTCCACTAACTCATTTTTAAAATTATAAATTCCATATTTGGCTCCTACCAAAGAGGCTTGTCCTTGTGCTTTACACATATTCGTTTCACTGTCTACTTTAGTTATCTTAATTCTACCTTTGATAACAGATTCCTTAGATGTAATTGAAACTGTTTCTTGTTTTTGTATTTTGATTGGATAACGATTAGAATCTATTTGATACCCAGTAGATGCAGATAATTCTCTCACCTCATAATTTCCGTAAGGTAGAAAT
>CAMUMB010000022.1 GCA_947089915.1 uncultured Caryophanales bacterium | reverse complement strand
TATTTGTTGGGTCTATTAGCCACTTTTTCATGACACCTAGTATAATTCCACCACCCGTAATAAATGTTGCTATTTCGGGCACTAAATTAATTATTTCTTCCATTTAATCACCACCTATACATCATCTGATTCTTTAAAGATTTCTAACTCTTTTAATTTTGCATAAGAGTTATCTACATTTAAATTCTTGTCATATTCAAATTGATAGTATTTTGTATCAATCATAACGTTAATTCCTTTTTCTAATTGTTCTTTTTCTTCTTCTGTAAGTTCCTCGCCTTTGGCACTTTTCATTTGTAATTTTTGATATTCACTTTCTTTTTCACGTTGTTTCTCATTTATATAAGAAGCTACTTCAATTGTTGAGCTTATGTTTGTAATGTTATTTACACTAACTACACGATGATAATTAGTGACAATTCCATTTTCTAATTCTATTTCTTTTTTTAATGCCATAATCGTTCCTCCCTTAATAAATTGCATTTACTCTATATATTTTGATAGTGTTTTCGCTTGCTATAGAGCAAGTCCCATTAGAATTTATATTTCCATAGCCATAATTAGAAACAGTGATACTTGTTCCACTTATATTAATATTTTTTGATACTGTTTGAAAAACTGTACTTGCAAAAGTTGCTTCAATAAGTCTGCATGACTTACCATTTGGACTATATATTTTTTGACTTTCTTGTCCATCTTTTCCATAAAATATTTCCAAATAAGCAAAGTTTGCCGCACTCTGTGATAATGTTACTGTCCCTGTCGCTCCGCTTGCATTATTATAAAGATTTACTGGATATGGAGCTAAGGTACAATCTACTGCTGGTAAATAAATAGTCTTATTTGTATCAGTATTTGAAGGTTGAATTGATATAGCACCTTTTAAAAAACTATAAAGCTGTAGTCTTCCATATTTATTACCTGCTGTTCCCTGTGGAATACTATTTCCAAGCATAAGTTTAGAAGTTCCAATGATACTTGCTGTTCCTTCTTGCAAGGAATATTCGATTCCATTGCTATTACCAAAGTTTGCATATGTATTATTATCATATAGACTTGCAAATGGTATTCTGTAGTTTGTCCACTGGGTTGGATTGGTTTCATATGTTCTAAATTTTCCATTTAATTTTTCAGTTATAAAAGTTCCAACATTACTTAACCTAGCTTGTCCTGTAGTATTACCATCCCCATTTGGATTAAAGTAAATATTGCCACCATGAGCCGAGATTGCTGAATTTTTTCCATCATCCGCAATTGTAGTATTTCCTTTCATTTTGATATATGCTACAGAGGCAGTTGTTAAAATAGATACAATACCATCCTTATCTATACAGACTTGTACATTAGTATTACTAACTCCAAGAGGTCGTAATATTAAATTATTGCCAGTTCCTGCTACAACTGTTGCTCCTGCTTCATTATGTAATAAAACAATATCTCCACCCTGCTTATATCCTGTTGTTCCATCTGTATCCTTTTTATGTAAATCGATATTATCATTCGTTTTTAAATTACCATGCACAATTAATGTATCATCTGCCGATGGCATTCCATTAATCCCATAGTGGTAGTTTCCGCTTGCACCTTTATATCTTGATAGTCCTACTTTGCCGTCTGTTACATCTGCTTGTAATGTTGCATAATAAGTACTTGGATTGAATGTTACACTTGATATACCATCGCGAATATATACTTGTATTTTATATGCTTTTCCTATTTCAAAACCACCATCAGATCCATTCGCATGAATAGCAATATTTTTACTAAATGGAAGATTTAATGTGATTATATTTCCATTTTTTGATGTTATTATTGCGTTTTTTACTGCTGTTGTAATATCGAAATAGCTTGTCCATGCAGAACCATTATGTACTCTATAACCTACATACTTAAGCTGATTTGCATAGTTGTTATTTGAACTAGCATTCCAATTTCCATTCCATAATGTCGCATTAAATGATAGATAAGTTTCTACATCTACACCATTTTTTCTTTGTGTAGCAAGTGAATTCATTGTAGCATCTACATATGGAATTACTGTTATATTTTTAGTAACTGCTTTTGATAATCCTCTAGAATCGATTGCTGTAACTTTTAGAACTCCTGTTGTTGAATTAGCAATTGATGATGATACATTTGCAGAAGCCGAATAATTGGCTTCGCTTGATTTAGAACCCCATTCAAATTTATATTTGACGATTGAAGCTCCATTTTTAGCTACTGCTTTATTTGTTGTTGAAACAGTGAATGTACATGTTGAATATCCGTTTACTAACAACTGATTATTACCAGTTAAATCCGTCATAGAGCCTGTATCTGCATATGTAAAATCGTTAAATGTTGGGATACAATTATTTGTGTTGATTGTGTATTTATTAACGCCTGTTATATTTGTAACTGATGAATAAGTACAAGTATAAACACAGTTCGCATTTTGACTATTTGGAATACTATTATAAAGTGTTGATGCCGTTGGTGTGAATGTCAAAGTTGTTCCTGTTGTCGTTCCACTATATAGCAACGTTCCTGTTGAGTTATCCTTACGCATACCGATTGTTACGTTTCGTTTTAATGGATTATACAAAGTTAATTTTTGACTATTGCCAATAATCAAATTAGATGTGTTTATTGCAGTTATATATGGATAATTATAAGTTGTAACAGCTAGTGATGATGTATAGAATGATGTACCCGCATTTTTTCTTCTTAAAACTGTTTTAACATTATAAATAGTATTAGCAGATAAGCCATTAATTGTATACGTTCCACTCGATGCACTCGTACTTCCTACTGCAACTAAACTTCCATTATTTAATTGATACCATATATAATCTACTTCGCTATCTCCAACCCAATTTATTGTAATAGATGTTTCTGCTTTTGAGTTTAAAGATTGCGTTACTGTTTTGTATGTAGTTACTGCTAAAGTAGAAGTATCACTTGTTAATTGACTATCTTTTCTACGAACTCTTGTTTTGATATTGTATGCTGTATTAGGAGATAGTCCACTAATCGTATATGTTCCGCTTGTCCCATTAACTGCTCCTGCATCAATCCATGTAGAACCATTGTTTTTGCTATACCATACATGATCTACTGTATCAGTAGCTGTCCATTTGATTCCGATAGTTGTCTCTGTTTTTTCAACAAATGATTGGCTTACGGTAGTATAGCGTGGAATATCTGGTACAGTTATTTTGCCACTAACAGTACCATTTAATAGGTATGTTGAATTTATAGAAGCAGTAAATGTATAATCTAATTTTCCATTTGGAGCATGTCCTAAAGTCCAACCATCTCCATTATTCCAAATTTCATTAGTTCCAGCAGACCAGCTTGGACCAATATTTACAGAGCTATCACCAATCACTAATGTTGTGCGAACAGTATTAATCCATACTGGACAATATAATGATAATTTTAATTTAACAACTGATGAATTGTTAGCAATTGATTGACTTACTACTTCTCTTGATAAAATCAAATAATATGTACCGTATTTATCTTCTCCTACTGCTACTCTTGATACTTCTTGCATTGGGGTAATTGACTTATTTGCCATCTATATCACCTCCTGGATATATTCAATATAAACTTCATGTCCTTTAGAATTTACAATGTCATGAACAAGATTTTTTTGAATATGTTTTCCTGATTGCGTTATGTCAATTGTTGTAATTCCAAGTTTTGTTAAGTCGGTTATCACATTACCAATCGTAGAACCATGTAATTCTCTAACTTGAAATCCTGTTGTTGTCATCATAGTTACGAATCCACCTTCGATTGAATAACAACTTATTCCAAGTTGAGACATTTTAATAACAGTTCCCCATACTTCACCAGAACTAGGTTGCCATGCTTGTTTTTCACCATCATTAAGCATCAAATCGCTTATTTCGACTTTGCCGTTGTAAGTGGAGCTAGATTCAATCTTTAATGTTACATCAGGATTATCCACAAAGAATCTACATTCTTCTTCGTTATAGATATCTTGCCAGTCCATTTTTCCTGTAAATGTTTTCTTATAGATTGGACTTGATTCACTTAGTCCATATAATGTTACTGTTGTTGTTACATCCTCATCTTGTTTTATTTTAAAATTGAATGATTTTACAGTACCAATCGTTAAACCTCCAATATTGGTTGCTAATGAGGTTAATGTCCCTTTTGATATTGATATCTTAGACGAACTTGTTGTTTTTCCTATGAGGTTACTGTCCTCCCCAAATGAAAATGTTCCTGTTTCACTCTGCGACCAATACTCATTTCCAAATAGACCTACACTATTTTTGATTAAGTTGTTTCCACCTGTAATTTGAAACATTGCTTGAATTGATTTTACGGATTGTTGTAATTGCGATGTAGCTACTGAAATCAAATGTTTTTCTCCATTTTCATCTACATAATAGCGATTATCTTCTATTGTTTGAGATATTAATTCCAAATTTTGAATAATAGTAGTAACTTGTCCTGAAACAATCGTTAACTTTCCTGAAACTTCATTTGCTTTCGTATCATCTGTATATTTGGAAGCAATTATAAAATCATTTGAGCTATAAGTTTCCGTAACAGGCTTACTGATTTGACATATATATAAATCTCCATTTTTGTCTATATACCAGTCTCCATTATCATATGGTGGCCATGGTGTTCCAAAAAAAACCTTTCTAGTATTATCTAATGTATCGAGTTCTGCGTTAGTAAGAGCCATTGCTTGAATTAAACTAGGATCATTTTGTTGAATCCAATTATAAGTATCATTTTCATGTATAAATTTATAAACATGTCCTGTTCCTTTGTCATAATATAAGTCTCCAATATGTTCTTCTAAATTTTCCCACTCTGATGCAGGAGTATTTTCCAATGTTGGAATACCATCAAAAAACCAAAGTGCAATTTCACTCTGGCTTTCTAATGTATTTCCTAAATTGATAATTAAACTCTTTAAAATACTGCTTTGTTCTGATTCCACTCTTGTTAAACCTAATTTGTTATTTTCAATAGCACGTCTATCTTTCGGCAAATCATCCAAATTGTACATCCTGCGTAATTCTTCTGCGGTTTGTGCTCTTTTATTATCTAAATGATTCATTATGCTATCACCTTACCATTTCTAACCGTAAATCCCATATCTTTTAATATTTTTGTTTTTTCCTCTATTGTTAAAGATAATGAATTTACATAATTTATTAACTGTTTATCAGAACTATTAATTCCAACTGACTTCAATATAGATCCTTTTTCCAGGATATCTAATTTCTTAGAGTTAACATATTCAATTACTTGTTTATCATATGTATTATAACTACCATACTCCATTTTAATTAATATTGCTTTTTGTGGAATACTTAATTTTAAATTGTTTACATATTTAATAACAGCGTTTTTTCTAGAATTTGCTATTTCTTTTCCATTTTTATCATATTGTGCTTCAAATTTCTGTGAATTGAATTTAATAAACTCTTTCATAGGAATTTCTGAATTTAATATATTATTCAATGTCTTTTCACTAGAATAGTAACGGCTATATAAATATGACATCTTTTCATCACTTAATTTTGAAGAAATTACAATATTACCGATTTTACTTTTTATAGTATCAGAATCCAAACTTTCATCTTTTTTTATTAGCGAAATTTCATTCTTTGCAATAAAATAAGTATTTTTTTCAGAATTTGTCATTTTTAAACTGTTAATTTTTTCTAACTCTTTTTTGTCTATCTTTTCCCATTCATTCTTATTATTTTTATAATATTCTATATCAGATACTTTGGCATAATTTTCTTTTGCAATAACATTTTCATACTCACCCAATGTTTCTTTTGCTAAATTATCAATTTGTCTTTGTATTTTTTTGACTTGCTCATACTTTTCGGAATTTGTTAATGATTTATCAGATTGTACTACCCTTTTTTCTTGATATAATTTGTTTATTTCAGAAGATTTCACATTCAAATATTTACTTTTTAAAATATCATCATCAGTTGCTTGACTGCTTTTTGCATTAGTTATTGCTGTTTCTTTCGTTTCAAAAAAGTTAGTAACATATTTATTATTAAAAGTACTATTTGTAGTAAATTTATCTCTTGCTGGAGCAGTAATATAATCTAGTACACTATCTGCACCGCTTGTTGTTTTATCTGTAAACATAGGAAGTACTATATCTCCAACTCCACCAGAATATTGATTTAAAACATAATTTATTTTATATGGGCTAATATTTAATTTTTTACCTAACCATTTGCTAAATTCATCGGTGCTTTCATCATATTGTTCGCTAACAGGTTTATCTTGTAATCGCGTTGGAACTAAATCTGTACCATACCATGTTTTGTTGGACATTGCTTGTGTTAATGGTGATATAACATTATTTTCTAAAGGATTATTCGGTGCTAAGTTATTTATAAATAAATCTACCATACTATCCATATCTACTTCTTTTCCCTCAACAGCATTTATTGTTTGATTAAATGATTCTTGTATTACTGCTAATGTTCTTCCTTTTGGAATTCGGATAAATGTTCCATCATCTTTTTTCCCTACTATATAATAATTTTGTTTTACATAATCAGACAATTCTTCATATTCATCATCAGCATTCCAAATTAGTTTATTTAACAAATCGACAGCAAGTCCTGCTATTGCAGCTTTGATCGCTAACTTGCCCCAACCTTTTAATCCCTGCATATTTGCTTCTCTTATATTTCTAATTTGTTGGTTGAAGCCCTGTACAGAAGCATTTAAGAAAGTACCACCATTTCTATTCACAAATTTTGTTAAATCGCCACCTGCTTTGAAGTTTGTAGTTACTCTAGCACTATCTAGCATTGCTGTTTCGATGCTTGCACCAGACTTCCTTGAAGCAATATATTCAGCTAATCTTGGTGCTTGTTCAATTAAATTATTAATATTACTAATCCACCTAGTTGGTAGAAATTTTTCTGTGAAAGGAATCTTCTGTTGAAATGGAGATTTATTTGTCCCATTTTCACTTTTAAAATAGGAAGTTTGGTCTCCGCCATTTGCCATATATTCTTGGTACCAATACCCTTTATTTAATAATTGAGCATATGCCTCTGGCATAGTAGCATATGTTTTAGTTGCGTGTTGAGAGTTCATTAATACATCTTGAATGTCTTTAATTGCATTTGTTGCCATGAACAACGGATTATATTCTGTTAATATTCCTCGTTGCAAGCTAGATGCTTTGTTAAGTGGTGTAATTGTCTTACTTAATAAACTATCTTGCGACACAGGTTGCAGTGCACTATACATATCCCTTGTAATTTCATATGTAACTTTCTCACCATTTTCAAAAACAGTAAAAGTGGGATTAGTATTTTTATTATTTTGTAGTAATGTTTCTTGATTATCAATATCATTAATAATTCCATCAACAGTTGTTGTTTCTGTATTAACAGTACTTTTCAATGTATTTTTAAGTTCTACACCAAAGTTATTTTTTGCAACTGCCTTTTGAATTTGTAATGTTTTATTTGCTAACGTATCAAATAATGGAAGAATATTACTATTTCCACCCTTTGCCTTTTTAATTGGTGCATTTATCCCTGTTCTGCCTGTATCTAGAGGAACATCGATTGCTTTATTATTATGTGCAACTCTTCCAATAGGTATATAATTTGGATACATTTCATCCCATAAATTAGCAGTTTCCTGCGATATCACACCATTATCTATCATTAATTGTCTATCAGCCTTTACGTAGTCATAAACATCATTCGCCCAATCAATAAATTCAGGATGGGACTGTTCATAATTTTCTATTGCTTTTTTTGATATTTCTGCAGTGATATTTTCTCCATAAACAGGTTTGTTTTCACTTCCGTACCTTGCCTCTAATGTCATTCTATCTACATTTAATCGTTGATACATGTAGTCACTAAATTCTTGCATTAAGCCTGTATTTACTATATCTTGTCTTATATCTACTAACGATTTTGAAAGTGTCTTTGTAGTTTTTGTTTTACTATCATATTCAATATGCCCATTTCCTATTATACTTTGCCCTCTAGCCTCACTTGTTAACATGTAATCCCATTTACTCATCAATTCTCTATTTTTAGTTTTTATGGATAAATCCTCAAATACACTCCCTTTATCTAAAATAGAAGCTCTCGCCATTGTTAGAAGTTTTTTTGTTTTTTCCTTAGCAGTTTCCTTTTTTGTTGTAGGAGTTTCAGTTAAAATTTGTGCAATTTCATTATAGCTAGATTCTTTTGTAGGATCCTTAGGAATATAGCCTAAATCATTTTTCTCTATAGGTAAATTCACATTATTATTTCTATTTAAAATCTCATTTGGATTCATCATTTTTTGTGTACCCTTATACGTTGGAATATTAGATTGTGAATTATCTACTGATGGAAGATTTACTTTGTTGACATCTTTCGCTGAAGAAATTTTAATATCTACTTTAGCATACTGACCCTGCGTTGGATCTATCCAAGCAACATCAGTTAGATTAACTTTTTTTGAATATACTTTACCATTTCCAGAATAACTTTCCGCTTCTATTCTTGATGGTGATACAAAAATACCCTGTTCAATAGGATAAGAACTGTAAACTGTTATTTCTCCACTATCTAGTGCTTCTTGTGCCATACTAGCAGTATAGCTATCATCAAAATCTTCACCAGCTTCAAAGTATTCCTTATAATCACTATCTTGCAATGCTTCTTCGAATGTTTTGATATCTTCTACTTTTCTTATCCATGTATGATAGTCATCCTCTATAGGATTAGAATTTTGTATTATCTCGTTTTGTTGTTGTTTCAAAGAAAAAGAACTATTGTCTAGTCCTTGCATATTATTATGATTTTTTTGCATATTATTTACAGATGGTAATTTGACACTATTTTCAAATTGTGCTATATTACTATCAAGAGAACTCGTACCACTGTTCGTTTCGGACGTTAGTTTGGGGATATTTGCATCAGACACAGTGGCAGAGTTCTTTTTTTGTTGTGTTTTATACATTGTTTGAATATCAAGTGAATTACTTTTATCAGATACATAACTTACTGCATAATAATTATCACCAATTTGCTTTTCAAAAGTAATTGAAGGTTTATTTTGTTCAGTTACACCTGACTGTTTTATAGTGTCATATTCAGAAATAATATTTGGTATCAATTTAAAATCTTCTGTTGTCACTGGTACTTGTCCCCTCAACACTTCAGTTTTATTTGAATGATGTTTTAGAATATGTCTTATAGAATCCGCCTTTAATGAAATATTATAATTTTCTACATTTATTCCTAATGAATTTTTAATTTTAGTAGCAATATTATTTCCAATTTTTCCAAAATACAATTTTGCGTTACTAGGTACATTTTTAGCACTTTCTACAAAATTAACTATATCTTGTATATTTTGCGCTACTTTAACTTTTCCTCCACTAAAATTATCAATTTCATGAGTTGTATAATTATCTAATCCACTGTTGATATTTTCTTGGCTTATATTTTGTTTATTTGCAACATCTTCCTTGATTACATTCACATTGTCTTTATTTAATTTTGGCAATGGTGCTATTTGTTTTTGTGATTGAGTTTGATTATTTAAGTTATTTTGACTGTTTCTTAAAGAATTAATAGTATTGGGTGAATCTAATATAGCACCTGTAGCAGTTCCTACTATTCCACTTTCAGCTACATCTTTCCAGTAATCTTTATCTTCATATTGTTTTAAAGAGTCTTTACCTTTATATATTGTTTGTAGTACTGGATTAGCTAAAGAAGAAGCGACCTCTTCTATACCCTCTCCAACAGAACTTTTTAAATAGTTTTTGACAATTTCTTTTTTAGTTGTACCATCTATCGATTTTAATCCAGGAATTCCATCACTTATTTTTTCAGTTAATAACTCAGTTCCAGCACTTCCCAATCCATATAACATAGATTTTCCAATATCTCCAGATTCTTGATATGCTTCATTAGTGCTTCCAGAAAAAGCTTTACTCCCTAATAATATATTAGAGCCAATTTGTCTTGCTTTTCTTCCGCCTCTTAAAGAACCTCCAATCGCAATAGTCGGAAGCATTTCACCTACGCCTTGAACAATTTTTCCACCTAAATTGTTTTCTTTTATCATTGAGTTTTTATCTAATTCTTGGTTAAACAAATTTTGATTGTTGTTTTTATATGGATTAGTTTCATTTCCAGATGCTTTATTAATAAGCATATCAGTTAGGCTTACATTCGAAGCCTCCATCAATGCATTTGCGCCTTTTTCATCGCCTAATAACTTTTTTGTTCCTGCTGCTAATAATAAAGGGGTGTCAACAAATACACCTTCTGCTCCTTTCATAATTCCTTGTCCTAAATAATTAATTCCAGATATTATCGTCGGAAATAATTCTGCTGATTTACCATCACTTGGCTCAAAATTCCTAATTAACTTTTCATCTGTAACTACTTTAGGTAAAATGTCTTTTTTTACTATATCTTTACCAATAACATTTTCATTTTCACGTAGACTTGGTAAATTGTTTCCTGATTCTAAAGTAAGTCTCTCAATATTTTTTTCAATTGGTAATTTTGTATCAAAAGTTGGTGCAACTTTTTTTATAGGCTCTTCTTTTTTTGCATTTGTATTTACAACTGGCAGTATATTTTTATCTTCTTTTTTAGAAAATACTTTTTGAAGTGTACTATCTCTTTTATTTTTAATATCTAGTAGACTATCCGTTGCTTTTTTTAATTCCTCTTGATTTTGTTGATAAGTACCATTTATTATTTCATCACGGATGGATCTTTTCTTCTTATTGTAATTACCATTTATAATATCATCATAAACAGACATAAGATTGCCTCCTACTCTATTCCATATTGTCTTAGAAGTAATTGAACATCCATTTCATTAATATCGCCAATGTTATATGCTTTATTAATTATTGAAATAATATTTTGATTAGTTGGTTTTGATACTTTTGAAAGAGAATCCAACAGCGTATTAATTTTATTTCCTCCTGCACTTAACGTTTGATCCTCATTTTGATTTGATCCATCTGTTAATGCATAGTTGTTACTTGAATTTTTTGCATAAGCACTATATTTTTGTAATTCTAATTGTTGTAATGAAAGTTGATATTCTCTTTCCCAATTTGCTTGTTCTTGTTGAGCTTGTCTTTTTTGTTCCTCTAATTGTTGGATTTCTAATTGATATGCTTTCGCATCTTTTTCTTTTAAATAGTTAATATTAACATCAAATTGACGAATATCTTCTTCAAATTGTTGTTTTTGTAATGCATAATTTTGTTCATATTGTCTTATGTTCTCATCATACTGTTGCTTTTCAAATGCAAAGTTTTGCTCATATTGTCTGATTGCCTCTTGTTGCTGTTTCTCTGTATTGATTTGATTCCAAACAGTATTATAACGATTGTTATATTCACTATCTAATACCTGATTATTTGATAGTTGGTTTTGTTTTAACTGACTAGATGTATTAAATGCCTGAATAGAAGCTTCTAATTGTTGTTGTAATGCTTGAATAGCATATTGTGCTTTTGTAGTGTCCCTATTTAATTCAATTTCCTTCATAGCATTGTCATATTGTTGGACTGCATTGTTCATACTCGCTCTCGCTTGCGCTGTTCTATTCTGTTGAACATTCCAAGCCCCCAGTTTAGTCGTTTCACTATATCCTGTATTATTTAGACCATTTTTTGCTTGTATCTCTGCTTGTGCTCCATAAGGATTAATAAAATCATAATATGCATTTTTACTTGCTATTGCTTCATTTTGAAATTCTTTTTGGGCTTTTTCCTTATTCTGATTCTGTAAACCTAACTGATAAGAAGCATTTTTATCTGCAATTTCATTTTGAGTGGTTTGCCAAGTATTAATATAATCTTTTTGTTGTTGTGCTAATTGTGAATTACTAGTTAATAAATCTTGATACATTTGATTTGATTGATTCAGTGCATTTTGCTTATCATTTTCTACCTTCGCATATCTTTCTTCTTCTGTCATTTATATCACCTCTTTATATATCCCGCTACAAATCCTTGTAGCGTACATGAAAAAAGTCCAAACGGTTTCTTTGAACTAAATTTTATTTGTATTTCTTTAAATTTTTTATCTTTAATACGGTAAGCAATGTAGCCTTTATTATCATTATATTGGCATTTATACCGTATTTCATTGTCTACGATTGTTGATACATCAATAGAATCATTATCCATTAATTTTAATGTAGCAACTCCACCACGTTTATTAGTTGTTTTGATATATGCTTCATATCCAAAGTCATCCTTTGCAGTAGTCCAACTACTCTCTATGATCTCTTCACCAGCAGGATCTAATTTATATAAATCACCTTTAGCATTTCCTAAAAATAATTCTCCCTGATATTCTGTTATATAAGTAATATTATTCGCTAATTCCCAGTAGTACCACTCATATTCTGCTTGATTTGTATTATTTGTAAACATTTGTCTTGAGTCTGCCAAATATACTTTAGAATTCAATAAACATAGCAAATAGCCCTTATATTCACATAACATTACGTTTTTATAATTAGATTCTGTCAATAGTCTACTGTCTACTAGGCTAGAACGATGGGAAAGTAACTGTTCACTATAAACATTACCACTAATACCTTCCAAGCCCATTTTAGAAAAGAATACAATATCATCATTAAAATTAATCCCTGTCGATACACAACCTACATTAATGTTTCCACTTACACCAGGATATATCTTTCCTTCTTGTGAATCTATTGTAGGTGTATGATAATAAATTCCCGTCGTATTTTGATTGATTTCTTTAATTACCCATAACACATTATTACCTGGAATAATTGCTTTGATAGGTGCTAAATCAAGTCCATCTTCATAGTATGCTGTATCTCTTATATATCGCGGATCATTTAATTCTGAGTGGAATAAAGCATTTGGATAATTTTGATTTCCACTAAAGAAAATTCTGTTATCAAATTCGCACAATAAAGTACATTTATTGATTCTCTCTTTGTAATCCATAGCAGTCTTGCTGAATGTTATAAATATATTACTTTCTCCTGTTTCTAATGGAGCTGGTGGAGCAGAAAAGAACTTAACTATACCATTTACCCTATCCACTTCAAAATCCATTGTTTCAACCCTAGTTAAGCCATTTACGGTTGCTGTTAAAGTAAACTTACTAGCGGGATCTAACTCGATTGTATCTAAATGAAATTCTGTACTTGTTCCATCCGCTACAAAACCGTTTTTTCTTTTTGATGTAAGTACATTTACAGGTTGATAAACTGTATCATAATTATCATTGATTATCTCTCCTGTTGGCTTTTTTCCAATTGAAGTAATAGGAATAGTTGGTTCTACTTCTTTAGCTGTTATTCCATCATATTCAATATAATTGATGCCATCTTTCAAAAAGAAAATATTATTGAAAACAAAACTTTGACTTCTTGCAGGATTCAAACCTGTATATAATTCTGTCGTGTTTGCTGGTGTTTGTGGGTAGTTATTCCATTTTAATAACTTTGTACCTACATGAATCAAAACCTTTATATCATCCAAAACTTTATAAAAAAACAGACCAAATATTTGATTGCCAAAATTTTCTAGCAACTTCATACCTGGTCTTGTTTCTATACATGTTCCGTTACTATCCTCATAATTCTTCCACATATTGATAGAATCAGGACTTCTGTACGATTTTACATTACTATTTGAAAAATCTACACCTCTAAAATTAGAATAGGTTCTTGTTATAATATCATTAATACTTGCCATTAGAGGTCTAATCCTCCTTCTACAACAATAATTCCTGATGAAGTTCTAGAATCAATCATTTGTTTCATTTCATTATATCGCTCATAATAATATCTACCATAATTACTTATCATATCATTTTTAAGTAAATCTGCAGCAACCCCATAAGGCAAGGTTTCTAATAAATCGTTGGCAATTTCAAATTCATATTCTTCATCTATTTTTTGACTATTTTCTTTTTGGATTTCTTCCGTTTCACCATCAATAATTACATCTATTGATTTTGGATATTTGTAATAATAAATTATAACCTCTTCTTCTACATCATCATCGAAAATAATCTCATAATCTCCCTCAATTTTATATTTTATTGTGGATAATTTATTTAATTGATAATTATCGGGGATATCAGTCAATAACAATGTTTTGTTTTTAGTAGTATCATATTTATATTTTGCGGGTATTTTTTTTATTCTAGAAAGTTCATTTTGCACTTGATTGATAACTGCATTTATTTTAGATGAAATATCAGGATCATTTGTCAATAATTCACTTTCAGGATTTAATTCTTCAATTAAAGATAATATCTTTATCTTTTGTTCTTTTAATGTCATATTACACCTCTTTCAAGTAGCTTAATTCCTTAATTTCTTCTTCAACTGTGGTTAAGGGTATTCCAGGTAATATATATCCTCTTGTTTCATCAAGAATTAATATATCTCCTACTTTCAAATTAACAGTTAAATCTGTTTTGCTGGTATAATCTTCATTTTGTTCTGTAATGATAGAATGTAATTTCAAATCTTTTATTTCCTGTTTTACACGTTCATTTTCATATTCTAAAGTAGTACTTTTATCTACTTTTATACCTAAATAAAATGTAATATCTTGTTTAATTATAAATTTTTGCATATTCTTTTCCTCCTAGTCGTGAATTATGGAATTGCACCATAAGAAATACTATTTTCACGGTATCAGGGCTACAAAGCCCTTTTTAAACAAAATTAAGCAACTGTTTCAATAGGGATTTTAATAACTTGTAACTCGTCTTCAGCAATAATTTTTGAGCCAAATGTATCAAGACCTCTAATATAATCAGAGAATCTCTTTTCCATACGACCAGCTTCTACCTCATTAATTTGACCAGCAAATGCGATTGCAGTTTTACTTCTTGCAGCACAATAAACATAATTTGTATCACCTTTTGTAGTAGATGTATCCTTTGCCAAATTGTTAGACATAACAACAGTAAAGTTATCATACATTCCAACTACACCTTTTTTAATTAACTCAGGATTGTTTGTAGATAATTCAATTAAGTTATTTTTGAATATATTGTAAACTGCTGGAGTAATTTCAATAACACCTGAATCATCGAAATTTCTTTCACGTAATGCTACAATAGCAGCATCAATTGCAGCTTTAACCGCTGTTTGAGTTTTAGCTGTAGCGGTTGTTACATTAGTACCTGCTTTGATTAAGTTAGCTACATATGTATCACGTTTTACTGCTAAACCATGTACTGCTTTTGCTTGGTATTTTTCAGGCAATCCTGGTTGTGATTGTGCTTTGTCAACATCCTTTACTTCAAATGCGAAATAGTTTGCTTGGTCAATATTTAAGTTTTGGCTCTTATCACTCATTGTTTCGATTGTAATATCCGCACCAGTGTATTCACCAATAGATGGTTCCCCAACACCTAAAATGCGTACAGTTTTGGCATATTCACAATCTCCTTCATATTCACGAGTACAGTTTTCTACTAATTTTGTTTTAAGTTCAAGATTATCTTGAATTTTTTTACTCCAAATCTCTCTTTGGAATTTAGTTACTGCCATAAATAATCTCTCCTCTCACTGGCAACAAAAGGAAAGCATAAAAAACGACTACCATTTAGTCATAGATTGTTCTACTGCCTTAAACAAAGCAGGATTCTTTTCATAATCTTTTCTTGTAAATTTAAGGCTTTCCTCATAAGTATAAAAATCCTTTACTTCCTCAGTAGCATTATTCTTCATGCTCCCCATTTTTTCAATTGTTTTTTCTTGTTTTGGTTGTGATGTTTTAGAATACAAATTATAGATATTCTTAATATCTGTATTTGCATTAAATTGACTTGCAAAATCTTTGAATTCTTTTGAATCTAAGATTGTACTGTCAGCTCCGATTGTTTTTAACTCTCGTTTCTGCTTTTCATAAGTAAGTGCAGATGCTAGTTTTTGGAATGTTGCTTCTTCTTTTGGAGTCCAATTTTGATGTCCTTTCTGAGCAAGTCTATTGGCTTCCCTCTCTGCTTCTTCCAATCCTAAATCAAGAATCTCATCAGCCTCTGCTTGTCCTAGAATTTGTAATTCTTTATCACTTAACCCTTGTTTTACAGGTTCAGGCATGCTAATACCTTGCTCTTTGTAAAAATCTCTTAGTTTGGATTCTGCCTCATCAATTGATTTTGTACCTAGTCCTGCATTTAGAACGTTTTCTGCATTCTGATACTTTGATAGTTTTTGCTGAAAGTCTTTCTCTTTACGAGCTAGTCTTTTTCTAACTATCTCATCTACTTCTTCTTGAGTAAATGTTTTAACTTCTTCTTTTTCTTCTACTTGTTCAGTATCAGCGGTATCAGTTAATTCTATACCTTCCACATTTTCTTCTGTAGTTAGTGTTTCTACATTTTCAGTTTCGTTAGTTTGTTCTAACATTTCTTCATTTTCCATTTTTCCTCCCATTTAAAGTCTGTCGACTATAGATTCCAATAGCTTTTAATGTCTTCAATGTTTGGACGAAATAAAAACTACATCATTGTAGTTTGTACTTGATTCATTTCATCAGCAATTCCAACAACTTTATTTGCATTATCGATCATCTGATTTGCTTGAAGTTTCATTTGTTGAATTTGAGCTTCTTTTTCTTTTTGTGCTTTAATAATATCCAATAATTTCTGTTTTGGCATAACACTGTCATCATCTAAAGCATTCACATATTCCTCAAATGTAATATATTTGCTTTTCAATAAATTTTCTAAACTTTGTTCTACTGCTAATTTATCATAAGGACTTTTCGGTGTAATATCTACTTTTACTGTTGCTTTTAATTGCTTTAAAACCTCCATAGCAACATTTACAACTGATTCTGTTTCTTGTTCTGCTACCTTTTTAGTTTGAACAATATTTAACCCTTGTTCTGCATAGACTGTCCACATATCTAGGTAAATTCTTCCTAAATCTTCCACAAATGTTTTTAAAGCAAGTATATGTTCATTTAAAGGTAAATTGCTAGCCTGTTGTACTGCCAAAATTGCTTTACCGCTAGCATCTTCAGGATTTACATTTCCTGTTGCCATTTCACTAGCATTTTTTAGTTCTCGTGTCTTGCTAATCATTTCTTCTTGTAATAAATTAGCATCACTACTCATATTAGCTGGTGTAGTACTTGTGAATGCTTTTCTAACATCATCAATAGTCGAACCATTTACTCTTAAAGTTACACCGACTTTATCAGCATCCTGTGGATTTTGTACCTTATCTGCAAGAACAACATTCTTAGGATAGGCACATAGTTTGACAATTAAAACTCTACGCATAAGAGTCTTATTAATTTCAATTTGATTTGGTATTAAATATTTAACCTCTCCAACACCTCTAGCATATCCTTTTACTTCTTTCCAAATCATATGTGCGAGTGGATAAAGTGTTAAGCCTGTATCAGTGTCTTTTTGTATTGTTACATATCTTGTGGCACGTTCGAAATGGACAGTTCCATTTTCTTTATACATTTTAGTAACAACTGTACACATATTATTAACTTCTTGTCTTGCACTATCTCCCGCTTCTTCAAAGACTTGTTGATCACCCTGAATTAATAGCAATTCATCTTCGCTAACACCTTTAGCCTGTGCTAATCTTCTTACTTGTTCTACAGGTCTACGCATTTTTACTATGATATATGGTTGTGATTGAATATCGCTTGAATTTTCATTTCCATAACAAATGTCTGTATTATTCAATATCTCATTGATTGGGTTATCGGATTCCTCATCATAATCTACATAGATAATACCTTCTCCAATTACTGCTGAATCTGTAGATGCCTTTCTAAGCTTGTAATCCATTGAATCTTTCTCCCAAACCCTTGCTACTCTTTTGTTTAGTAATTCACAAGCCTGCTTAAATATATTTCTTTTCTCTAAGTCATCAAAATTATCACTAGAAAAATGAATTGCCCATTCATTTTGATTTACAGTTCCTACTTTATAATTGACAATTGGTTCAATAATTGGATAGCTAACAGGTTCGATTCCGCCAGACTTTAATCCATTCCATTGATCACCGTTAAAAAAGCGAAAACATTTATTTGTAGTTTCATAAAGGAGTACTGTTCTATTATAATTAACACCTTTATCATACAGTTGCCATAAAGGGGTTTCTTTTATTTCATTTTTAAGTTTCATAAGTTACACCTCCTTCTGATTTGCTCCAGTTCCATCATAATTTTCAAAATTATCAATAATATTACTTATCCTATTCATTTCCTCCTGTTGCTCCTTTTGTATTTTCTTTTTTTGAATAATCTCTACTGGATTCATATTAGGTAATTCAATAGGTTGTTGTTTTGATACTTTCTGCCCGTTTTTTAATCCCAGTGTATAAGCACGTAAAATAAAAATGCCAAATATAAAACATATTATTGTTGTTTCCACCATTTACCACTCCTTTTATGTTTTTTCTTTTTACGCTTTTTAGATGGCTCTAATGATACTATTTCAACTTTATCATATTCAAGTGCTTCCTTTTCTCTTTCTTCTATTAATTCTCTTAACACTTTCTTTTTCATATTCATTCCTCCTATATTATTTCAATTGTTTCACCATAATCTCCGACAGGTGGCTTTTCTATTTTGAAATTAAAGTTGTATTCAGTAACAATTGGCTCTTTTTCAAATACTACTTGATTTCTTATCTCATGTGCTATTGCAAGTCCCATCATTTGATCATCATGCCCACCCTCTGGAGCTTCAATTCTACCTTTCTCATTACGAATAATAGTTAATAATTCTTCTAACGTATCCCTATCATTAATTGTATCAACATGCTCTCTCACGATTTGAATTAAGTTAGAAAGAATTGTTGGTCGTGTTATTGATGTTGTTTTAAAACCAAATCTCTTTTCAGTTTTTCCAGTATATTCATCTATTTTTTCACGAACATATTGATTCTTATATCCTAATCTTTGTAATTCTCTTATTGGAAAACTATCGAAGTTTGCTTCAATTCCTATTAATGCATCCTCATTATTTTCTCTACCTTTGTAGGCGTAATACTTACCTAGACAATACATTTGCTTTGTATATAAATCTGCGTCAAATTGATGCTTTAAAACAGCTACTTGAATGCCTGTTTTTGCATCTAATACATGTCCTGTGAAATAATCACTACCATCTCCAGCAGTATCTCCACCTATACAATATTTTGTTTGCTTTGGTACATGTGGGACCTGATAGATTTGGATATAACCATTTTTATCATTTTGCCACTTAATATTTGTTATTTTTACACCATCGTAATCATATAAAAAATAGCCTGTTTTTATAGGCTTATTTAAGTGATTCAATCGTTCCTGTATCTTTCTAGCATCAAATACTGTTTTTCCTAAAATACCCCAGTTTCCTAGTCCATATACGTTATATGTATATTCATCTGTATATTGCAAATCTTCTAATGCTTTTCTATCATCATCTGTTAAGAATTTATTATCCTTATAGGTACTAAAACATACTGTTGCTAGTTTAGAATCAATAAAATGTTTCTTAATCCAATGTTGAATATTAATTGGGTTAAAACTTAGCACCATTTGTTTCTTACTTTTACCACCACGTAAACGCACCTTTAATTGGTTTATATCTGCTTCTTTGCATTCTGTTGCCTCCTCCACCCATATATCAGTTAATTCACCATTTTCAAAAGTAATTGACTTAATCTTCTCTACATCATCCAATCCAGCGAATGCAACTTCATTACCTGTCAATAAACTTTTAATTCTCATATCGCTTTCGTTGATTTTAAAATGTTTAGATAAATTCCAATCATTAATTACCTGTTTTAATAATGGAAATGTACTCTTACGGTTAGTATCTCCTGTTTGTCTCGTTACTAATAAATTACATCTTCTAGGAGTAATTAGTTTTTTTATATATCGTTGTGCTATAAAATAACTTTTACCACTAGATCCACCACCATAAAAGACTAAATATCTGTCTTCATTGTCCAAATATGGTAAATAAACTTCATTAAATACTTTCTTGGATATTTTTATATTTACTTCCATTAATCATCAGTCAATTCTATATTGATAGTAACAGGTTTTTCAGAATTTCCCGATATTTCTAACTTACTCTTTTCTGTAAACATACCCAAATATTTACCCAAACTATCTAATGCTGCTTTTTTATCTGTAAAACTTATTTCTTTTGTATGACCATCAAAAACTTGTTCGCCATCTTCATATCTATAATCTTCTTT
The DNA here is from genome assembly GCA_947089915.1 of uncultured Caryophanales bacterium. Lineage (GTDB taxonomy): Bacteria > Bacillota_I > Bacilli_A > RF39 > UBA660 > UBA5026. Next base: position 436 of record CAMUMB010000022.1, on the reverse strand, counting down.
AATTTTTATACTTTTAATTGCTGATGATACTTTTTCATCTAGTTGTTGAATATCTTTGACAGTTCCGTTATCATTAAACACATCTGCTGGATTAAAAAAAGCAAGCTTAGCATATTCATTAACTATCTTATCAACCGTAATTTTATTTCGATTGCGAACATCTTCTAATAATTCATCAATATATTTTTTTACGTTAGCATTTGTTAGCAATCTACTAGCATTTACCTTTGCAGTATCATCATCGCACTTATATACTTCTTTATATGCTTGTGTACCATTGCCACCATATTCTACATACTTACGACAAAACTCTTCTTGATTTATATTTAATTCTTTAGCCAATGGTATCACTTCCTTTCAAAAATAAAAGACACTCTTTCGAGTGTTTAAAAGAATAAAAAGGGGTTGAGAATTTAAGACAGTATCTGCCTCATTT
>CAMUMB010000021.1 GCA_947089915.1 uncultured Caryophanales bacterium | reverse complement strand
TTGACATTATTTATATAATAATATTAACTACTTACACACTTTTCTTGACATACCCAAAAAACGACACAATAGGTAAGTGTCTTTTTTTATAATATATTTGGTGATGCGATGAAACTTTATCTAGATGTCATTTTTCTAATCAATTTTGGATTTGATTTTATCTTATTATTGGTTGTTTCTTATCTATTAAGAAGAAATGTATCCATCAAAAAAATCTTTTTAGGAGCCTTACTTGGGGGACTCAGTATTTTTTCTTTATTTATCCCAATGACTTCTTTTCTTCTATTCCTATTAAAGGTATTAATCAGTATGGGAATGATACTTGTTACATTTTCTTATAAGAACAGAAGATACTTTTTTCAAAATATATTTTATCTTTATACAGCAAGTATGATTTTAGGAGGTTTTTTATATTTTTTAAATGTACAATTTTCTTATAAACAACAGGGACTTGTTTTCTTTCATAATGGACTTAGTGTCAATGTAGTTTTTTTAATCATTTCATCTCCCATTATTCTTTATGCTTATGTAAAACAAGGAATGCGATTAAAGAATTTTTATGCAAATACTTATTCAGTCAATGTTACAATTGGTTCAAAAAGGTATCATTGGAAAGCATTTATGGATACTGGAAATCGCTTAACAGAACCCTATTTCCATGATCCTGTTGTTTTAATTGATAAAGAAAAAGTCATCATGAATGAAAATAAGGAATATATTTTAGTTCCTGTGCATACCATAGAGGAGAGTACAATGATACCATGTATTCGTGCAGATACATTTGAGATTGTTGGAAAGTGTAGTTGTAATCGTGTATGGATTGGTTTGTGTAATCATCCGATTCAGATGGAAGGTATTGATTGTTTGTTGCACCCTAAATTAATGGAGGAATCAATATGATCAAAAAAATAATGCAATGGATTACAAGAATTTTTTGCGAAGAAGAAAATATCTTTTTCATTGGCAGTGCAGATAAACTACCAGAACCTTTAACGAAAGAAGAAGAGGTACTTTTTGTTGAACGTTCTATGAATGGAGATATTGAGGCAAGAAGTAAGTTAATTGAACACAATTTAAGACTGGTTGTTTTTCTTTCTAAAAAATATGAAAATACAGGAATTGATTTAGAAGATTTAGTCAGTATTGGAACAATTGGTTTAATCAAAGGAGTCAATACCTATAAACTAGACAAAAATATCAAATTGGCAACCTATGCATCTCGCTGTATCGATAATGAAATCTTAATGTTTTTAAGAAAAAATAAAAAAAGAAGAACGGAAATTAGTTTTGAAGATAGTCTAAGTTATGATTCAGAAGGCAATGAACTTCATTTAGAAGATATTTTGGGAACAGAAAGTGATATTGTAACTAAGGGATTAGAAGAAGAAACGGAAAAGAAGATGTTACATAGTGAGATTGCCAAATTAAATGATAGAGACAGGGAAATTATGACATTACGATATGGACTAAAGTCTGGAAAAGAAATGACCCAAAAAGATGTTGCTCAAGTATTAGGCATCAGTCAATCTTATATATCACGAATTGAGAAAAAGGTCATTCGAAAATTAAAGGGAATTAGTAAAGCAGCTTAAATATATAGGAGCAAACATCAAAGTTTGTTTTCTTTTGTATAAACATAAATAATTGAATACATAAAAATATGGAAAACTGTCAAAAATAAATTTATTAGCACACACATATTGACAATGCTAATAGAATATACTATAATGAAGTAGCAGTCAGATAAAGAGTTTGCTAGAGGTGATGTAATTGTTAAGCAAAAGGCAAGAAGAGTTATTAAAATTAATTGTAGAAAATTATATTAAAATAGCAAAACCAGTAAGTTCAAAGTCACTATGTAAAGCACTCAAATGTTCTAGTGCAACCATAAGGAATGAAATGAGTTTATTAGAAGATTTGAATTTGCTAGAAAAAACACATACCTCTTCAGGACGTGTGCCAAGTGAAAAAGGATACCGCTATTATGTCGATCATATTATGCAACCGAAAGAATTAACAGGGGATGATATGTTAAAGCTACAGACAGTTTTTAGAAATCAATCGTTAATCTTAAGTGATGCGATTGCCAAAAGTATGGAAATTATTTCAGATCTTACCAATTACACATCAATTGTATTAGGGTCTTCTTCTAAGGAAAATAGAATTAGTAAAATAGAAGCAATTCCCATTGATGAAAACAACATGGTGGCAATTGTGGTAACTGATAAAGGTCATGTGGAACACAAAAATGTAGCTATAGAAGAAAAAGTATCTGCAATTGAAATCAAACAAACTGTCGATTTGATTAACAAATTTTTAGTGGGAACAAAACTAGATGAAGTGAGTGTCAAACTAGAATTTGAAGTCAAACCGCAAATTGGCAATTCTGTAAGACAACAGCGTGCCATCTATGATGCCCTATATAATGTACTGACTGATTTACAGGAGGAACCAAGTGTACATATTACGAAACCAAGTAATATTTTAAAACAACCAGAGTTTAATGATGCCGATAAAATTCGTAATATCTTAGACAAATTTGAGGATAAGGAATTCATTCAAAGTGTTGTGGAAGATGGTGACGATGCATCTGATATCAATATTTATATTGGAAGTGAAAATACTTTTGATGAAGATGTAACTGTTATTAAGACCAACTATTCTGTCGATGGAGTGGAAGGAACGATTGCTTTGATTGGACCTAAACGGATGGAATATGATCGTGTGACAACATTGTTAGAATTTATCAAAGACCATATCAATGAATAAAGGAGGAACCAAAATGGAGAACGAAACATGTCATTGTGAAGAAACAGAAAATTGTGCATGTGAAGAGAAATGCCACTGTGACGAGTGCAAGCAGGAAGAACATACTTGTGAATGCGAAGAATGTACTTGTGAACAAGATTGTGAATGTGAAGAAGGGACAAGTGGCGAAGATAAGAAAAAAGAAAAAAAGAATAAAAAGGACAAACAGAAACAAAAAATAGAAGAGTTAGAACAACAAGTAAAAGAATTAGAAGATAAAAACTTGCGAGACAAAGCAGAATTAATCAATTATCGTAAACGAAAAGATGAAGAGATGTCTCGTATTCTAAAATATAGCAATGAAGACATTGTAAAACAACTGTTACCTGTTGTCGATAATTTTGAAAGAGCCATTAAGATGGATGACAACAATCTAGATGATCAAGTTTCTAAATTCTTAGAAGGATTTAAAATGATTTATTGCAATTTAACCAATATTTTAGAGGGTGCTGAAGTAAAAGCAATTGATGGTGTGAATAAACCATTTGACCCAACCTACCATGAAGCAGTTCTAACAGAAAAGGTAGAGGGTGTAGAATCTGGCCAAGTATTAGAAGTATTACAAAAAGGATATTTACTCAAAGATAGAGTAATCAGACCAGCAATGGTCAAAGTAAGTGAATAAAGGAAAGGTGAATAAATATGAGTAAAATAATAGGAATTGATTTAGGAACAACGAATAGTTGTGTTGCTGTACGTGAGGGTGGTGAAACAAAAGTTATCGCCAATGCCGAAGGAAATCGTACGACGCCATCTGTTGTTGCATTTGGAAAAGATGGAGAAATTATCGTTGGTGTCAAAGCCAAAAACCAAATGATTACAAACCCAGAAGTCATTTATTCCATTAAAAGATTAATGGGTACAAATGAAAAAGTCCATGCAAATGGAAAAGATTATACACCACAAGAAGTATCTGCCATGATTTTAAGTGACTTAAAGAAAACTGCAGAAGCTTATTTAGGAGAAAGTGTAAATAAAGCAGTTATTACCGTACCTGCATATTTCAATGATGCACAAAGACAAGCAACGAAAGATGCTGGAAAAATTGCAGGATTAGAAGTTGAAAGAATTATCAACGAACCAACAGCTGCTGCCTTAGCGTATGGTATGGAACAAGATAAAAATGAAAAAATTCTTGTATACGACTTAGGTGGAGGTACATTCGATGTTTCTATCCTTGAATTAGGAGACGGTGTATATGAAGTATTATCAACCAGTGGAAATAACCATTTAGGTGGAGATGACTTCGATCAAAGAGTAATGGATCACTTAGTGAGTGAATTCAAGAAGGAAAACGGAATTGACTTAACAAGTGATAAAATGGCAATGCAAAGAGTCAAAGATGCTGCTGAAAAAGCCAAAAAAGATTTATCTGGAATGTCTTCTACAGAAGTATCTATCCCATTTATTACGCAAAGTGAAAATGGACCAATCCATTTAGCGGTTACATTAACGAAAGCAAAATTTGAAGAATTGGTAGATGATTTATTGACTTCTACATTAGAACCAGTTCGTAATGCCTTAAAAGATGCGAACTTAACCAAAAATGACATTGATAAAGTTTTATTGGTAGGTGGATCTACACGTATTCCAAAAGTTGTTGACTTAATTAAACAAGAACTTGGAAAAGAACCTTCTAAAGGTGTAAATCCAGATGAAGTTGTCGCAATGGGTGCTGCCATTCAGGGTGGTGTCTTAACAGGAGAAGTAGAAGATATCGTTTTACTTGATGTAACACCATTATCACTTGGAATTGAAACAATGGGTAATGTAATGACTGTATTAATCCCAAGAAATACAACGATACCTACTAGTAAATCACAAGTATTCTCAACAGCTGCAGATAATCAACCTGCTGTAGACATTCATGTATTACAAGGAGAGCGTCCAATGGCTGCCGATAATAAGACATTAGGAAGATTCCAATTAACCAATATTCCAGCTGCTCCAAGAGGTGTTCCTCAAATTGAAGTTACATTTGATATTGATGCCAATGGTATTGTAAATGTAAAAGCAAAAGACTTGGGAACTAACAAAGAGCAATCGATTACGATTACATCATCTACTTCATTAACCGATGAAGAAATTGATAAGATGGTAAAAGAAGCAGAAGCAAATAAAGAAGCTGATGAAAAACGTAAAGAAGCAGCAGAAACACGTAATGAAGCAGAACAACTTGTTTTCCAAACTGAAAAATCAATCAAAGATTTAGGAGATAAAATCAGTAAAGAAGACAAGGAAAAAGCAGAAACTGAAATTAAAGAATTAAAAGAAGCTTTGGAAAAAGATAATCTAGATGATATTAAGACGAAAAAAGACAAATTACAAGAAACCGCTATGGCATTTGCGACAAAAGTATATGAAGAAGCTGCCAAAGCTGCTCAGGAAGCCCATGCATCAGAAGAAAATAAAACAGAATCAACTGATAAAAAAGATGACGATGTAATCGATGCTGAATTCGAAGAAAAATAGGTGAGAAGTTCTAGGAAACTAGAACTTTCATCCTATCTAAAAGAAATGGAGAATAAAAGTGGAACAAATAAAAACAAGAAGTAAAATTGAAGCGAAGTACAAATGGGATTTAAAGGCTATTTATAGTAGTGAAACAGAAGTATTAAATGCTTTAAATGAAATTGAAGAGCAAACGAAAGAACTTGTTTCTTATAAAGGTAAAATTATGCAAGATAGTGCTACTTTATACGCTTTTTATCAGCTTCATGACCAGTTATCGCGGTTACTCGAAAAAGTGGGAATTTATGTACTATTATATTTGGATGAGGATACCACCAATTCGGATGCCCAAGCACTGAAAATGAAAGTAATGCATTTATTAGAACGTGTTGGAGAAGAAACCTCTTTCATTGGACCTGAAATGTTAAAAACACCATATACTGTAGTAGAACAATATTTAAAAGAAAATCCTAAATTAGAATTATATCGTTTTGATTTGGAAAAAGTATATCGTTTTCAAAAGTATACGTTAACAGAACGAGAAGAAGAAATTATTGCCATGGCATCAAATGCCTTAGATACTCCAGATGAAGTATTCACACATTTAGATAATGCCGATGTGCATTATGGTAAAATTAGAAATGAAGAAAATCAAGAAGTGGAACTTACTAATGAAAACTATAGTGTTTATATTGAAAGCAAAAATAGAGAAGTTAGAAAAAATGCCTTCGAGACCTTATACCATTATTGGGAGGGTATCAAAAATACCGTTTCTGCCACTTTAAAAGGACAAATTAAAGCAACCTTATTTCAAAGTAAGGTACATCATTATAATAGTTCATTAGAAGCAAGTTTATATGATGACAATATTAGTCTATCTGTTTATCATAATTTAATCGATACTGTACATAAAAATTTAGATAAAATGTATGATTTTATGGAATTTAAAAAACATATGCTTGGATTAGAGGAACTGCATATGTATGATATTTATGTGGATGTAGTAGCGGAAGAGAATAAAACTTATTCCTATGAAGAAGCAAAAGAAATCATTTTAGAAGCTTTAAAACCTCTAGGAGAACAATATGTAATGGATTTAAAAAAAGGATTAGAAAGTGGGTGGGTAGATGTTTATCCAACGCAAAATAAAAAATCAGGTGCCTATTGTACTGCCAGTTATGAAACGCATCCTTATGTACTGCTCAACTACTATGGAAGATTAGGTTCTGTTTCAACAGCTGCGCATGAGTTAGGACATGCCATGCATTATTATTATTCGATTAAGCATCAACCTTCTGTTTATTATTCTTATCCAATCTTTTCTGCTGAAATTGCATCTACTGTCAATGAAGTTTTATTAAATGAATATATGTATCAACATGCAGAGAGTAAGAATGAAAAGATTATTATTTTAACCAAATTTTTATCCAATGTAAGAGCAACCATTTATCGTCAAACCATGTTTGCGGAATTTGAAATGTTGATGCATGAAAAAGAAGCAAATGGCGTTCCATTAACAGAAAAAGAATTTAGTAATACTTATTATGAATTAAATCGTCTATATTATGGGGATGGTGTTGTAAGCGATGATTTGATTCGTTATGAATGGGAAAGAATACCCCACTTTTATACCCCATTTTATGTCTATAAATATGCAACTGGATTATCTGCTGCTTTAGCAATCGCATCTAAAATATTGGCAGGCGATACAAAGACAAGAGACAAATATCTCCAATTTTTATCCAGTGGAGATTCTAACTATCCATTAGAATTGTTAAAAGAAGTAGGTGTGGATATGACGACACCCGCTCCAATCGAAGAAGCATTACATTTATTTGATGTCAAATTACAAGAATTAAAAGAACTATGTGGATATTAAACAACATAGAAAGGAGTATGTGTTATGAATAAAAGAGATTATTATGAGGTACTGGGTGTTAGTAAAAATGCAACGGATGCGGAAATCAAAAGTGCATTCAGACAATTAGCAAAAAAATACCATCCAGATGTTTCCAAAGAACCAGATGCTGAAGCAAAATTTAAAGAAGCCCAAGAAGCATATGCTGTATTATCCGATGCCGATAAAAGAAGACAATATGATCAATATGGGCATGCAGCCTTTGATCAAATGAATGGTGGAGGAGGGTTTGATTTCTCTGGTTTCGACTTTTCCGACATCTTTGGAGACTTATTTGGAAGTAGCTTTGGTTTTGGCGGTGGAAGATCGACAAATCGTGCAAGACAAGGACAAGATAGCTTATTACGCATGGATTTGACTTTTGAAGAAGCCGTATTTGGTTGCAAAAAAGAAGTTGAACTGAATATTCAAGATAATTGTGATCAATGTCATGGTAAAGGGGGATTTGATGAAGAAACTTGTCCAACCTGTCATGGTAGTGGACAAATGACTTCAGAACAAAGAACTTTATTTGGAACTTTTATGACCAAAACAACTTGTTCTACTTGTGGTGGGAAAGGACGTACTTATAAAACAAAATGTTCCGCTTGTAGGGGAACAGGTAAGGTAAGAACCCATAAAGTAAAAGAAGTGAAAATTCCAGCAGGTGTGGACACTGGAAATCGGTTACGTTTAGCGGGTGCTGGGGAAGCAGGTTATAATGGAGGACCGAATGGAGATGTGTATATTGAGTTTAGGGTAAAAGAACATCCATTATATGAAAGAGATGGCAATGACATTTACTTAGAACTACCTATTACCATTACCGATGCCGTTCTTGGAACCAAAAAAGATGTACCAACACTATATGGAACAGTTAAATTAGCAATCCCAGCAGGAAGTTCTAGTGGAGATAAACATCGCTTAAAAGGAAAAGGGATTGAGGATGTTCAAACCGGAAGAAAAGGGGATATGTATGTTGTTTTAGATATCCATATTCCTAAAAAATTATCCAAAGAACAGAAGAAATTATTTGAGGAACTTTCCCATACAGAATTAGATGATAGTAGTGATTTTGATAAAATAAAAAAATATTTATAACTGAATAATTAAAAATTTATATTTTATAAACAAGCTTTGCCATTTTAAAAAACGGCAAAGTTTTTTGCTTAAATTTAGTTGTAAATGTAATATTTCTATGCTAGAATAGAAAATTAATGAGGTGAATTATGAAAAAAAGAATTTGTAATGACATTCATAGATGATGATTTTAATAATGCCATTGTTTTGACAAAGAAATTAAATCCAAAAGAAATTAATGAATTAGCAGACTTAGTAATTGCAATTGGGGATGCTGAATATATTTATAAATTTGCAAGAGATGTTCTGAATGCACCAATTGACAAATTAGCAGATGCAGTAATTGCTACTGGAGGTTACAAATATTTTTCTGAGTTTATTTATTTTATAAATTTGACCAATCAATTAAGTCCAAATGAAATTATTCAACTATTCAACTTATTTAATGTTACTCAAAAAACTCAAAAAGAAAAATATTTTTCTGCGTCTGCTGAAAAATCAGAGAATGATACTATTGTAACTAATGAGGAAGATTTCAATAAGTTTATGTATCAGTATTACATTTTCCTTTATAATAAAGGAATTTCAATTGAAAAAATAGCTGAGGAACAGAAAAAATTATATGAGGAATTTTTTTCAATAAAATTAGATGACAGTATGAAATTATCTTCTAAAGACTTAAGAGAGGAAGAATCTACTTTAGAAGACAAGGAAAACATAAAAAGAAATTATATATCTTTAAGAGGATAGTATAATGAAGCCTATTACTCAAATTTAGTAATAGGATTTTTATTGCTATAATTTTAGAAAAAAAATTGCGGTTTTTAAAATCTTATGTTATTATCTTATAAGAAATGAAGTGATAGAATGCAGATACCTAATCTATTAGAGGCAAAAAAAAGAAATCAAAAAGATATTTTGATAAAAACAGAACAATATATATTAAAGGAGAATTTAAAAAAAATTGGTCTAGGTAAAACCTATTTTGTGAAAACCTATGGATGTCAGATGAATGAGCATGATGGAGAAAATATCAAGGCCATATTGGAAGATATGTCATTTACAGAATGTGAATCTATGGAAGATGCAGATGTTATTTTACTCAATACATGTGCAATCAGAGAAAATGCCCATAATAAGGTATTTGGCTATTTAGGAAGAGTAAAACATTTAAAAGAAGCAAAACCAGATGTAATTGCAGGCTTATGCGGTTGTATGGCACAGGAAGAGGTTGTTGTAAGTGAGATTATGCAGAAACATAAATACTTAGATTTTGTCTTTGGAACTCATAATATCCATGAGTTACCAGTGATTTTAAATAATACGATCGAAACAAAATCGCAACAAATTCAAGTTTATAGTAAAGAAGGAGATATTATTGAAAATATCCCTGTGAAAAGAGAATCCAAATATAAAGCTTGGGTGAATATTATGTATGGATGTGATAAGTTCTGTACATACTGTATTGTTCCTTATACAAGGGGAAAACAAAGAAGTAGAAATAAAGAAGATATTCTTGATGAAGTAAAACATTTAAAGGAAAAGGGTTACCAAGAAGTCACTTTGCTTGGACAAAATGTCAATGCTTACGGAAAAGATTTACAAGAGAATTATAGAATGGAAAATTTATTAGAAGATGTTGCAAAAACAGGTATTCCTAGAATTCGATTTGTAACAAGTCATCCTTGGGATTTTACAGATGAGATGATTGATGTGATTGCTAAATATGATAACATAATGCCATACATTCATTTACCATTACAATCAGGATCTTCTCGCATTTTAAAATTAATGGGAAGAAGATATTCAAAAGAAAGTTATTTAGAACTTGCTCATAAAATAAAAGAGCGGATTCCCAATTGTTCCTTAACAACAGATATTATTGTTGGGTTTCCAGGAGAAACAGAAGAGGACTTTGAAGAAACGTTAACTGTTGTAAATGAGTTAAAATATGATTCTGCCTTTACTTTTATCTTTTCTTCAAGAGTAGGAACGCCTGCTGCTAAAATGGAGGATCACATTCCTCTTGCCGTCAAAGAAGAGAGATTGCAAAGATTAAATAATCTAGTGAATCAATATGCATTGGAAGCAAACCAAGCATATCTCAATCAGGTAGTACCTGTATTATTAGAAGGTATGAGTGAAAAAAATGAAGATATGTTAATGGGATATACAGACACTATGAAGTTAGTAAATGTAAAGGCAGATCAAAAATACTTGGGTCAGATTGTCGATGTAAAGATTACCGATGTGAAAACTTGGAGTATGGATGGAGAAATGATAAATATCTGATTGTATTTTATAGAAAAGTATGATATATAGAAAAAGCTTTTTCAAAAAGGAGATATCAATATGGAAATAGTATATTCATCCAAAATTTACTGATGGATTATGAGATATTCCATGATCTTGACATTACAACGATACATTATCTATTTCAACATTGTTCTTGGTTGGCCTTGGTGGAAAATCATTTTCCATCTGCACCTGTCATACATGAAGGACAAATTATTCCTGCTATGACTATGTCAAGTGATAGTGCAATGGGGATTCGTTTTTACCATTCGCTTTCATTAAGGCAATTTATACAAAAACATAGAATAGATTTAAAAGAATGGTTGTATGTAAGTAAAGACATGTGTAATATCTATCAAATAAAAGCAAAATATTTCATGAACTGTTGCTTTGTAAATGAAGGATATAATGATATAATGCAATTATCTCATATTCATGAAATAAGACATTTTGATGAGATTGTAAAGATATTAAGATAATATATCAATTAACATTTCCATATTAATTTGACAAATGTAAAAATAATGATATAATACAGAATATTCATTGAATAGAAAGGGAAAACATCATAATATAGTTTGCAGTAGTGGATAAAATGCTTTGTTTGCTATTTGTAAACGAGAGGGGGACACCCTCTTTTTTATGATGTGAAAGAAAAGGAATGATAAAATGGCAAACATGGAAACCAATGCAGATATCTTATTATCTATAGTAGATTTAAATCGTTCGAAAGCTCATCTTTTGGAACAAATGCGAAATTTAGAATTAGCAAACCAAACCGAAAATTTGGCTCAATTAATTGATGTATATGAATTAATTTGTGGCACAATCAATCAAAAACTGAAACGAATTGATTTTAGAAGAAAAGTAGAATTGAGTAATGTTTTAGTAGATTTAAATCAATCATTGTGTGAGAGTAATATGGCTTTTGAGGTGGACTTGTGTGCAATGTTAAAAGGGTCAGAACATGAGAGAATTATATTTAGAACTCTTTTTGATTTATGGAATGGAGAAATACCGCTTGAATTTTATGAATCATTTGGGAGAATAGAAAATGATTTTATTCAAATGTTAAGTCACCTTGGAATTCAAATAGAAGAAGAGACTATGCCATATGAGGATGTTAAAACAATTAATCAGTATATTCAAACCATTTATTTTGTGATAGAATCTAATTTACGACAACCGGGATTATCACCAAAAGTTAAGAAGGAATTGCTTCAACTTAAATATAATGCGATTTTTCTGTTTGATGTAATAGAAGAAAGACAATTGATGATAAGATTTAGTCCCTCTAAGGAACCTGCTTTAACTGATCAGACTTCAATTGAAACAACTGGTATTTCTTTAAAAAAATATCTTAAACATTTGGATAATACTATGATGGTTTTATTAAATGAAGCATGTTCAAAATTTAACAATGAGGATACTAATTTAAATATGTTGGATAAAATCCGCTTACAATCTTGCGTGGTACTTCTTTCTAACAAAAAAACAGTTTTAAATGTGCTCCATGATTCTTCTATATGGGATACTAGTAATGAGCAAGAAATGTCATTTATGCAAGAAATAAGAGATACAATTCAAACATTTAGTAGCGATGAATATCAGTATCAAAGAAAGTATCTAAAGATTTTAAAATACATAAAATGTCTTTTTTCTATCATTTTATTTTCTATGAAAACATGTTATAATGAATATGGTGAAATGATATGGCAAAAATAAAGGTAATGGATGAATTACTTGCCAATAAAATAGCTGCTGGAGAAGTAGTAGAAAGATGTGCAAGTGTAGTCAAAGAATTAGTAGAAAACAGTATTGATGCTGGAAGTAGTGAAATTAAAATTGATTTAATAGAAGCAGGTACAGTACAAATTAAAGTAACGGATAATGGGAGTGGTATGGATAAAGAAGATGCTGTCTTAGCTTTTGGAAGACATGCTACCAGTAAATTAAAAAATGAGGATGACTTATTTCATATTATGACATTGGGTTTTCGTGGGGAAGCTTTAGCGAGTATTGCAAGTGTCAGTAAAGTCAATTTAAAAACTTGTATGCAAGATGTAGGAACGGAAGTAGTCATTCATGGAGGAAAAGTACTATCAGTAGAGCCTTGTGAAGCGAGAATTGGAACGATTTTAACTATCGATAGTTTATTTTATAATACACCTGCTCGTTTAAAACATATGAAAAGCTTATATACCGAACTCGCAAGTATTACAGATTATGTGAATAAAATTGCCTTATCTCATCCAGAAATCAAATTTGTATTAACCAATAACAATAGTAGTTTATTAAATACTGATGGAAGTAACAATTTATTAAAAACAATTTCAGCAGTTTATGGAATGGATATTACGAGAAAAATGGTGGAAGTGTCATCAGAAGATGAAGATTATAACATTACTGGATATATGTCACTACCAGAGGTACATCGCTCCAGTCGTAATGGTATGGTAACAATTGTCAATGGTCGTGTAGTTCGCAATATGGATTTGAACCGTGTTATCAATGATAGCTATCATTCTTATAAACCAGATAATCGTTATCCAATTGTGGTATTCAATATTGAAGTAGATCCAACTTTAGTTGATGTCAATGTTCATCCAACGAAAATGGATATTAAGTTTTCGAAAATGGAAGAACTACAAACATTGATTACGAAAATGATACAAAATCAACTCAAAAGTCGTTCTTTGATACCACATATTGAAGTGGAGGAAAAGGAAGATGAAGTAGTAAATGAAAAGCCAATTTATCAGGAACAAACACTGGATTTAAATCGTGTTGCTGAAACAGAGGATTATATCGTAATTAAAGATGAAGTAAAAGTAGAAAGCCCTTTGTTTCAAGTGAAAGAAGCAAAAGAAGAAGAGGTAGAAAAAAAATCATCAAATCATTTACCAGAATTATATCCAGTTGGGTTAGTTCATGGAACTTATATTATTTGCCAAAATGAATTAGGTATGTACATGATTGATCAACACGCTGCCAAAGAACGCATTAACTATGAATTGTTCAAAAAGAAATTAGGAAATCCCAATCACGATAGTACATCATTATTATTTCCAATGACATTTGAAATTTCAAATAAAGATTTTATCATTTTAAAAGAAAATTTTGAAATATTAAGAAATATGAATTTTGAAATAGAAGAATTTGGTCTTAATTCTATTATCGTGAAGGCACATCCAACTTGGCTTCCAAAAGGATATGAAAAAGATGCAACATTCAAAATTATGGAAACATTATTAGAAGTAGAAAAAGATTTTTCTATCGAAAAGTTTAATGAAAAAGTAGCAACTATGATGTCCTGTAAGTTAGCTATCAAAGCAAATGAAAATATTACGGAATTAGAAATGGAGCAATTGATTCAAGATTTAAAGAATTGTGATAATCCATTTAATTGTCCACATGGAAGACCCACCATTATCTTTTATTCCAATTATGATTTAGAAAAACTATTCAAACGAAGTGGATTTGATTTAGCAAAATGGTAACAAGGAGGAAAAAATATTATGAATAAAAAACAATGTTTTATTTTTGATGAGCAATCATATGATATGTCTTTTTATGTAGATAAAGAGGAATATGATGTTTATGTAGATATAGATAAAATTTTGTGTGAAAATTCAAATCTTTCTAGGGCTTTACCTACTGATTTTGCAATTTCTTTAGGATGTAATAAGATTGATGAATATCAAGGTAGAAAGTATGGCCAGTATTGGATTTCGGTAGATTATAAACCATTGGATATTGATAGGTATGCTTTCGAATACTATCAGAAGGTATCTGCAAGTGCAGTAAGGGGTATGTGTTGGGGTAAAACAAACATTTACAAGGACACAGATATTTGGTTAGATAATCAAATATCTGAATATAATCCTACGGACCACTTAAACAATGTTGGATTTAGACCATTTTTAGTTGTATATGGTGATATTCCTTTTAATCCAAATAGCAAAGTAAAGATAACTAATGATTTATTAGAAATACAGTACGGTTTTTATCCACAACAGTCTCCGTTAATTTAAATGGAATTGGAATTATTGCATCAAATGGGTATGCTGAGGGAAACAGAATATAAAAATAGAATATCAATGTATGATTATTATAGAGATTGTGATATTTTTGGTCATGAGTGGCTTTCTTTAGGAAAATTATTGCGCAAAATACAGGGTAGTATGAAATCTAACCTTCCAAAAAATTCAGATTTGGTAAATCAATATGAGTATAAGCAAAGAAGATATATTAGGGTTTTAGCGAAATCGGATGCAGATTGTCTTTTATCGAATGGACATTTATGTCAGTTGTGGAAGCCAATATGGTTAGAAGAAATGCCTATTACATGGTATATAAAAAGAATTGGAAAGAATGAATTTCTATTAATTTCACAAAATATTCTTTTACCACCAATGGAACACTGTGTTAGATTTGAAAAGGCTATATTTGATGAAGAAAGGAAGCAAACAGGGATAGTGTATTATGAGTATAGTATTAAAAGATTTATGAATAGAATATTTGCAAAAGAAATTGTGCAATCGATGGATCATGTGGATTACTTCAATTATGATGAAGTAAGAGAAGAATTGGAACAGAAACAATTTGTCAAAAAATAATAAATCAAATCTGAAAAGATAGACTAATCTATCTTTTTTTGATATAATGTATAAGTCTTTTAATGTATATAAAAAAGAAAGGAGTAACTATGAGTAAAATAAATATTTTTGGTTTAGGGGGACTAAATGAAAACGGAAAGAATATGTATATTGTTAAAGTTGACAATGACATATTCGTATTAGATGCGGGATTAAAGTATGCGGATGATAAGATGTTAGGTGTAGACTATATTATTCCTAATTTTGATTATTTGAAAGAAAATAAAAAAAATATAAAAGGAATTTTTGTAACACACGGACATGATAGTCAAATGGGAGCGATTCCTGATATTTTAAAGGAAATACCAGAATTAAATATTTATGGAACTGCATTTACAATTGAAATTATTAAAAATGAATTAGAGGACGAAGGAATTCAAAATGCCCATTTGCACACCATTCTCCCTCATAAAAAAATGAATTTCGGAGCTGTTTCTATTTTTCCCATCTCTTTAACACATTCTGTTCCTGGGACAGTAGGATATGTGATTAATACAAGTGATGGAGCAATTGTTTACACAGGTAACTTCGTATTCGATCAATCCATGATGGGAGCCTATAAAACAGATATAGGAAAACTAGCTTATGTTGGGAAACAAGGTGTTTTATGTTTGATGAGTGAATCATTATACGCAGATAAAAAAGGATATACATCTCCAAACAATCGTACAACATCTATTATTCGCGAAACATTAGATCAAAGTGATGGGCGCATTTTATTTAATATTTTTCAAGCACAAGTATATCGTATACAAGAATTATTCAATGAAATCATGCATACAGATCGTAATGTAGTTATCATGGGTAAAAAAATGGAAGCCATCATTCATAAAGCAATTGATATGGGATTTATTGAATTTGATAAAAATCGTTTGACTAATATTCATCATTTACATGATTCTAATATTGTTGTTTTGATTTCAGATGAACGTGAAAAACCATTTTCTAACATAGCTCGTATTATTAAAGGGTATGATAAATTTATTAAAATTACTCCAGAAGATACCGTTGTATTTGCTTCTCCTGTTTATGAAGGAATGGAAAAAAGTGCAACGAAAGTATTTGATGATATTGCGAAAATTGGATCTAATTTAGTGATTATTCCAACGAAAAAATATTTAGGACATCATGCTTCTAGTGAAGATTTAATGATGATGTTAAATTTAATGAATCCTACTTATTATTTTCCAGTTATTGGAGAATATCGTCATCAAGTTGCCAATGCGGAAGCAGCTATTACTATGGGATATCCAGAAGACAATATTTTATTGCGTTTAAATGGGGATGTTGTAACGTTTGAAAATGGTGTCTTAAAACCAGATAATGAAAAAATGAAGGTGGATGATATTTTAATCGATGGAAAAACAGTTGGAGATATTGGAGAACTTGTTTTAAAAGATAGAGAGTTATTAAGTGAAAACGGGATTGTCATTGTAAGTGCTACTTTAGATCATACAACGAAAGAAGTACTTGCAGGACCAGAGATATTAACAAGAGGGTTTATCTATGTAAAAGATAATATTGATTTAATCAAAGAAGCTGAGAAAATATCTTTAGATGTGATTCATGCTAATAGCAAACCTAATTATGTTGATTTTAATAAAATCAAATCAGAAATTCGTGATCAATTAGGAAAATATCTTTATCAGGAAACTGAATGTAAACCAATGATTTTAATTGTGATTCAAGAGGTATAGTATAATGTAACGGAAAAAATACGATTTATGTATTTTTTTCTTGTCTATGCATATAATTCTATGATATAATACATATGGCTTTTTCAAATAAACACATTATGAATTGTAATGCCGAGTGCCAGTAGGTGGTGTTATTTCGAAATAATGGAAGAAAATAACAAAAGGAGGAATAAAATATGGCAGTAGTGTCAATGAGTTATTTACTAGAAGCAGGTGTTCACTTTGGACATCAAACCAAAAGATGGAACCCAAAAATGAAAGAGTATATTTTTACAGCAAGAGATGAAATTTACATTATTGATTTACAAAAAACAGCAAAGAAAATCGAAGAAGCTTATGCTGCTTTAAAAGCAATTGCAGAACAAGGTGGAAAAGTATTATTCGTAGGTACAAGAAAACAAGCAAGTGAAGCGGTGAAAGAAGAAGCACTTCGTTCTAATTCTTATTATGTATCAGAAAGATGGTTAGGTGGAACTTTAACAAACTTCAAAACCATTCGTAGAAGAGTAAAAAGATTAGAAGAAATTGAAAAAATGGAACAAGATGGAACATTTGATTTATTACCTAAGAAAGAAGTAATTGGTCTTAAAAAAGAATATGACAAATTGAATAAAATTTTATGCGGTATTCGTGAAATGACAAAATTACCAAGTGCTTTATACATTGTGGATCCTTCAAAAGAAGAAATTGCAATCAAAGAAGCAAGAAAATTAAATATTCCAGTATTTGGTATTGTAGATACCAACTGTGACCCAGATATGGTAGATTATGTTATTCCTGGAAATGATGATGCCATTCGTGCAGTTAAACTGATTACAGGTGTTATGGCAAATGCAGTTGTGGAAGCAAATGGTGGCAAAATTGTAGACTATGTTAAAGAGGATGACAAAAATAGTAGTGCAGAAGCGATTATGGAACGTGCTGTAGAATCTGTAAAGCGTAGAGAAGATAGGCCTAAAAGATTTGAAGGAAAAAATAATCGTAATGATAAATTCCATGGAAATAATAAAAATGTAAATTCAGATCATAAAAAATCTTTCGAAAAAACTGAAGTAAAAAATGAAAATCCAAAAACTGAAACTGTAGAAAAAGTAGTTGAAAAAGAAGAAGCCAAAGATTTATCTACATTAACAGTAACTGAACTTCGTGAAATGGCAAAAGCCAAAGAGGTGAAAGGATATTCAACAATGAAAAAAGCAGAGCTTTTAGAAGTTTTAAAATAAAAAGAGAGATGATATTGTCATCTTTTTTCATAAAAAGGAGGAAAATAAAATGATAAGTGCAAGTTTAGTAAAAGAATTAAGAGAAAAATCTGGTGCTGGGATGTTAGATTGCAAGAAAGCATTAGAAGCAAACAATGGTGACATCAATGCATCTATGGATTGGTTAAGAGAAAAAGGAATTTCGAAGGCTGCGAAAAAGGCAGATCGTATTGCGGCAGAAGGACTTGCTAGTATTTTAGTAAAAGGCAATGAAGCTGTGATTGTAGAAATTAACTCAGAAACTGATTTCGTTGCAAAAAATGAAGAGTTTACTAGTATGGTATCAACTGTTTTAGAAGTTTTAATGAATAGTAATGTTACTACAGTAGAAGAAGCATTAGAACTTCCATGTATTGATGGAACTTTAAATGATTTAATCGTAAATAAAACTGCTAAAATTGGTGAAAAGTTATCTTTGAGAAGATTTGCAAAAGTAAGTAAATCTGATAATGAATTTTTCGGTGAGTACATTCATATGGGTGGTAAAATTGCCGTTTTAACCATTATAGAAGGTGGAAATGCTGAAGTAGCAAAAGATGTAGCGATGCATGCAGCTGCTATGAAACCTGAATACGTTAAGAAAGAAAATGTACCTGCAGATGAACTTGAAAAAGAAAGAGCTGTTTTAAAGGAACAAGCAATCAATGAAGGAAAGCCAGCTGAAATAGCAGAAAAGATGGTAGAAGGCCGTATTCAAAAATTTTACAAAGAAATTTGTTTAGAAGAACAAGCTTTCATCAAAGATGGCGATATTTCCGTTGGAACTTATGTAAAGAATAACAATGGTATAATTGTAAATATGGTTCGTTATGAAGTTGGGGAAGGTATGGAAAAAAGAGAAGAAGATTTTGCTGCTGAAGTTGCAAAACAAATCAACGGATAAGAGAGTAATCTCTTTTTTTCTTTTGTAATTTATGATACGATAGTTCTAGGTGAATAAAATGGATACGTTAGAAAAAAGAAGTTTAAAACAATTAGACCGAGTTGCCGTTCGAAAATTATGGCCTTATTTTACTCAAGAAGATTTGTCAATATATGATAATGGTTATATTGGATTTCATCCTGAGATCACTGATGAAATCATAGAAGAAATTACATCACTAACAGAAATATTAGATGGTTTTATGCAACAATATTATCAAACTGCACAAATTGATTATCATCATCAGTCAGAAAGAGGCTGCCATATTCTTTCCGGTATTTTTTGCCTTGCAAATACCTCTTGGCAACTTGTACAAGGAACCTTTGATTTTGAAGATAAATCCAATCATTATTACCATTCTTGGTTGAAAAAGGGTAATGTTATTTTTGACCCTGCCATGCGTGTTGTAACACTAGAATCATTATACGAAGAATTTTTCATCCGCAAATACACTTATTCTAAAGAACAAATGATATCATTATTTGAGCAAACAGGTATGTTTACTTATTATGAAGAAGACTTAAAAGATGGGTGTGTGAATCCAATTGGTCAAATGTTTTATTATCGCACAGAAAATGCCAAAAAAGCAGCTCATGAAATTTTAGACCAATTAAACCAATTTTTACAAACCAAAATCAAATAAATTTCTTGAATATTTCCTACGGCTATATTATAATAATATTAATAGGAGAGATAAAAGTATGGAACAAATTTTAGAAGAAACAGAACTTAGAATGGAATCAGCTATTGAAAATTTAGAAAAAAGATTATTAAATATTCGTGCAGGAAGAGCAAATCCTGCTATCTTAGATAATGTGGTAGTATCTTATTATGGTGTGGATACGCCATTAAAACAACTTGCTACGATATCCATTCCAGAAGCAAGACAACTTTGTATTAAACCATTTGATAAATCTAGTATTGGTTTAATTGAAAAAGGAATTTTTGAAGCCAATATAGGACTTACACCAAATAACAACGGGGAAACAATTATTTTGAATATTCCTGCTCTTACAGAAGAAACGAGAAGAGATTATGTAAAGCAAGCCAAAGCAGTTGCAGAAGAGGCTAAGATTGCACTTCGTAATATTAGGCAAGATGGCATGAATGATATTAAAAAATTAGAAATTCCTGAAGATGTTATCAAATCATTACAAGATGAAATTCAAGAATTAATCCAAAAATATAACAAAATTGTAGATGATAAAGCCAAGGAAAAAGAACAAGAATTAATGAGCATATAATCTTTGTTCTTTTTAAATTTTATAATTTTTTTGTTTAAAATAAATTGATAAGTGAATTATAGAATTAAAATGAAATAAAGTGTGATAAAGGTGCGTAAATACAATAAAAATATGAAAAAATCAATAAAAAATATGAAAAATCACATATTTTTATTGATTTACTTAAAAAAATGTGCTAAATTATAGTTGTCATTGAGAAGTATTAACGTGATCGCTGTGAGAAGGTTTACTGATGAACATATAAGTCGATCGTTGAAGTCAAGGACATCAGTCGGTAGCTGTATGAAGTTAATAGCGATGAATACATAAGCCTATCGAGTTGGGAAAAGAGGTATTTTTATACCTCTTCCAGACTGTTGACAAATAGGTAAAAGAAATTACTTATTTGTCTTTTTTATGTAGAA
>CAMUMB010000020.1 GCA_947089915.1 uncultured Caryophanales bacterium | reverse complement strand
ACATAAAAAAGACAAATAAGTAATTTCTTTTACCTATTTGTCAACAGTCTGAGAAATCAAATAATTTCTTCTTTTAAATTTGGATTCGATAAAACCTTTACCAAATAATCAATCTCTTCTTTATTATTATAAAAGGCTAAACTAATACGACACGTATTTTTAATTCCAAGTTCATCCTTTAAAATTTTAGCACAATGATTTCCAGCTCTTACACAAATTTTATATTTATTTAAATAAATTGCTAAATCTTGTGCGAAAACATCTTTGATGTTCATTGCAATAATTCCACTTTCACTATATTCATTATAAAGAATAATATTGGGTACTGTTTTCAATTTTTCTACTGCATAATTATGTAGTTCCTGTTCATATATAGCAATTTTATCCATACCAATTTGTTCTAAATAAGTAAGAATGCTACCAAAACCAATTACACCAGCAATATTGGGCGTACCCGGTTCTAATAAATGTGGCAATTCATCATATATACGCATTCCATCACTACTGAAAGAGGAATTCATTCCGCCTCCAAACTCGATTGGGTGGATTTGATTTAATAATTCTTTTTTTCCATATAATACACCAACTCCAGTTGGACCATACATTTTATGCGCAGAAAAAGTTAAAAAATCAATGTCAAGTTCTTGAACATCTATTTTCATATGTGGTACGCTCTGGGCACCATCCACTAATACAAGGATTCCCATTTTGTGGGCATAGTGATTAATCTCTTCTATTGGCCGAATATCCCCTACCACATTGGTAATATGTGCTAGACTGATGACCTTTGTTTTTGGTGTAATCGCACGTTTGACATTTTTCATTGTTACTTTTTTATGATCATCTAATTCAATATAACGAATTATAATACCAATATCATCCGCAAGTTCAAACCATGGAAGAACATTAGAAGCATGTTCACTTTTGGTAAGTAAGACCTCATCTCCTTTTTTGAGATAATAACGAAAATACCCAAAAATGATTTTATTGAGTGCATCCGTTGCACCAGATGTAAAAACGATTTCATCTGAACTTGTAGCATGAAGTAATTCTTGCACTTTTTTACGGGTTCCTTCATACATGTTATCTACTTTCAAACTAATATCATAATCCCCGCGATGCGCATTGGCACTATACTCATTATAATATTCGCGAATACTTTCTGACAAAATAGCAGGTTTGAATGTAGTTGCACCATTATCGAAATAAACAAAATCTTGCTTTAGCATTGGAAAATCTTCTCGATTCATTTTTTCACCCCCAGTATTGTTCAATTATTTTTTGAATGGAATCTGTTTCTGAAACAGACTCTAATAGAAAGCCTTTGATTAACAATTGTAGTGCATTTTCTTTTTGAATTCCACGGCTCATAAGATAGAACAGTTGCTCCTCATCAAATTGTCCAATATGGGCAGAATGGTTGGCAACAACATCCTCTTCTTCTATTAATAAAATCGGCTCTATATTACATTTTTGATCATTCATTGTGATAATGCGATTATTTTGACTTAAAGTGCAATCTTTTATTCCTTGGTATACGATACTTGTCACTTGAAAATCAATGCTACCTTCTTTTATATTGACACCATGATTTAGCATATGACTTTGTGTATGAGCAGCATTATGATAAGTAATCAAATCAAAACGTTGTTTTTCTTTTGCAATGGTTTTTAAATGATGATGAATACTTGCATATTCTCCACTCAGTTCAATTAAATCTAATTCTTTTACAAAATCACAGTCATAAAATTTTGTTACTGTAACATCACTATAGGCAGCTAAACTATATTCGTATCTTATTTTTAGTTTACTACTTTTACATATTTCTAGTACACGAAAGGAGACATTTTGTGAAACTTCAAAAACAATATCTATTTTACTTTCTTCTTCACTCTCTTGATAGAGTTCTAAAGATGTAGATTGATTTACAAATATTTTAAGCTTTAAAACTTCAAATGGAGAAGCGGGTATTGTTGTTTCTACATGTAATAAAGAATCTTGTTCTTCCAATTGAACTTCATTTTGTAAAATCCGAATTTTATTCATATGTTTCCTCTGAATGTTCAAAACTTTCATAACCCTCTTTTTCTATGATAGAAACAAGTTCTGCAGTTCCACTTTTTACAATCTTCCCATGTATCATAATATGCACGAAATCAGGTTTAATGTAGTCAAGTAACCTTTGATAATGTGTAATCAGTAAAATTCCACATTTAGACTGATTTTGATAAGCAGTTACATTTTCACCGACAATTTTCAAACTATCTACATCAAGTCCTGAATCAATTTCATCCAATAAAACAAGATTTGGTTTTAATAAATACATCTGTAGAATTTCATTCTTTTTCCGTTCTCCACCAGAAAACCCTTGATTGATAGAACGATGAATCATATCTGGATTCATTTTTAATTGGTCAACAGTTTGATTTAATTCTTTGATAAATGACATCAACTTAAAGTTGTTTCCTTCTTTTTCATGAAGTGCAGTTCTTAAAAAATCAGCATTGGTTACTCCTTCAATTTCTAAAGGCATCTGCATTCCTAGGAAAATTCCCAATCTTGCCCGTTCATCAGTAGTCATATTTAAAATAGAAACATCATCATAAAAAATATCTCCAGACACTATTTTATAGTTATTATCTCCCATAATCACTTTGGATAAAGTAGATTTCCCCGTTCCATTCGGTCCCATAATTGCATGTATCTCTCCTGTATGAATGGTTAAGTTAAAGTCTTGCAAAATGATTTTGTTTTCTACAGTTACTATTAGGTTTTCTATTTTTAGTGTATGCATAATCATCATCTCCAACAGTACTATTTTACCAAATTTTTATATTTAACTCTACCTTTTGTATAAAAAAAGATATAATTTATCATATATAAAAAGAATATTCGCAGATATTCACCAAAAGAACCATTATCGGTTCTTTTTATAGACTAAAACAGTGTCTTTTTTTTCTAAATTGTGTTGAATTTGTGCAACTCCGTTAAAATCAATGAATTGAAACTCTTTGGGCGAAAAATATTTTTCACGATATATCTTATTATAAATAGGAAATAAATTCATCCTCTTCTAGTGCCTTTACACCTGCTATTTTAAGTTCGACATAAAATTCAGTAAAAGGATTGATATCAAAATAGTCGATTTCAGTTGCCCCGAATAAAATTAAATTCAAAATATGGTCAACACTCGCTCCAACTGTTAATATAGTATGGTTGGTAAAATCATACTGTTCTAAATATTCTTTAATATTTTCATTTGTGAAAGGATAAATGTTAGTAAATGGTTGAAATAAATTTAATTTGGCAAGATAGTCCTCATCACCAGCAATTTGAATCATGGCTTTTTCTATTTTTGATTCAATTGATTTCATAATCATTTCAGCTCTGTAATTTTGTTTTTTAGTATACCACATTTTTTCCATATATGGTATACTTTTTTAGGTGATGCATATGGACTGTATATTTTGTAAAATTATGGAAGGTGAAATTTCTTCTTACACAATATATGAAGATGAACTTGTAAAAGTGTTTTTGGATGTCAATCCTAGTAACAATGGGCATATGCTAATTGTGCCTAAAAATCACACATTGAATTTAGATACCATTGATTCAAGTACTTTAATGCATATTATGGATATTGCAAAACAAATGAAAAAATTAGTGGAGGATAGATTACATGCAGATGGCGTTACACTTTTACAAAACAATGGAATCGCACAGGATGTAAAACATTTTCATTTACATGTGATTCCAAAATATAGTATAGAGCAAGCAATCTTGCCAATAGATGAAATTTTTCAAAAATTAAAAGAGTCTTAAAAAACTCTTTTTTCATATCTACTTTACCATTATATGAAAAAGAAGCAACTATTTAATTGCCTCTTTTCTAGATAAGTTAAGCCTTCCTCTTTTATCATATCCCATAGATTTGACAAGGATTTCGTCTCCAACCTTTACAATATCACTTGGTTTTTCTACGCGTTCTGCCGCTAACTGCGAAACATGGACAAGTCCTTCACAACCAGGCCATAATTCTACAAAACATCCAAAGTCCTCGACTTTGACAACCTTTCCTTTATAAATAACATCTGGTTCTACTTCTCTTACAATTTCTTTAATCATATTTGCTGTTTTTTCAATTACTTCTTTATTTGTATGATAAATAATAACACGTCCATCATCCTCTAAGTCTACTTTAACAGCATTGACATCATTAACAGCCTTTACATTACTTGCATCTAATATAATCTTAGTAATCATTTCTCCGCCTTTACCAATAACATCTTTAATCTTTTCTGGATCAATCATAAATGTCATTGTTTTTGGAGCATATTGGCTAACTTCTTTTCTAGGTTCCGCAATTTGTGCTTCCATAACATCTAGAATTTCCATTCTTGCCTTTTTTGCTTGTTCCAATGCCTCTTTTAAAATTTGTTTATTTATTCCTTTAATTTTAATATCCATTTGTAAAGAACAGATTCCTTTTCTGGTTCCTCCAACTTTAAAGTCCATATCTCCTAAATGATCTTCCATTCCTTGAATATCCGTTAAAATAGTGTATTCTTTTTCATCACTAGAAGTAATTAAACCCATCGCAATTCCCGCAACTGGTGCCTTAATTGGAACCCCTGCAGCCATCAAACTCATACATCCTGCACATATAGTAGCCTGACTAGAAGAACCATTAGATTCTAAGATTTCAGATACCACTCTCACTGTATATGGAAATTCTTCTTCAGAAGGCATTACTTGTTTTAAACATCTCTCACCCAAAGCACCATGCCCAATCTCTCTTCTTCCGGGAGAACCATATCTTCCTGTTTCACCAACACTAAATTGAGGAAAGTTGTAATGCAACATAAAGTGTTTTTCTGCTTCTAAACTAATCCCATCTAAAGCTTGATATTCGTTTAAAGCTCCCAATGTTGTAACAGCCAAAGCTTGCGTTTCCCCTCTTGTAAATAAGGCAGATCCATGGGTTCTTGGTAACAAATCAATATCCGTTGATAGTGGTCTAATTTCATCCATTCGTCTACCATCTGCTCTTGTTTTTTCATTGACCGTAATAGATCTAAATATTTCATATTCAATTGATTCTAAGACTAATTTTACTTTTGTTGTTAAAATATTTAATTCTTCTTTATCTAAATTACTATTTTCTTCCTCAAATAAGTTTACAACTTCTTCTTTGACAGCATCAATTGCAGCATATTTTTCTAACTTTTCTTTAATTCGCATTGCAGCATCTAATTTTTGGCTTGCCAAATCCTTAATACGTTCTCTTAAGCTATCTTCAATCTCCAATTTTTCATATTCCATTTTTTCATCACCGATTTCTTCGATGATTTTCTCTTGGAATTCACATAGTTCTTTCACAGCTTCATGACCAAATAGTAATGCTTCTAACATATCATCTTCCGATACTTCTTTACTTCCTGCTTCCACCATATTGATTGCTTGTTTAGTTCCCGCTACTGTCAAATCGATATCCGATAGTTCTAACTCCTCTTGAGTTGGGTTGATAATCAGTTTCCCATCTACTCTACCTACCTTGACTCCTGCGATTGGACCATCAAACGGAATTTTAGAAATACAAGTACATAAACTAGAACCAAACATTGCAGTCAATTCTGGTGAGTAGTCATTGTCTACTGATAAGACAGTATTGACAACTTGTACTTCGTTTCTAAAGTTTTCGGGAAACATGGGACGCATTGGACGATCAATCATACGTGCTGCTAAAGTAGCAGCATCTGTAGGACGTCCTTCCCTTTTAATAAATCCACCTGGTATTTTACCTACCGAATATAATTTTTCTTGATACAATACCATTAATGGAAAGAAATCTGATAGAATGTTTGCATTTTTAGATACGACTGCAGTTGATAAGATTACAGTATCCCCATATCGAACAAGTACTGCTCCATGTGCTTGTTTGGCTAATTCTCCGTGTTCAACTACTAATTTTTTTCCTCTAAAGTCTAATTCAAATACTTTTTTCATAAATTACCTCTTTTCTTGATATCTTTCATGATACATTTCTAATACTTTTTTCTTTTGTATTTCTACACTTTGTATTTTATCTTGAAATACTTTAGTAAATGGTTTTTCTTCTAATACACATATGTCTCCTATGTTCAAACTCTTTATACAATCATATTCCATATAATCAACTAAATCCAAAAAATGGTGATCTATCTTTTGCAATAAACGATTGTATAAAAAGGATTCAATTGTAAGGTTTGAATTTGGAAGTTCACCCACATTATGATTCGTTACAATTCCTATATTTCCAATATATAAATTTTGTACACTTAATAAACTGTGCAAATCTTCATAATAACGTTTTAATACTGACCTTATAGAAACCCTATTATTTAAATCAAGTATTCTAATAAGTGGAACTAGAATCCCTATTTCATCTATACAAAATGAACGAGCACCTCCTATACATCTTTCAAGCAAATCCTCACTCATATCTATATATTCTACGCCAAAAGAAGATTTTTTTTCATATACTAAATATTCATCTATGCTACCACTTTTACTTTTCACATTTGCCTTATACATTCTTGTACTATTCATTTCTATCCTCCAAAAATAAAGGCACCTAAAAATAAGTGCCTACTATTATGCTATTTTTATACTATTTTCTTAATCCTAAGCTTTGAATTAAAGCACGGTATCTTGTTACATCTGTTTTAAGTAAATATTGTAACATACTACGTCTTTGACCTACTTTTTTAAGTAATCCACGTCTAGAATGAAAATCATGTTTATGTTCTTTTAAATGTGCAGTCAATTCATTGATTTCTTCTGTTAAGATTGCAATTTGTACTTCTGCTGATCCAGTATCCTTTTCATTTCTTGCATATTTTTTAACGATTTCTTGTTTTTTTTCTTTTGTTAAAGCCATTTACAGTTCTCCTCTCATTTTCAATTTGCATATTCCTAGTAAAAAGTTGGAGTCTCTATTTCACCACGAATACGTACAAATATAATATACACTATATTGTATTAGAACGCAAGTAATTTATGAAATTTTTCCAAAAGTATTGAGTGGAAATAAACTAAAACTGACTGTTCCTTCAATATTCTTTTTTGGTATGAGTCCAATATAACGACTATCTAAGGAATCATTACGATTGTCTCCTACCACAAAGTAATAACCATCTGGTATCGCTGTATACCCAATGTCTTCTAAATTAAAATCAGATGTCTTGATATTTTCTGGTAAAAATGATTCTTCTACCACTTTTCCATTGATCAGTAGCTTATGATTGATATAGGCAACAGTTTCTCCAGGAAGTCCAATCACCCGCTTAACCAACTTATCTTTGCCATATTTTAATACTACAATATCAAATCTATCAAAACGATGATCATATTTTTTCAAAATTAAAATTTGATTATCTTGTAAGGTAGGTATCATTGAAGATCCATCCACTTGTACAGGTGATATCACATATAATCTAAGTACAATTACGATAACAATAATACCTACATATGGTAAATATTCTTTTACATATTTCATAACAATTACCTCTTTGAATAAAAATAAGGCATTAAGCTGCCTTATCTCGTCTCTCTTTGATTTTAGGTTGACTTACTAGATTTCTTAAGTAATAAGGTTTTGCTCTTCTTACTTTACCTTTTCTAATAACGGTTACAGAATCAATTTTTGGAGAATTCATTGGGAAGGTTCTTTCTACTCCAACTCCTGCTGAAAGTTTACGAACGATGAAGTTTTTAGAAACTCCACTTCCCTTGATTGCAATGACAATTCCTTCAAAAGCTTGAATTCTTTCACGTTTACCTTCGATGATTTTTACATCAACACGAACTGTGTCTCCTACACGGAATTCAGGTAAATCTGTTCTAATTTGACTCTTCGTTATTTTTTCAACTAAATTCACGATGTCACGCTCCCTTTCTTTTTTACCATGATCATAAACAATAATTCAGCGGATCACTTTGTACATTCTATCATAATATTTTATGTTTGTAAAGTCCCAAAAATTAGCTTTTTCTATCTTGATTTTCCTGTTCTTTCTTTTTCTTCCTCCATTGGTTGATATGTTTGATATGATTTGAGTTGTTGCTTAAATATCATCTTACTTTTAATCTCATGTTCTAATAAATCAATTTTCTTTAACAATAAATTAATATACTTATCATCTAAGAACTTACGATATTTATATTCTACCATTTCTCGGTAACGGGTTAAATCATTGAGTGCAACTCGAAAAGCACTATCATCATCGGTACCTTCAACATTATCCATTAAAGAAATAATATATTGCAAGTAATAATCTAATTTTCTTTGATTTTTTTTCTTTAGTAATTTTTCAATTAATGATGGTTTGATAACTAACATGGAATTGACCGTAATTCCAGGATGTGAAACACGATTATGTGGAGTTACACGAAAACCCTCCATTTTTTTACGAGAAAATTTGATTTTTTCTGCCCCTTTTTCTACTTTTTGAATGACATAACGCTTTTGCATAAAATCAACTCTTTTCTAATAAATCAGGTCTTCTTTGTTCTGTTTTTAATTTGCTTTGTTCTAATCTCCATTTACGAATATTCTCATGATGTCCAGAAAGCAATACATCTGGTACTTTCTTTCCTTTAAAATCAACTGGTTTTGTATAAACGGGATAATCTAGTAAGTTATTATGGAATGATTCTTGCAGATGAGATTCTTCTTCTATTACACCAGGTAACAATCTTACAATACTATCGACAACTACCATAGAAGCAATTTCACCACCTGTTAGAATGAAGTCTCCTATGCTAAGCTCCATATCTACCATATCACGAATACGTTCATCAAAACCCTCATAATGCCCACAAAGTAAAATAATATGCTTCTGTTTTGATAAATTATAAGCCATTTGTTGCTCATAAGGAATTCCTTGTGGTGTCATCATAATTACTAAACTATCTTTGGTTCTAACGGACTCGATTGCATCATAGATAGGTTGTGGCATGAGTACCATTCCCTTGCCTCCACCAAAACCATAGTCATCTACTTTTTTGTGAGGATCTAAAGAAAAATCACGGATATTATGAATTTTAATCTCAACTTGTTTTTTCTCTATCGCCCTACCTAGAATAGATTCTTTCAAAACAGATTCAAACATGGATGGAAATAATGTTAAAATATCAATCTTCATCAAATAATCCCTTCATATCTTTAATCTCTATTTTTTTACTTTCAAAATCTATGTTCTCTATTAACTCATCTACATAGGGAACCAAATGTTTTTTATTCTCTTTTTCAATCACTAAAATATCATGAGCCTTACTTTTTAAAATAGAAGTGACTTTTCCTTGATACTCATTTGATATCACATCAAGTCCAATTAAATCTTCTTTTAAAAAACTTGGAAACGTAAATTCGTTGCGATTAATATAAACTTTCTCTCCCTTATATCCAAGTACATCATTGATATCTTGTAATCCTTCTAGTGTTACCATATCGTATATCTTATGATAACGATATGTAGCAATTATTTCTTCTATTCTTTCTTTTCCAATATAAAGATGCGTTCCTTTTTGAAAAATATAATCTTTATATTCTATATCAGACACAATGCGGAGTTCTCCTTTAATTCCATGTGTATTTACGATTTCTCCTATACAAATATAATTCATGAAACACCTACTTATCTAATTCATATAAAATAATACTTGTAGCAACCCCTACATTTAAACTTTCACATACCTCATTACAAGGAATATATAAGTATTCATCACAAAGATCTAAAACATCTTCCTTAACACCATTGCCTTCGTTTCCCATTATTATAACAGACTTTTCTTTTTTTGCAATATCTTTTATATTTTTTCCATGTGTTACCTTTGTCCCCATAATAGAATATCCTTCTTTTTTTAATTCTTCAATACATTCTATCAAACTCTTTCGAATCATATTTACATGAAATAACATTCCTTGACTTGCGCGTATCGTTTTCGAATTATATAAATCAACACAGCCTAAGCCAAGAACAATGGTATCGATATGAAATGCAACTGCACTCCTGATAATAGTACCTAAATTTCCAGGATCTTGGATATCATCCAACATTAAAATACGATTTCCTAAAATTGCACTTTCTTTTTTTTCACAAACAGCCATCATAGAAGATGGAGTTTCTAACTCTGTAAGTGCATGTAATATATCATTGGTTACATAAGAAGTTGGTACATTTAAAGGAAGTAATGCATCTTGTTCTAGGATCAATTCCTTTATGTACCCTGTTTTATAGGCTTCTAATACAAGATGTTCTCCCTCTACTACAAATAATCCCGTTTTATCACGATATTTTTTAGTGTTTAGTTTTTTGATATCTTTTATTTTTTTGTTTTCAAGTGAAGTATATAGCATAAAAAAATCACCACTTTCATTGTAACAAAAAAAAGAATTAAAGTAAATTCCATCTACCAAAAAGAAAAGTATATCAAATGACATACTTTTACTGTATAGAAACGATTTTACAAACTGTATCTTGATTCATCCCTTTGACAGACAAAATTCCATTTTCAAAAGTGGTGTATCCACTATTGCAAGTAATACGATTTGATATTGTATAACCTGTTTCGGCACTTACATTAAAATCTACTTGAAAATTGCCTGTTTTAGATGCGATACTAGCGGTTCCATCAAACCAACCTATCGCATCCATTTCTTCTTTAGAAGGCTCATTACCTACTCCAAATGTTTGTGTTAAGTTAATTACAATAATATCATCTATATAACTATCACCTTTTGAACAAGCACCACATACTCCCACTTGGAAAAATTTAGGATTTCCATCGTTAGACATTGATATAAGAATAGAAGAAGTTTTAAACGTATTAGAAGGGTTCGCTTGAATGAAAGGACTTAAACCAATCCCACTAGAGTTTACAATAACACCACTTGGTCCATTTACTACAGAACTCAAAAAACTTATGCTCATATATAATTTATCCTGATTCGCATATGACAACGATTGTTTCCACCATGCACTTTGATTTATAATCGCCAAACTCTTACTACCTGTTGCGGACCTTGAATCTACAATAACCCCATTCCAAGGAGTCCATCCTGTTTCTCCATCTTCAAAACTACCATTCGTAATCTGATTGGTTATAGGGATTCCACCCTCAATATTCGTATGGATACCAAGCAACGTGACTTTAAAGTCATTTACCCCCCCGAACAACTGTTTTCTGTCGTTCCATCAATTGTATATGTATAACTTTTTCCAGCTTTCTGAATGATAACCGTTGGATCTGGTTCAAAATATTCTTTGGTATTTGGATTAATGATTTTTAATTTATCTTCTTCAGTTGTAGCATCCTTATCGCCCTGTATATACCCTTGTTGAATTAATTCTGAAAGGGAAATTGTTAACGTTTCTCCCTCATCTGGTAACTGCAATAAATGATCTGCTCCCCAATTTTTTGCAGCTGTAATTATATAGGAAACTTGTGTCTCACACAAATTTTTTTTGCTATTATTCAATAAAGAAGTAACTGCAGGTGTTGCAATCATAGCAATAAGTGCAAGTATAATAATTACACCAAGTAACTCTGCTAATGTAAATCCTTTCTTCATTTTATCACCTCTATTATTAGTTCTATCATACCAAAAATAGTATCCAATAGCAAGCGAAAAACGTCAATTAGACGTCTTTTGAATGTATGATTAAAATGCTTCGATGATCAAAATGGAGTGCATCTACTACTTTTCTAAAATCATTATAATTTAAGCTTCGATATTCTTCATAAAGATTACTTCTTACATGACCATATCTTACAAAGTCACTTACCAAACGATTGTTTAATCTATCCACGCTATCACTCATAAAAATAGAGGAGCTTAAAATTGTCTTCTTTTTACGATTAAATTCTGATTCTGTTGTTTTTGTATTTTTAAGTTCTTGATCAATACGTGTAATGAATTCATCTTGCTTTTCTGTTTCTCCTTCAATGCTTAATAAAATATGGGTATCAATATCTGAAAAATCAAAATAGATATCATCGGTTACAATTTCATCTTTCTTTAATTGCTCTAAAAATGTAGATGTAGAGCTTAATTTCATATCTAAATAAATAGATATGTATAAAGGAAGTAATGTCTCATTAATATCTTTCATTTCACTTGTACCTAATTTATAATTGATAAATATTTTAGGAATTGTCACATTCATCGCAATACTTTCAAATTCTTTATTTACAGTATCTGGTTCATGATATTCTTTGGTAGTAATTGTAACTGGTTCTGGAAATTTCTTTTGTGATTGATTGTTTCGAACGAGTTCTATGGTTGTTTCTGGATTCACATTTCCTGTAATCACAAGTGCCATATTAGAAGGATTATAGAAAGTTTCATAACAAGTATATAAATCCTCACATGTAATTGACTCTACACTTTCTTTGGTTCCGCCTGTTGAAATACGAAGTGGATGGACCTGTAATAAATTCAAATTACTTTTTTCAAATCCAACACGATAAGGATCATCCATATACATTTCGATTTCTTGTACAATAATTCCTTTTTCTTTTTCTACATTTTTCTTTGTAAAATAAGGTGATTGTACAAAATCGAGTAAAAAGTTTAAATTTTTTGCAAACTCATGTGAACCTACAAACCAATAATTGGTCTGCCATGGATTGGTAGAAGCATTACATTCACTTCCACTTGCATCAAAGAAGGAAAAGGGATCGACACCATCTTCTTGTTCAAATAATTTATGTTCTAAAAAATGAGCAACACCATCAGGAATACGAATCATTTCAGTTTTCCCTCTTGGGATAAATTCACTTACATTAGATCCATATTTAGTCACCAAAGTAGCTCTTGCATTATTGCAATTTTCTTTTGGAACAATATAGACTTGTAACCCATTTTCTAATGTTTCTTCATAAATCGTTAAATCTAAATGACTAAAGGGAATCTTTTTCATGATTTCCTCCTTCCAATAAGTAAACTGTATCAATGTGTACCTTTTTTGCAAGTTCTACAACCATTTCTTTTGTTACCTTTTTGATATTCTCTATCTTTTCTTCTAATAAATCATTTCCCATATACTCATGAACCAAATAAATATTAGATAATAGTGTTGGGGAATCTTCTACTTCTTTACAACCATTGATGAAAGTTGCAACTGCTTTTTCCATCATTTCTTCTTCAAATTCACCATTCTCCATACTCTCTAATTGTTCTTTGATTAAATTAAGTGTTTTTTTAAATGTTTTCGCATCAATTCCTGCTGATATTACCATAGTATGGTATAAATAATTGTAAGAAGAAGAAATGGAATAGCAAAGAGAATTTTTTTCACGAACGGTTTGGAACAATTTAGAATCTCCCCCACCACCTAGGATAAACGAATAGATATTCATTACATACTGGCGTTCAAAAGGTGTTAGTTCATCTACTTTACATCCCACCATTAATTGACTTTGTGTAATATCCATAGTTTCCTTGATGACCTGTTCCTTTTCTCTAAATTCTGAATAACTTAAAATATGTTCTCCCGTTGCCATCCGATTCATTGGTGGTATAAAATATTTTTCTATATAAGTTTTTGCATCTTCTGGATTCACATCTCCAATCACAAACACATCTACGATTGCATTATTCATCATATTTTGATAATAGGTGTATAAATTCTGTCTTGTAATTTTTTCTAAATCATCTAAATACCCGGATGGATGATAAGAAAGTTTGGAATTTGGTGCCATCACTTCATATAGACGCAATAAACTATACCTTCTTGGATTATCTTTGGTACTACGAATGTCTTCTTCTAATCCTTTTTTTACAATTCCAAAGGAAGTTTCATCAAAACTACCATCAACTATATTTGGATGATATAGTAAATTCATAAAAAAGGAAATAGATTTTTCATTCATACCTTGTTCTGTATATTTTTCATTTAGAAAACGACATTTAAAAGACAAAATGCTATATTTACCTGAACGAATATTGGCACCATTGACAGAAATATTGTATAAATCTTCCGTTGCAATGGAAAGTAATCTACTGGTTGGGTATTCTTTACAAGTAGAAAGTAACATATCATTTAAAAAATTACGAATTGTAATTTCTTCTTTTTTTAATTCATTTTTATAATTCACAATCACTTGTACTGTTTTAAAACGGTCAGTTTGAATGATATGTAAATTATAGTTCCCCTGACTTAGTTTTTGATAATTCATACGTTCACCTCTTGTTTAGTATATGGATATTTTCCATTTTTATAATATAGATTCTAAAGCAAGTTCAATCATTCTAAAGAATGAGTTTTGTCTTTCTTCACTTGTTGTCTCCACCTTTGTAACAAGATTATCAGAAACAGTTAGTATACATGCTGCTCTCTTGTTACAAATTTTCGCATTATGAAATAAGGCATAAGATTCCATCTCAACGGCTAAACAGCCATATTTTTCATATAATTCTGAATAATTATTGTCTTCTTTATAAAAAACATCACTGCTATGTATATTGGCAATGGTAATTGGAAAATTTAAAGACTCTGCTGTTTGTTTGATCACTAAATTCATACTATCCGATGCATACAACATATTTTCCTCTGTTCCATTTTGTGTTTTGGCATAACTAGATTCTGAGTAAGCCCCATTTACCAAAATTAAATCATATAAATTTAAATCTTTTGTATATGCTCCGCAAGAACCTACTCTTATAATTTTTTCAACTCCATAAAATTGAAATAATTCATAAGAATAAATTCCAATGCTAGGCATACCCATCCCAGAACCCATAATTGTTACTCTTTTTCCTTTATAATATCCTGTATAAGCATACATATTTCTTACTTGATTGACAAGTTCATAATTTTCTAAGTATTTTTCTGCAATCATCTTTGCACGTAAAGGATCGCCTGGCATAATCACAATAGGTGCGATTTGTTCTTTACTTGCTTCATTATGTGGTGTTGCCATATTATCTACCTCCTTTCTTATTATAACATGTAAACGATAGTTTCCGTTACAATTTTTGTTGTAGCTTTTGCATTTCTGTCAACATGTAATCGATTTTAATAAATGAAATACATTTTTTTCTACACTTTATTTTTTTACAAACAGAATATTTCATTAACACAAATTTTCTTTGATTTTTATTTAATAAATATAAATGTTGATGCCAAGAAATCCATTTCAAATATGCTAAGTTACTTTTAGAATAAGTACGATAAAAATGCATCATAAATATAAAATTTCTTTTGGTAAAGCCAATCACAATTCCGTATTGGCTTTTTATTTCCCACTCTAATATCTTAAGTGTAGAAACTAGAATATGATGATTACATAAATAAGAACCAATTTGATAATAAAGTGATATTAAGGCTCCATTATTAATAGGATGACATAATGTATGTGAAATATACAGTTCAATTTGTTCAATATCTTCTTTCATAGGTCACTCCTTTACAGTAACAATATAGAATATGTTAGATGAATTGTCAAAGTATAGAAATGACATATTTGTAGTTAGAAAAAAACAATTTTAAATTTTTTAATTACAAAATTACCTATTTTTACAAACAAATAAAACTATAAACAAAAAAATTGCATTACTGCATTATTCTTTTTTATAAATTCAAATCTCTAATTACTTAAACTGATGTAATTGTCTTCCAAGTACGTTCTATGTTTTGTCTTTCCTTTTCTATTAAGGCATCATATAAAGAAATTCCAAGGGTATTACAAATGGATACAAGAACGATAAATACATCTGCAACTTCACTTTCCATCGAATCATAATTTTGGATTTTATTTTGATCGACACCCATATTGACTTTATCTTTTCGAATGGCCTTGGCAAGTTCTCCAATTTCTTCTGTTAAAAGCAATAATTCATGTTCAACAGATTGTTTTCCAAAACCTCTCATATCAATTACCTGTTTGATATAATGTTGAAGTGTGTCCAAGCAATCTTCTTTTTTTAATTGTTCTAATAATTCTTTCTGATTCATTTTATTTTCTCCTTTCACCTATGGAATATATACAATCTCACGAGAAGTATTATCCTCATTTTCAAACCGATTGGTTTGTAAACAATTTAAATAAGTAAATCCTAATACAAATAAAACAAAACCAACTAATACTTTACTATGTAACATTTCTTTCATATTCATCTCTCCTTCGTTAACTTCATTCTAATACGAACATATATTCGTGTCAATATCAAATTCGAACAAATGTTTGACTTTTTGTCAACCGTGTGTTAAAATGAATTTGAAAGTAAAGAAGGAGGTCTTGATATGGTTGAGTTAACCACACGGCAAAATGAAATTTTGAATTACATCAAAAAATATATCGCAACCCATGGTTATCCCCCTACCATCCGTGAAATTGGAGCAGCGGTAGATGTATCTTCTCCTGCAACCATCCATGCACATCTAGCAAACTTAGAGAAAAAAGGATTTATTCGTAAACAAGAAACCAAAAATCGTGCTTTAGAATTATTGGTAGAAAACGAATTCGAACCAAAAAACGACCTAATTGTGGAAGTTCCATTGCTAGGAAAAATTACAGCAGGTTCGCCAATTGAAGCAATTGAACATCCAGATGAAACATTTGCAATTCCATCCTATTTGATACCAAAAAACAAAGATGTGTTTACATTAAATGTAAGTGGTACCAGTATGATTAATGCAGGCATTTTAGATGGTGATATCGTCATCGTTGAAAGAAAAAATACTGCTCGCAATGGACAAATCGTAGTTGCGATGACAGATGAAAACGAAGTTACCTTAAAAACATTTTATAAGGAAGATGGATATTTTAGATTACAACCAGAGAATGATACCATGGAGCCTATTATTTTAAACAATGTTACGATTTTAGGAATTGCAATTGGATTATATCGTAAACTATAAAAGAGAATCAAAATCTGATTCCCTTTTTATTTTTCATATTTTTCTTTTAGTCCTTGGTACCAATCACTTACTTTTTCTTTTCCAGATTGATAAATATGAGAAGCTCCATCTTTTATTAGCTTACCTGTATTTTGAAAAGACTCTACCATGTCATCCTTCGCATCTACAAAATTTTGATAATTTTCACTTCCCATTACGGATTCCATTTTTTCACTTGCTTTATTTGTCAAATTTCCTACTCCAGTTTTGATATAATTAAGCACTTTCTGATATTTTTCTTTTAAAGTATCTTTATAGTTTGGTATCTTACTTTCAATTGCAGTGTCCATACGCGCTAAAATAGAACGCACTTTCTCTTGAGCACTTGCGGTTAAATCTTTAAAGTAAACATTTCCAATTGGTTCATCATAATAAATAAAATCAACCAGTGTAATAAATTTTGTAGCAATCTTTTCTTTGAGTGATTCTGTTTGTTCTTGGTCTAATAATGTATTTACTTCCTGTTCTAAAGTAGCAATTGCTTGCATACTTTGTTCCTCCTTTGTTAAGGCAGGAGTATCAGGCATTTGGGGTTCCTGATTTTCTACACTTTCTCCTACATTACTTACTTCTATATTTGGATTACTTTCTACAATAGAATTTTCAGGAAGCTTTGGAATATTTGTACTTTCTTCCGTATTTGAAATTTCTATTGGAGGATTTGTTTCTAATACATTATTTTCTTCTCTATCTACTTTTTGATTGTTTTCATTTTCGACAATCTTTTTTTCATGACAACCTGTTACTAACAACAAACCAATTACGAATAATATCCATTTCATATTTCACACCTCTTTTTCGAAAATTCACAACCACAATAGTCCTGTCTATATAAATGATATTGTTTCGATAATTCAATAGAACGTTTATATCCATTTCTTTTTTTAAAATCTGCATATAAATAGGAAACTCCATATTGTTGTTCTAGTTTTTCCCCTATTTGATTTAGTCTTTCACTATCCTTATAAGGACTGATAGATAATGTAGTTGTAAAATAGTCAAATCCTAGTTCCTTCGCCTTTTTGGCAGTTTCATTCATTCGCAGATGATAACATTTCATACAACGTGCACCGCCCTCTTTTTCTTCTTCTAATCCTTTACTCATTTCTAAAAAAATTTCAGGATGATAATCTCCTTCTAAGAAATGTACATGCGGATGAACACGTGTTATCAGCCTTTTCTGTTCTTCTACCCTATGTTCATATTCTATGTGTTCTGTAATATTTGGATTATAATAAAAGACCGTAATTTCAAAATATTTACTTAAATATTCTAATACATAACTACTACAAGGTCCACAACAACTATGCAAAAGTAAAGAAGGCTTGTTTTCTTTTGGTAAAGAAGCTAAGATTTCATCTAATTTTAACTGATAATTGATCTTCATATGATCACTTCCGTTACATATAGTATCATAAAATAGAGAAAAAAGAAACTTACTTTCGTTTCTGCTTTCTTTTTTCATTATAATTTTTTAAGATGGTTTTGACATCTGGAAATGCATTCATCAAACGTTTTCCTAAAAAAGAACTACTGGATAAAACTGCCTTCACCTTCTTAGAAATTTCTTCTGTACTATCTTTACGAATCGTAGTAGCAACCTTTTTAAAATTTAAAATAACTTTAAAGGAAACTAAATTATCCACTAAGAAAATAATGAATAAAGTAATTGCCATAGTTGTAAGCAATGGACTTGGTAACAAAGATAAAATATAAGTAATAAAAGGATTTGCCATATATAGAATTAAACAACCACCGATTCCAAATAAAAGCATATTTCCTAAACAAATACGACCATTGATATTAAATTTATTATGGCTATAATCCCACCATCTTGCCTTAAATATTTTTTCCATAACATAACTGGTACCATATTCTAAAATAGAACAAATAACAATTGTCATTACAAATAAAACAACTAAATCATCTGTATACGAACTTAAAAAATAAATAATAAATAAGGAACCATACCCATAAATGGGACAATAAGGTCCGATAAGAAATCCTCGATTTACTAATTTTTTTGTCGTTATAAAAATGTCAATTACTTCTATAATCCATCCAATAAAGGAATAAATCATAAATAATAAAAACCATGTTTTTAAATCATACATAATAGAAACTCCATTTCAGTATTATAAGAATTACTCATACAGTATAGCATAATTTGTAAAAAAAAGAAACTATTTCGATTGGCAAGTATAAAATTGTATGATATAATGAATTTGCACTTAAATCGCCGCCTTAGTTAAGTGGTATAACAGAGCCATGGTAAGGCTCAGTCGTAAGTTCGATTCTTACAGGCGGCACCATTATTGCAAATATCCGAACTCTCGTGGTTTGGTTTTTCTTTTCTTTAATTTCTAAAAAGTGACTTATCTAATCAATATTAATTATAATTTTACTAAAACTTTTCAAAATATTATTATAAAACAAGTGTTTCCCATTTCCCAAAATTAAAATATATTTGTTTTTGGGAAATGATATGTTATAATGTAATAGGAGGAATAATATGAGGTTAATTAAAAGAAATGAATATTTAAAAAAATTAATAAATACAATGAATACACCTGATATTAAGGTTATAACCGGTGTTCGTCGTTCAGGAAAATCAAAACTAATGGAAGAATTCAAAAAATATATAGAGAAAGAGCAAAGAAATTACAATATCATACACATTAATTATAATTTGACAAAATATGAAAGCATTACTGAATATCATAAATTGATTGAATATGTTGAAAGTAATTATGTTGAAAATAAACAAAATTATTTATTGATAGATGAAGTTCAAATGTGTGATGGTTTTGAAAAAGCAATTAATAACTTTCATGCTGAAGAAAAATATGATATTTATATTACTGGCTCTAATGCTTTTTTGATGAGTAGTGATTTAGCAACATTATTTACAGGGAGAACCTTTGAAATAAAAGTTTATCCATTTTCATATAAAGAATATTTAGAATATTATAATAAGGAAAATGATGAAAAAGCATTTGATAGTTATGTTCTTGAAGGAGGATTATCTGGGTCTTATTTATACAAAGAAAATATGGAAAAATATGATTATGTTAATGACATATATAACACACTTATAAAAAGAGATATCTGCAATAAATACAAAATCAAAAAGGAATATTTACTTGATATGATTAATGATTTTCTTATGGATAATATATCAAATTTAACATCAATTAGAAATATATCTGATTCACTTACAAATAATAGAGATAAGATAAACCATAAAACAGTTAGTTCATATATAAAATATTTGTGTAATGCTTTTCTTTTTTACAAAATTAGAAGATATGATATTCAAGGCAAAAGATATCTATCTTCACAAGATAAATATTATCTAGTAGATCAATCATTTAAATTTGCTAAATTGGGAACAAAGAACATAAACTATAGAAGAGTTTATGAAAATATAGTAGCAATGGAATTGTTAAGACAAGGCTATGAAGTT
Source organism: uncultured Caryophanales bacterium (assembly GCA_947089915.1). Taxonomy (GTDB): domain Bacteria; phylum Bacillota_I; class Bacilli_A; order RF39; family UBA660; genus UBA5026. Next base: position 545 of record CAMUMB010000020.1, on the reverse strand, counting down.
TATGTCGGAACACTATATGCAAAAGAAATAGACTTTGTTGCTACAAAAAGAAATGAAAAAATTTATATTCAAGTATCAAGTGATATAGGAGATAATTTTGAAAATGATACATTTAAACGAGAAATTGATCCATTATTAAAAATCAAAGATGCATATCCAAAGATTTTAATTGCAAGAACACATCATGATATGTATACTTATGAAGGAGTCAAAGTAATTGATATAAAAGACTGGCTTGTTAATAATTAAAATTATTATGTCAAATCTATTGAATAAAGAATTATATGTGTTAAAATTATATTAGAAATGACAAAGGATTTATTAGATTTAATTTCAATTAATCCATATCAACCCCCACCAACCTATGAAAAGCTAAAAGGGAATTTAAATGGCAGTTGCTCTAGAAGAATAAGTTACCAGCATAGATTGGTATATGAAATAGATGAAACAACAAAAGAAATATTTGTTTTAAGAATATGGACATATTATGGAGACTTTCGAAAAAGTTGTGTAAATAGTAATTTATACCTTCCATTGGAACCATC
>CAMUMB010000019.1 GCA_947089915.1 uncultured Caryophanales bacterium | reverse complement strand
TGGTTCCAATGGAAGGTATAAATTACTATTTACACAACTTTTTCGAAAGTCTCAATAAGTAATTTCTTTTACCTATTTGTCAACAGTCTGAGATATTTTTTAAACAGAAATATCTTTTTCTTTTAAATTTTCACAAAAACTACAAATATTTTAGTATAATATTATATAAGGAAAGTGATTTGATGACTGTTTTAATTGTAGACGATGAACCAAAAATAAGAGAAGTTGTAAAAGAGTATTGTTTAAATGAAGGTTATCTAGTAGAAGAAGCATCTAATGGAGAAGAGGCAATCGAAATCGTAAAAAATAAAGTAATAGATGCGATTGTACTTGATATTATGATGCCTATATTAGATGGATTTTCAACTTATAAAGAAATTAAAAAAATAAAAAATATTCCCACAATTATGTTATCTGCTCGTAGTGAAGAATATGATAAATTAGTTGGTTTCGATTTAGGAATTGACGACTATCTAACCAAACCTTTCAGTCCAAAAGAACTGATAGCTCGTATCAAAGCCATTACCAAACGTTATCAAAATGGGACAGATAAATTTTGTTATAAAGATTTGATAATTGATTATAAAGGACATACCGTTCAAATTGATGGAAAAGAAATTAAACTCACACCTAAAGAGTATGAATTACTAACCTTTTTTACAAAAAACATCAATATTGCACTTTCAAGAGAACAACTTTTAAGTACTTTGTGGGGATATGATTTTTTTGGAGATGATAGAACAATTGATACCCATATTAAAATGTTGCGTGGAAACTTAGGGAAATATAGAGATTTAATTACAACAGTAAGATCGGTAGGTTATAAATTTGAAATTGAAAAAGAATCATAATCTCACACATAAAATTTGGTCCTATTTGATCCTATTTTCACTTACAATACTAACTTTTTTATGGTTATTTCAGGTCATTTTTTTAGATACTTATTATGAACATGCGAAAGTGAAAGATATGAAACAAATTGCAACTCAAATTCAAAAAAATTATAAATCAGTAAATTTTGAAGAGATCATGGATCATATTACATTTGATAAAGGTGTTTGCATTGAAGTCGTAAAAAGCGGAAATCCATTTTATTCTAGCAACAGTTATAGTAGAGGTTGTTTAGATTCTTCTAGTATCACTTATGCTTATCAAAAAGACTTCATTTCAAGTGGTGAAAATAGTAAAAGCTATAAAATTGTCAATCAGCGTTTTCAAAATAAAACATTAGTACAAGCCTTAAAATTAGATTTAGATACTTTTATCTTTATTAATGTTTCTTTAGAGCCATTAGGCTGGGCAACCAATATATTGGCAAACCAACTTGTTTATGTTACCGTTTTAGTACTTGCGTTATCCTTATTAATTGGTTATTTTATTTCCAAACGCATCTCAAGACCTATCATTGGTTTAAATGAAGCTGCAAAACAATTAACACAAGGAAATTTTAGTGTCTCATTTGATACAGTTAGTGATATAGAAGAAATGAATCAACTGACAGAAACATTGAACCACATGCGAATCGAACTATCCAAAACAGAAGAACTTAGAAGAGATTTACTGGCCAATGTCTCCCATGATTTAAAAACACCTCTGACTATGATAAAAGCATATGCAGAAATGATAAAAGATTTCAGTTATCAGGATGAAGAAAAGAGGAACAGTCATTTAAATACAATTATGGAAGAAACAGATCGTTTGAATCTACTCGTAAATGATATTTTAGAATTATCTAAGATGCAAGCAGGAGTTGAAAATCTCTGTATGGAAACATTTGACCTACACATATTTATTCAATCAATCCTTCAAAGATTTTCTTATCTGCAAGACTATCAACTGATCTATACCAATAAGAAAGAAATCTTTGTTAAAGCAGATAAAAAAAGAATTGAACAAGTTCTTTATAATTTAATTAGTAATGCCATTACACATATTGGTGAAGATAAACAAATTCTCATAAATGTAGTAGAAAAAGAAACTACAATTTTAGTAGAAATAATCGATTATGGAAAGGGTATTTCAAAAGAAAAATTGGATTATATATGGGATCGCTATTATAAAATTGATAAAAATTATAACAGGGAATCAAATAGTACTGGAATTGGCTTATCGATTGTAAAAAGTATTATGGAACAGCACAAAATGCCTTATGGAGTTACTTCTATAAAAGAAAAAGGAACTACATTTTATTTTGAACTAGAAAAAGCATGATATTGCTTTTTTTCTATTATTGAATCTGTTATAATGTGAATAGGTGATGGATATGTTCTATTTATTTTATGGTCTAGAATATTATTTAATAAAAAAAGAAATACAGTCAATTCTTGTAAATGAAAAAATAGATCTAATAAATCAAAATACATATGATTTAGAAAATAGTAACTTAAAAGAAATTATAGAAGATGCATCTACCATCTCATTATTTAGCGATAAGAAAGCGATTATAGTAGAAAATAGCTATATATTTACGGGAACTACAAATAAGAAATTACCAGAACAAAATATAGATATTCTAAATACATACTTACGAAATATAAATGAAAATACGTTATTATTCTTCATTGTAAATAAAGAATCTATCGATAAACGAAAAAAAATTATAAATGAAATTAAGAAGAGGGGAATTGTTAAAGAATTTGCACCATTAACAGACCAAAAAGCATATGTTACTACAATGCTAAAACCTTACCAAATTCAGATATCTGATGCGAACTTTTTAATAAATCGTGTTGGAAACAATCTCTCCATTTTAGAACAAGAAATTGAGAAATTAAAAACATACAAGAGTAACGATTTGCAAATTACGAGACAAGATATTATCGATGTAACTTGCAAAACAGTAGATATTGATATTTTTTCACTTATAGATAATATTGTAACCAAGAACAAGGAAAAGGCATTAGAAAGTTATACAGAAATGATTAAATTGGGAGAAGAACCGATTAAAATTATCATAATGCTTGCGAATCAATTTCGAATGATGTACCAATCAAAACAATTAAGTAGAAAAGGATATTCTGAAAAGGATATTGCATCTTCTTTAGAGGTCCATCCTTACCGAATTAAACTTGCCTTAGAGAAAAGTCATAATTTTAAAGAAGATACATTATTAGAATATCTAAAGCAATTAGCAACACTAGATTATCAAATTAAAAGTGGTAGAATTGATAAAAATATTGGATTAGAATTATTTATTTTAAATATTTAGAGAAGCAATAATATTTTATTTTTTTCAAACAATCTATGAATTAACAAAATACAAATTTAGTATATACTATTTATTAACGGGGGCTAATTATGGAAAAAATATATGGAAATAATGGTTTTATTATAATACCTAAAAAGATAGAAATACCAGAGATTAGTGATAAAAGATTAAATACATTATATTCATCATTTAAACCAATTGTAACGATTGAGGGAAAGAAATACGTATTAGAGAAATTATCTTTATATGAGTTAAGAGATATCTAAAACATTCTTGGTGTCAAAAGAAAGAAAACAAATGATTGAACAAAATCGTTTAGAAATAGTTGATGATTTTATTTGTTTTCCCCATGGAGTATGCACTATAGTAAATTTGAAAAGGAAACAGTATTTTGTAATAACATTTCTATTGCACAAGTTTTATCACAAGTTCTAGAAAATATATTAGAAAAAGCAAATGCATTCGAAATAATAGAATATCCTGAAGAAATAGAAAATTTCGTAAAATATGATAATGTTGCTTATAAGGGCTATCAGCTATCAAAGGTAAGAGCTTATAAAATGCGTAAATAAATTTTAAAATATCACATGTAAAAAGATTGCATTTATTTGCAATCTTTTTTAGAATTCCATATTCATTAGATCATCATCGTCAAATGAGTAAGAATCTTCTTCTATAACTGGTTTTTCTTCTATTTTCTCTTCGCTTATTTTTTCTTCACTATCCAAATTAGATTTTTTCTCTGTAAAAGAATTTTCTTCATTTACTTTTCTTAAAAATTCATCTAATGAATCATTACTGATATCCACATCCTTATCTAATTCTGTCGTTTCTAAAATTGATTTACTAGGAGTAGGTTTCTCTTCATAATCTGAAACATAAGATTGATAAGTTTCTGGTTCTGTTTGTGATTTTTCTTGAGCAATAGAAGTATAGTCCAAAGCTGATTTCAGATCATAAGAACCACTATCTTTACGATCATCATTTTCAAGTTCAATTAATTTTAACACTTCTTCAAAAGTGGTAAGTCCTTCTGCAACTTTCTCAAGTCCATCTTCTAATAAAGTAGTTACATCGGCACGGTATACCAATTCTCTTAATTTTTCTTTTGGTAGATTACTACTAATTGCATCTTTAATTTCTTGGTTGACTAAAAGTACCTCTTGAATTGCAATACGACCCTTATAACCATTCCCACATTCTTCACAACCCTCCGTTGTATAGATTTCATCAATATCACGATGGAGCACTTTTTTAAACAAATCTCTTTCATATTGATTGGTTTTCTTTTTTGTACGACAATGTAGACATAAACGACGGGCTAATTTTTGAGAAATAATACCTGTTAAAGCACTTGCAAGTAAGTAACGTTCTACTTCCATATCAATTAAACGTTCAATGGTGTTTAAAGAGCTATTTGTATGAATAGTCGATAATACAATATGACCTGTAATAGAAGCACGTACCGCAATACGAGCTGTTTCTGTATCACGAATTTCTCCAATCATGATGACATTTGGATCTTGACGTAAAATAGAACGTAATGCGGTTGCGAAAGTAAGACCAATTTCACTATTTGTTTGTACCTGGTTAACACCTTCAATGTTCATTTCGACTGGATCTTCTACTGTAATGATATTGGTATCTTCACGATTGAGTCTTTGCAAAATAGAGTATACAGTCGTAGATTTACCAGAACCAGTTGCGCCTGTTACTAATATAATTCCATTTGGCATTGAAATCATTTTTAATACTTTTTCATAATTTTTTTCACTGAAACCTAATGTTTCAAGTCCACTTGAACTCATACTATAATCCAAAATACGTACTACGATTTTCTCATTTGCATTTCCACCACCTGTTAAAATAGGTAAGCAAGAAACACGCAAATCTAAGTTTACATCTTGTAAGGTAGCTTTAATTGCTCCATCTTGTGGTAATCTAGACTCTGTAATATTCATACCAGAAATAATTTTAATACGTGTGATTAAATTTTTCTTAATGCTATTTGGAACCTCGGCATAATCAATTAAAGCTCCATCAATACGAATACGTACTTTCATATATTTTTCAAGTGGGTCGAAGTGGATATCACTCGCACCTCTTTTGCTAGCATCTACTAAAATATCATTGACAATTTCTACAACTGGTGTTTTCTCAAAATCAAATTTTTTTAACATGATTCACTTCCCCTTTATATTCCTTTTTATTCAATTAGGACTAGCATTTATCCTAAATATATTATATAATAGATTTGTTATAAATACAATAAAAAGGAGTTAACTTATGAAAAAAAATAGAAGGGGATTTACCTTAATAGAAACTTTATTAGTCTCGACATTTGTAATTGGAACACTCATATATTTATTTGTTCAATTTTCTAATATCAAGAAAAATTATGATATTAGTTTCGAAAGAGATACCATTCCAAGTATTTTCTATGTGAAAAACATCAATTCTTATTTACTAGGAACAGATAGTACTAATATTACAAGATACCTAGAAACACATGAATATATGGAAATTGAATCATGTTCCTTTACCATTTCTTCGGAAGCTTACTGTGATGCACTAATGCAGATGGCAAATGTAAAAAAAGCGATTGTAGTCAAAGCAGATCTCACAAATTTAAAAAAACAGCTACAAGAAACAAACAATAATCCCTTTAGTGAGAAAATGTATCAATATATATTAAGCTTATCCAATTCTAATATAGAAGTCCCTACGATTATTGTAGAATTCATAGATGGGACAATCACTTCCTTAGCGTTCAATGCAACAGAAGGGAGAATTTAAATGAAAAAAAGGGGATTTACTTTAATAGAAATTACAGTCACATTTAGCTTAATCGCAGTTGTAATTGTTTTATTATTTGAAATTATCATATCACTTAGGGAAATCTATATTAAAGGGGATTTTCAAACGACATTATTGATGAAACAAGGAATTCTAACAAAAAAAATCAACGAAGATTTTCAAGACCTAAAATTAAAAAGTATAACTAGTTGTGGAAAATTTTGCATCACACTCAACTATCGAACAAATGATAGCTATAATCTGTCCCTAGATATTGAAAATAATCGTATTCAATATCATGATTATGTATGGCAACTCCCAGAAGGAAGTACAATTGGACAAGTAGAAACTTCTGTATATGAAAATAATCTAACTACATCAATTTTTACGAATAATTCTATTTTAAAAATTGATATTCCAGTTACCAATAAATTGTTAGAGAAAGATTATGGAATCCATATTTTATATCAATATAATAATTCTCTTACAACTATTCCAACTCGTATTCCAGCACCAACAGATATTACAAAAGAACAGCATCAACAGTATAGTTTTTTCAGATAAAACAAGTCCAAAAATCAAATAACAAAAAGACTAAAATACCAGCAATCGCACTATGTAAAAGTCGTGCAGTCAAAAAAGGCAGGTATTTTATTTTGGTATCACTGATAATACTAATCACTTGCATATGTACACTAAAACCGCCAAATGACAAAATCATAACAGTCAAAACACTTTTAATTTTTAATGGAATTCCTAACATACTTACATACTTAAGTCCCTGTGTCATTTCAATAAATCCGTTTAAAGTACTTTGATATAAGGCATTCAAATTTAAGTTATGATCAATAATTGTTGTAAGAACTAAAAACATAGTAACGGTTCCAAGTATCAATAATAATGTTTGTATACTATTAGTGAGGGCAGAAGTAATCATTTGCCCAAATGTTTTTTCATTTTGCATTCTTTTTTCATGCATCGCATAAATTGCTCGTTTCAAAGATACTTTACTATTCTCATGCTCACTTTTATAGTAATTTCGAAAAAGAAGACCGATAATAATATTTGTAACATAATGGCAAAGTAGAATTAAAAGGCCTACCTCCTTATTCTTTAAAAACAAAATAGAAACAGTTCCTAAAATAAAAAGAGGATTTGAAAAATGAGTAAATGTGAGTAATTTAGATGCTTCTTCCTTATTAATCATGCCCTTTAAGTAAAGTTCTCTTGTATATTTTGCATTGCTTGGAAAACCAGAAACCAGACTCATAAAAAAAACAAAAGAAGCTTCTCCCTTCATACAAAATAATTTTGACATAAGGGATCTAAAAATTTCTGATAACAATTCTACAAAACCATAATGAATTAGAATTTCGGATAACACAAAAAAAGGAAATAGAGAAGGAAATATATTATTTTGCCAAATTTGAAAAGAGAAAACAACAGATTCCATAATGGTTTTCGATTCCGTTAATATCTCAAAAGCAATAAAAAGTAGGAGGAGTAAAATGAGAATACTTGTACCTATTTTTTTCATAATAAGACACCTTATTTCTTGATAAATTATATGATATAATAATAAAGATAATCATAAAATAAAAAAGAAAGGATAAGATTATGATCAAACAAGTTTTTCAAAAGGCAAAACAAATCGTAAAAGAAAATAGTAAAGGTTTCATTTTATTTTTCGTATTATTGATTGTACTTACGTTTGAATTTCCTTACTATATTGAAACTCCAGGAGGAACAATTGATATCTCTTCTCGCATCGAAGTAGAAAATGGATATAATGCAAAAGGATCATTTCATTTAGCTTATGTGTCAGAATTAAAAGCAACCATTCCTACTTTACTCATTTCAAAATTAAAAAAAGATTGGGACATTATAAAAAAAGAGGAAGTAGTTATGGAAAATGAGAATACAAAAGATGTCTATTTTAGAGACCATCTACAATTAGAAGAAGCCAATCAAAATGCGATAATAGTATCCTTTGGAAAGGCAGGAAAACAGGTACAAATAAAGAGCACTCAGCTCTATATTACTTATATCGATCCACTTGCTGACACCAATTTAAAAGTAGGCGATGAGATTATAAAAGTAAACGGAATTTCCATTTCTAGCAAATCAGAATTAAATCCAATCATTCAAACACATGAGATTGGAGATACTATTTTTTTTACAGTAATAAGAAATCAGCATGAAATAGAAGTGTCCGCTAAAGTAATTGCCTATGAGGATAAAAAAATGGTAGGTCTTATGATAACAGAAAAGCATGAAATTGAAACAGAACCTCAGATTAAATTTCATTTTAAATCATCAGAATCAGGCCCTTCTGGAGGTCTTATGATGACACTTGCAATCTATAATCAACTTGTAAAAGAGGATATCACTAAAGGTAAAAAAATCGTAGGAACAGGTACAATTGATGTAGATGGAACTGTAGGTGAAATTGCGGGTGTAAAGTATAAATTAAAAGGAGCAGAAAAAGCAAAAGCAGATCTTTTCTTTGTTCCAAATGGTAAAAATTACGAAGAAGCAGTACAACTCAAAAATGACTTAGATTATGAAATTGAAATTGTAGGTGTTAGTACATTTGATGAGGCATTGGAATACTTAAACAATTATATTGAACCACAAAAATAATAATGGAAATTAAAAAAAGGTACAGTAACAAAAAAGTGAGTTTTTTCTCACTTTTATTTTGCCTCTAAATAAATCGTTTTATCAAAAGTATGTTCTGTTTTATCTTCCTTTTCTAGATTTTCCGTAGAAATTAAGAAATAGTTATGTTGCAATGTATTGATAGAACCATTATTTACGACAGGATCATCCCAAGTCAAGTCCAAGTGTTTCCATTCGCCATCAATATAAACTAAATTCCAAATATGGGTATCACTTGAAATCTTATAATTTGGAATTCCCATTTTATCCAAGAACAAAGCCATCACATCTGTATAGCCACCACAGACTGCCTTTCCTGTAAATAGAGGACCATATGCTGTATTAGAAGTAGAAATCGTTATATCTTCATTATTTTTAAATTGATCCGCATGCGCTTGATCATATACTGTATGATTAATAATATAGTCATGTACTGTTTTTATTTTTTCTTGGGTAGACATTGAAGTTGATAATAATTGTTCATATAATTCACTTACTTTTTCTGCAATCTGTCTTTTTTCATCTTCTGTATATAAACGTTCAAATCGAATATTAACACGTCCAAATGAATTCATATCTACATAAATACGATTATAGGCATTATATGTAACTACAAAATTATTAATATTTGATAAAGTTGCATTCCCTTTTTTTGTCATTGCGGTTACATCATTCATACAATTAGGATATTTTTCCTCACAATAGAAGGTAACTTCACTCCAACCACCATCTAAAGCAGTATAAAATAAGTTTAAAATATCTTGTTTATCATTCGGATAAAAATTATCAGTTTTTTGAACATATAGCCAATCTTGAGGTCGCATATAAGAATTCGATTTTTGTACTTCCAAAGAATCTTGATAAACAAAATGAATCATTATATACTGAATAATAGGATTACGATATGTATAGAGTAAATAAATAATTCCAAGCAATATAATCGTTGTAACTAATTTTTTCATAGAACCACCTATAATAACTATATCATAAAATAAATTTTTCAAAACAAAAAAATGATATTTCTATCACTTTTGTATAAATGGAAAGGAAAATTATTCCATAGAATTCACTTTAATGGTTAAACGTGATTTATTACGAGCTACATAGTTTGCAGTAACAACACCAGCTGCACATGCCTTGTCAATTTTTTTAATCGCTACATGTAATGCTTCTTCAGCTTTTGCTTTATCCTTAGAAGCAATTGCTTTTTCAACATTCTTAATTGCAGTTTTCATACTTGCTTTATAATCATTATTGTTTACTTTTCTCTTAGCAATTGTCTTTACCGCTTTTTTTGCATTTTTCATATTTGGCATAATCTCACCTCCATGTCATCACTAATCTATTCTATTCTAGCAAATTTTAGAAAAAAATGCAATAAAAACTTCGTTTTGGGAAAAATATAATAGGGTGATAATATGAATCATGAAATTGATTTAAGTAAATATCAGATTAGAACGGATTTGGCAGTAGAAGCAATTGAGAATGTAGAAGATAGAACAGGAATCGAAGAAATTACTCATGAACAAGAAAATATTAAAGTAACAAAAATAACACTAGATTCCAAATCAGCAGAATCGATTCACAAAAAAGCAGGAGATTATATTACGATTGAATTCAAAGATATTAGTGATTATCAAAATAGACAAGAAATAAAACAAGTATTTACAAAAAATTTAAAAGAGTTATTGATAAAGGAAAATTTGAAAGAAGATGCACAATGCTTAGTAGTCGGTCTTGGCAATCGAAAATCGACACCAGATGCCTTAGGTCCTCTTACCATTGATCAAATTTTAGTAACCAATCACTTATTTCTCTTAGATACACCAGAAGAAGGATTCAGGCCTGTTTGTGCGATTGCTCCAGGGGTAATGGGGGAAACAGGAATTGAAACAAGTGATCTTATTCAAAGTGTAATTGCAGTAGCAAAACCCGATTTTGTAATTGTAGTGGATGCTTTGGCGAGTCAATCCATCACTCGTATTAATCAAACCATTCAAATGAGTAATACAGGAATTCATCCAGGAAGTGGAATTGGAAATAGTCGTAAAGAAATTAGTAAAGAAATATTGGGTATTCCTGTAATTGCAATCGGCGTTCCTACAGTAGTGGATGCAGTTACTGTTGTGAATGATACATTACAGTTTTTACATAAATTTTATGCTTTTCAAAAAGATTTTGCTAATAATCCCATGCATAAAATGGTATATGGACAAGTAAACTATTTAAAACAAGAAATTAACATCAAAGAAGAAGAAAAAAAAGAATTGTTTGGAATTCTTGGAAATTTTAATGAAGAAGAGACCAAAGTACTTATCAATGAAGTATTAACACCAATTGGATATAATTTAATGGTTACACCGAAAGAAGTAGATTTCGTCATGCAGAATTTAAGTGATGTATTAGGAAACGGAATCAATCAGGCATTACATCGAAATGTAACCCATTTATAAAAGAAGACGGTTGTCTTCTTTTGCTTTACATATATATTAATATAGAAGATAGATACATTCCAATCATTGCAATCAATAAAATAATTGCGATAATTCTTTGTACATTCACTTTCTTCTTTGTTTTCTTTTTCATCTTGTTCACCTCAACAAAACTATTATACAATAAAATATCCAAAATTGGAATATTTTAATTTTTATCTCATATGCTTCATTAGAGGTGGCAATATGAACAAAGTAATGGACAAGCTAAAAGAAAAAGCAAAAGCAAATAAAAGAATCATACTATTTTTAAGTGGAATTTCACTAATTGGACTCATCTTTGGGTCTATCTTTATCACAATTATTTCCAAAACGGATCAAAATCTAGTACAATCTTATATTGAAAATTTTATCAATAATATACAAAATGGTAAATTAAATTATGTAGATGCAATCAAAAACACTTTAGTGTCTCATCTTAGTTTTTCATCTGTAATTTGGATACTTGGTATTTCTATCATTGGAATTCCCATTGTTTTATTTCTATATTTTACAAAATCTTTTATGATTGGATTTTCGATTGCGTCCTTCATTCTGAAATATAAATTCAAAGGTGTTTTATACGCAGTTATCTATATTTTTCCTCATCATTTGATTAATTTGATTGTCTTTACCTTATTGACAATTTATTCCATTAAATTTTCTTATTATCTACTAAATTCCATCATAAAGAAAAAAACAATTCATTTGAAATCACTAATGAATCCCTATTTAAGTGTTCTTGTAATAGTAGTAATAACCCTACTTATCACATCGCTTTATGAGACATTTGCAGTACCTTACTTTTTAAAACAATTACTTCATGTCGTAAAATAACAGACTAAGCTCTGTTTTTTATGGTATAATGGATATAGAATTTTGGTGATATTTATGAAAAAAGTAGTCATTGGTATGAGTGGGGGAGTCGACAGTAGTGTTGCTGCCATCCGCTTAAAAGAGCAAGGATATGAAGTAATTGGATTATTTATGCGCAATTGGGATAGTAGTATCAATAATGATATATTGGGTAATCCAACGCTTCAAAATGATATTTGTCCCCAAGAACAGGACTATAATGATGCATTAGCAGTTTGTCAAAAATTGAATATTCCATTACACCGCGTTGATTTTGTAAAAGAATATTGGGATTATGTTTTTACCTATTTTTTAGAGGAATTAAAAAAAGGTAGAACTCCTAACCCCGATATCATGTGTAATAAATATATTAAATTTGATATGTTTGCGAAAGAAGCACTTAAATTAGGAGCAGACTATATTGCAACAGGACACTATGCAAGAATAGAAAATGGAAAACTATTACGTGGTGTTGACAATAATAAAGACCAAACTTATTTTCTTTCCCAACTATCGAATACGCAATTATCCAATGTCTTATTTCCAATCGGAGATATGGAAAAATCAGAAGTACGTGCAATTGCAGAAAAATATGATTTAATTACAGCCCATAAAAAAGACTCAACAGGTATTTGTTTTATTGGAGAGCGTAACTTTACCAACTTTTTAAAAAACTACCTTCCAAATACGCCTGGTAATATTATAAATATTGAAACAAAAGAAACAGTTGGTGAGCATATAGGACTTATGTATTATACAATTGGACAAAGAAGAGGACTTAACTTAGGTGGTAATCTAGATCGATTATTTGTCGTTGGAAAAGATCTTTCTAGCAATGTGTTATATGTTGCGGAAGGAGAAGAAAATCCATATCTTTTCAGTGATTCTTGTCTTGTCGAAATGGTCAATTGGATTGGTAAAAATAAACCAATTGAATGTAGTGCGAAATTTAGATATCGCCAACCCGATAATGCTGTAAAGTTAGAATTTTTAGAAAATGGAGAAATTTTAGTATCTTACCCACAACTAGTAAAATCAGTTACACCAGGACAAGCTTGTGTTTTTTATCAAGATGAAGAGTGCCTAGGTGGCGGAATTATCAAAGAAGTACACAAAAATGGAGAAAAACTTTGGTATTTATAGGTATACTTTTGCTTTACACTTGACATTACACAGTAAAATGACTAAAATGATAGTAGGAGGTTTTATGATATATGGAATTATTAAATGAAATATTACATGAATTAGGTATATCAAAAGTAAAACTAGCTAAATTTTTAGGTGTATCTAGGCAAATGATTTATAATTATTTAGAATTAGATGATATCAATAAGTGGCCAAAGGATAAAAAGGTTTTATTGTTAAATTTATTAGGAATTAAGTCTGCTGATGAATTAAATACAATTAAAGTAGATACCGATTATATTTTAAGCGTAGAATCTCGGATCAATTCTTTATTTGAAAATACCATGAAGCCAGAGGTGGCAACTGATGCATCTACTATTTATAACGGTCTTGGAAAAAAACAAAAAGAGCTATTATCTAATATTATCGGGCTTCTAAAAGAAAATTTGGAAGATGATACAGAAAGTAGTGGAGATACTTACTATGCTTACCTTTATTTATATCACTTTATTCAAGCAATGGAAACTTCAAAAGAATTAAAATATATACTAGGTTACGTAGCAAAATCAACTGGTTTTATTAAACCCTTAGAATATGTATTTGATGAAGAAGAACAATTTATGTTTGAAAGTATTATGTTCTCCGCTATGACATTATATAATGGTGGGGGAGTTTCTAAACAAAAAATTGCGGAATCACACCGTCGATTCATCAATCAAATCGAACATAAAATGGAAGAAAAAATGAGTCGTACAATGGAACTCAATACGATTAAAGTACAAGCATTAAAAGAACTAGGATATACAGAAATCAGTGAAGCCAATGCTGCAGAAGTATTTGAGAAAATTGCAGAAATTCAATCTCGTAAAGTTGCTTAAAGTACAAGGTTAAACTTGTATTTTTTTAATTAAAGTAGGGGACTAATTATTTAAAAATATTAATCATAACCTAATTATTTGTTTTCACTTCCCCTATTTTGATTCAAAATTTGTTTTAGGTTGCACTAAGATATTAGATAATAGGAATTTTATAATAACTCGACATTTTATTTTATAATGCGACTCCCCTTTTTCAAAAAATAAAAAAAGAGAGTAGAAGGGTAGTTTATCATAAAACTACTCTATTACTCATCTACAAACTATAATGATGAATTGTGAGCATTTTTTAAAATTTTAACTGATAAGTTGTCCATCTAAAATGATTCTAGCACATGATAGATTATACATAACAGATTAAAAATAGTCCATAATATGGTTGTAAGATAAATTTTATGTTCCTAGTATTGATGACTTACTAATTATGGATAACATAATTGTTAGAATAGTAATTGCCCATATAGCGATTAATACAATACCGATATAGATGATCCATTTTTCTTAAAAATATCCTCAAGCATATTCTTTTTTCTCCTTTTTATAACTTTCTATAATGTATATTGACGTAACTCGTAAGTTTTCATAATATAGCACTGAAAATGCCCGTTTAGGGCATTTTTTTAGTGGAGCGCGGGCCCCACACCGCGCGAATTAATCCGCACTAGAATTTTTTTCATTTAACATTGCTAGAAGTTCTTCAATTATTTGAAATGATATTTGAATACTGGCTCTCATTATCTCATACGATAAATCTTCTTTAGTTCCATAACAGTCAATATCTGGTAATTTTGGATATTTCTCATAATATTTTTCTTTTAATTTTTCTATATCAATATCTTTTAAATTCATTTTTATTCTCCTTTCTGTGATTTATATATAAACCCTATACAAGCAGTTATATATCTTTCTTTACTTTTCGAGGATAAGGTTTTTTTTCATTAGTTAAACCTAAAATATAATCTATTGAAGTGTTGTAAAATAAAGCAACTTTTTTTAATAATTCATATGACATTTCTCTAGTTTCAGTTTCATAACCGGAATAAGTTCTTTGAGCAATATTTAAAATTTTAGAAATATCCTTTTGTAATAAATCTTTATCTTCGCGTAAATCTTTTAGTCTATTCATTTTTACACCTCATGAAAATATTTTACTATAGTTCGTTTTGAGCTATTGACATACAGCTCATAATGAGCTATAATATGTGTAGTTAGTTCAAAATGAGCTAAAGAAAGGAGCAAAGACAATGAAAAATATTAACGCAGAAATCTTGTCATTAGATTTTATGAAAATCACAAATAACGAAACAGGAGTAGTCACAGAAATGACTAAAATAATGTATCGCATTGACTCAGACGACTCAGACGTTCACGTAGGTGGAGCAATCAAAGAATGTTTTAAAGTAGGTAATCATATCGAAAAATTAAAACCATTCTGCAAAGTCGGAAAAGTAAGCCATATTGATATTGATTTACAAGATACAAAAAACGGCGCAAAATATGTTTTAACAAAAATTGAAAATGTGGAACTATAATCATACAGAGCCATATCTAGTAACATACCAAAAGCCAAATGGCGAAGTCATATTTCGATTTCTAAAACACATGTTTCTAGACGTGGGACAAATCAATAATAGTGGTTGGAAAGTAATATCAATACAAAAATATAATTCCGAAAAACATAAATTTCAAGAAATCATTCCTTATTATTCTACAAGAATTTCAAAAGAAAAAATGAATGAAAATTCTAAAAAAAATAAAAAAGGAAAGTTATCAAGAATTATATCAATAATCAAAGAATAAGGGCAATAGCCCTAAAATGGTGTGATAGCTTAACGGTAAAGTATAAGACTAATTCATCTTATTATGTAGGTTCAAATCCTATTCACACCGCTCCTAATGTCGAAGTTAGTAAAGAACTAACTTCCTCTAATTAGTTATAAAAGCGAATGCTTTTATATATAAAGAAAGGGTGTTCTTATGGATAATGAAGTATTAGAAGTACTAAAAAGTATCAAAGCAATATTAGAAATGTTCTTATTTCTAAAAATGATTGGTATAGGTATAAAATGCTTTGATTATTTCTTTGGACACTCTTTGTTTTGATTGAAAGGTGGTGAATAAAATGTTAAATCTATTAACCGACGCAACTACAGCAACTTCAGTATTTGATTTTAGTACAATTGATACTTCAGTTGTATTGCCAACAGTTATTGCTATTATGGGAGTTGTTGCTTCTGTAAAAATAGCACCAATGCTAATTAAAAAAGGATACAACATGGTTATGTCTGCTATTCGTAAAGCATAACAAACAAGAAGATTACTTCTTCTTTGTGGGAATGGAGAAGTTAATAAATGAAAAGACAATACAATGTAAGTTATAAAAAGAAAAATGAAGAAGTAATAGACATATTCAATAACATTGAAATGATGCTATTTACGATTATATCGATATTTGATAAAAATATCAAAAATATAGAAATCATAGAAAATGATTTTTTAGAAAGTAGTTGATAAAATGAAAAAAATAATACTAATATCAATTGCTATAGTTAGTATAATGTTTTTACCTAATTTTATAGGACAAGCAAAAGCACTATCAAATACAAAAGGAGATAGCTTTCCCGATTTGCCCGATACAAACGAAAATTATATTATATTTAAGGCCTTTTATGGTGGTAGTGGTCAGACATTTTTATATACATTTAATGGAAATATAAATACTAAGTTAACTATTTCAACACATGGGACTGAACTTTATAATTATTTAAGTATTATTAATGATACAAACGTTAATGTTTATTATCAAATAGGTACAAAATGGCAATTAATAAAAACAACTAAAAATTATGAAATTCAATTATCTAGTAATAAGATTTATCTAAGAAATTTTGATTTGTCTTATAATGTTACAGATTATAATAATAATAATCGAAATTTATTCTATTGGGACGGTAGTGTTATTTCAACAAATCCGCAAGAAAAAAAATTGTTAGATGGAACTACATTTATAGTTCCAAAAGCCAGTGTAGAGGGATATGATAAGCTTTATATAACTAAAAATACATCTCAAAATAAAATATATATAAAATATTTTAAAAACGATACAGAAGATTTTTATAAAACAACAAATGATAATGACTTAAACGGAACATACAATATTAGTCCTAAAGCTGATTATTATCATATTGAATATGATATAACAAAAAAAGAATGGAGCAGTGGCGGAAGTAATTTGGGAATGTGGAATAATTATTTGAATTGGTGGGAGCATGTAATTAGTAGTCAATCAAGTACCATAACATTAACTGAGCCTTATGAATTACTTTATACAGATATAAGATTATTATCTAATGATAAACAAACAATAATAATTGATAATTCAAAACCGACACCAAAAATAAACTTTGAACAAAGAAATACTGAAGGTATAACATATGTTGGAATTGGTTTTAGTATATTTGATACAAGTAAATATAAGTATGAATATTCTTTATATAATGCGAATAGTTGGACAGAAATAACAAATAGTTATTTTGCTAAAAAAGTGTATTACGATGGGCAAATATTTGCAAGAATTACAGACAGAGCAACTGGAGAAGTAATTGCTTCCGATAATTATATTATGACTGGTGTAATAAGTCCTGTGATAAATGGAAAAACTTATAAATATTTTGAAAAAATAGATATAAGAGATTTTATAAAGTATGGGAAAGAAAAATTTACAATTCGCTATTATGGTGGTAATCCTAGTGAATTTTTTATAACAGCATATGAATTAAACGAGTTGCCAAGTGGCGTCAATTGCATTGTTGGCACAGGTATATATGAATGTAATACGGCTCAATTATATGGCATAACAGGTAAGTTTGGCTATTATAATTGGACTGGCGAATATAAAAGTTCATATACTGAATATCAAACAAATACATACCAAAATTATTACTATGAATTTGTTGAAGATTTTAGCAAATATGCAGAAAAATTTTATTGTGAAGATAATTCATATGATTGTTGGAAGAACAATTATTACAGAGAATTTGAGTTAGATTTATCTAGTTATATTTTACAACCACCTCAAAACAAAACTGATTATATATATGTATATTACAATGTTGATTATATATATGACAAAAATCTTTCTGACGGTGTTATAACTGATTTACCTGATATGCCAACAGAAGACAATAAGCCACCAACTTACATTGAAGATAATGATATTTTAGGTAACATTGTTGACGGCATTACTGATACAAAGAATAAACTTTTAGACCCGTTTATAAATTTAATAAATAATAGACTACCGATTATAGGGCAGTTGGGCGATATTTTAGGCTCATTTAAGTATGATAAAACTAATCGACCAAAACCTAGCTTAACAATAGATTTCTCATTTTTGGGCGGTACACAATATAATTTATTTAGCGACGAATTTTTAAACGCATATGAACAATATAGACCAATATTAAATTTCTTTATATATTTGGGAATAAGTCTTCTTACAATACCAAAAACAATAGGATATGTAAGGTCTTACTTTGGGGGTGGTAATTAATGGCTAATACAATCTTGAAAGCTACTTTAGGTGTTTCGATATTAATAGTATTATTTTCAATATTGCCATTTCAAATAGGACTTCCAACAGAATTAGTTGAATTCTTTAAAAATGGAGCAATACAAAATTTAGTGAATATTGTATACTATTTCTTTCCAATCGATTTTATGATAGCATGTTTGATTTTCTTATATAGTGCAAAGTATCTTGGTGTGTTTATGAATATTATCAGTTGGATATATCATAAGGTGGTGGGATAATGTTTGACATATCTTCAATATTTGACACAATATTAAAAACAATATTTTCTATCATAAAAATGCTTTCGTTTTTAATATATCCGATTGTAATGTTAGCATTCATACTTCTACTATCATTTGGCTATTTCTATATCAAATATCGTTTTTTTGAACATATAAAACCTAAAAAAAGAAACAATAACTTTTATTTTACATATAATGATATCTCTTATGTCATTGAAAGACGATACAATCAAAATTTATCAAAAGAAGGTTTCTTTCATAAAATCTTTGTATCATTTCCGAAACAGTTTATATATGACAAGCTTACATTAAACCCTAACGCATTTGGCGAATATGGTATACATATGGTATGTGGCAAACAAGGAGCCGGTAAAACAATAACAGTGGTTTATTTGCTCCAAGAATGGAAAAGAAAATACCCTAGTTTAAAGATTTATACCAATATGTGCTATAAGTACGAAGATGGGGAATTGAACCATTGGAAAGAATTAATAGAAAAGAATAATGGAATATTTGGTGTAGTAAATGTAATTGACGAAATAAAAACATGGTGGAGCAATAAAGAAAGTAAAGACGTACCCGCCGAAATGTTAGGAGAAATATGCCAACAGAGAAAGCAAAAAAAAGCTCTTATTGGAACAGCACAAGTTTTTAGTGAAATAGCAAAGCCGCTTAGAAGTCAAACACATTTTGTCTATATTCCGAAAACGTTCTTCGGTTGCATTACATTGGTAAGACGTACTGAGGCAATTTATTATAATGAAGAAAAAGATACATTTACAAAGTGGACAGGCTTCTTCTTCTTTGTTCATTCAAAGAAAATACGCGAAGCTTATGACACATATAAGAAAATCGAAAAGTATAAAGATATCGAATTTGCTAGTTCTTCAATGTTTAGCGAGCCACAAGGGGTAACCCAAGTTCTTGGGGTCCCCGTTGGCGCGAAAGGGAAGAAATAGTCAAACGGATACCGGAACTTTGCGTATGCAAAGTGAGGATATGCTTGCCTTTGGCAAGAGTTGACGATTTCGACCTTTTTTATAATTGAATTGCTTTAAAAAAGAAAAATTTCTTTTTTAAATGTTACCAACTCTATGGGAATTTATACACGTTCTAGCAAAACTCGTTATTATACAAAGGAAGAAAATAGGCGATTTCAAAGAGATATTAGAGAATATAGAATAGAGCAGTTGACGGAAGCGAACGGGTGTGAAACACCCGGACGCGTATTACTTGATAGTAGTCTCATATCTCGGACAAATATAAAAAATGCAAATATTAAATTAATTCAATGTGGAGATTACTATCAAATATATACCTTTCCAGGTATTGTCGAAAAAGCCGATAAAAATTTGGAAAGAATGAAAGATAAAAACTACTGTATTCAAAAAATGGCTTTAAAAGAAATAGAAGAGAGTGGGGGAGAAGAGTTGAAAGACATATCCAACATTGATACTGATTTATTAACAAAAAAACAAAATAAAAAAATAGAATTAAAAAAAATAGAAGAAAAAAATATCCGAAGATCAAAATCACAATTGCAGAGAATAGTAAAATCAAACGAAACAGAATTCAAAACATTTATAACATTAACATATGCTGAAAATATTACAGACGTATCAATATCAAATAAAAAATTCGCAAACTGTATACGAAGTATAAAACGAAAAAAAAGCAACTTCAAATATATCTGTGTTCCCGAATTTCAAAAACGGGGTGCCGTTCATTATCACCTATTAACAAACTTAGATATAAAAGAAGATTGCGACATAATTATACCACAAAAAGAATTCACTGAAAAGCAATTAGAAAAAATGACTGAAAAGCAACGAAAAAAATGTTTTGATATAAAATATTGGCATAAAGGCTATTCTTCCATATTTCCAGTAAAAAATATAAATGTAGTAGGTTATATGAGTAAATATATGACAAAAGATATCGACCAAAGATTGTGGGGGAAACGTCGATATCTCTATTCACAAAATCTTAAGTCCCCTACTACCATTTATCTTAATTTAAACGATATAGAAGATTTTAGACATTATGTAGATATAACAAACGAGTGCAAATTGAACTATGAAAGCTTTTACAGTGATTTAAACGGAGAGTTGATTGAGTTTAAAGAATATAAACGAGATAGTGTGAAAAGTTTTATGGAAAATCATCAACACTAGATGAAAAAGATATTA